>JAKAKG010000088.1 GCA_021813555.1 Acidobacteriota bacterium
ATACTTTCTACGAGCATGGGCGACCCCCCACTTATGAAGCCTTCGACAGCCCCATAAGTAACTGGTATCGCTCATGCTCTTCAACTCCATCTCCTCAGCTTCATGCACAGATTCTCAAGGGGAGCCTTAAAAGTAAAGAGCACGCCCCGCCTCAACGCAGGCGGCGGCGTACAGGTACATGGAGGCGGACCAGGTCTGCCAATCCTGTCCCGCTGGGGCGCCGTCCCGGGCTCCGAACCACTCGTTGAACCCGAAACGTACGGGAGCCTCCCGCGCGGGCTTCACCAGCTCGGTGAGCGCGGCCAGTTTCTCGTTCGCGCGGCGCTTCTGCCCCGCGGCCACGAGGGCCGCCACGTAGAATCCGCAGACGAAGGGCCAGACGCCGCCGTTGTGATAGTGGCCGGGCAGGTTGTACGACGCGTACCTGGGGTGCCAATCAGTGTCCGTGGGAAGGACGACGGGCATGAGGCAAGGGGGGAGGTCCAGGGCCAGTTCGCCCCGTGCGCGCAGGGCGCCGCACTCGGTCTCGATCCAGTCCAGAATGCGGCCGGCCCTCGCCCGCGACGCCACGCCCGTAAGGATGGCCAGGCTGTTGCCCAGGACGTCGCACCGCTGGTCCCGAAGGACCTTGTAGGACCAAAGGGCGTAATAGGGCTTCCCATGGATGGCCAGCCCTTCCACGGGGTGGCCGCGCCGGACACCGCCGCCTGGACCTGGGCGGTTGAGGGTGGCGCGCAACACCCGGGCCCGCTCCTCGTCTCCAAGGAGCCTGAGGTAGCCGTGGACGAGGGCGTTCACGTAGAGCCCGTAGCCCAGGACCCACTGTTCGTCCCGCCAGTCGCTCGTGGGCTGCTGGGCCACCATGGCGCGATCCTCGGGGCTCTGATAGGCCATCCAGCGGAGGGCCTTCCGCGAGGCCCCCTCCAAAAAACGGGTGTGGCCCGTGTACCGCCTGAAGAGTCCGAGCGTAAGAAGGAAGAGGGGCGTGGTGTCACTGGACCCGCGGTCCTCGGGATCGTGAACGAGGGAAGGGATCTGCCCCAGGGGACTCTGGTTCTGAGCAAGGGTGGTGAGCACTCGCCTCAAGGAGCGCAGGAGGACGGCGTTGCCGCAGGCCATGATGCCCAGCGACGAGATGAGCAGGTCGCGGGTGTAGGGCTCCGGGTACCCCCAGCCCGCCGTGCGCGGCAGGCCACCGAACGGGCCGCGGACGTTGTGGAGGAGGACCTCCAGCGCGGCTTCCTTGGCTTCTGTGATGGCGGGTGCTCCAGCGCGCTTCATGTCAGGCCAGCCCCAGCCGTTGTGACACGATCTCCACGAACCGCCGCGCCACACTTCGGTAGTCGAACTGCTCCACGGCGCGCCTTCGGCCGGCGTCGCCCATGCGCCGGCGAAGATCGGCGTCGTTCATGAGCAGCCGCAGAAACGAGGCGATGTCCGGCACGCTCGCCCGGTAGTCCGATACCCGCGGCGTGTCAAAGTGAACGTGGTGGCCGGGCTCGAAGCCCGACTCCGGCCCCAGGACCGTGTCCGTGATGTGGATCTCCTCGGCCACCCCCGCCAGGAAGGCCGTCTCGCCGTGAACCAGGGTGTCGAGCATGGCCATGGCCTTGATGCCGATGACGGGCTTCCCGCAGGCCCCCGCCTCCACCTGGGGCATGCCGAAACCCTCCAGCCGGGAGGGGGCGGCGTAGATGTCGCAGGCCGCCAGGAGGTAGGGCATGAGGTTGCGCGAGACCTTGTGGGTGGGGAAGCTCACGCGGTCCGCCAATCCAAGCGTTTGCGCCAGTTCGATGTCGAGCCTGTTCTCCACGTCCGTCCTGGGCTGGGGCCAGACCTTGCACACGTACCGCCAGTCGGGCACCTCGCCTCTCAGCGACGCCAGGGCCTGCATGACCTCCCGCCCCCCTTTGGACGCCGCGTCGCCCCCGACCGTCAAGATCATGAGCCGGTCCGGCTCCACGCCCAGGGCCTCTCTCACGGCGAGCACCTTGGGATCCATCGCCCGCCGGGGCACGAAGGCGTCCGTGTCGCAGCCTACGGGGAGGACCGCCATGTGGTCGCCCCGGACGCCGTCCCGGACGTACGTTTCCCGAACCCAGTTCGCCGTCACCAGGACGAGGGGCAGGGTTTCCAGCACGTCCCGGTAGTTGGCCACGTATCCGTCGGCCAGGAGCCACGGGACGGCCCTCATGCCGAACCGCTGGGGGTGGAGCACGAGGTGGGGCACGTCGCCCCAGAACCCCACGCCCACCACGGCGTCGGGTTTGAACCACCGGTAGTACCACTCCTTTTCCAGATCGGACTGGATGTGCGCCGCCCTGGCCTCGACCCCGATCTCAAGGAGGCCCCTGTACAGAAGGTCACCCTGGGTGGCCAGGCCGCCGGGGGGAGGCGGGTAGTCGTACAGCACGAGTATTTTCATGGATGAGCGGCGACCTCCCGCGCCCAAAATTCCTTCTCCTCCGAGGCACCGACGCGCCAGAAGGCTTCCATACGGGGCACCGTCCTCGCCTCCCAGCTTTCTTCTCGGAACCCATAGATGTCCGTGATGATGCGGAGCTTCTCGGCCCACACAGGGCAGGGCAGGGACAGCCTGAAGGAGGCTCCCTCCTCGGCCCGAGGCAGATAGGCGCCTCCGCCGTCCTCGTAGGCAAAGGCCAAGAGCGCCTTGGCGTGCAGGGTTCCCTCGCGCCACAGGCGGAGGACGGCCCGGGCCGTCTCCTCGTGCCTCCGGTGCCGCGTATATTCACCTCGGAGAGAGTGGGTCACGACGAGATCGTACACCCCGGCGGGCAAGAGGGATAGGACCTGCGACGCCACTTCGGCCTCGGACAGGGGCCGCTGATCCGGCCCGTCGTCCAGGTCCCCCATGGCCCCGTCGGCACCCAGGCGCTTCAACGCCAGGTAAAATTTGGGCGCCCGGTCGGGGTCGCTCCGCCGGCAGAGAGCAGCCACGAACACGCGCCACTCGGGATGGGAGAGAAGAAGGCCCCCCGCCCAGAGGCTCTCATCGTCCGGATGGGCCACCACCACCGCCACCGCCGCCCCCTGGCCCGGCAGCGGTCCGGACGGGCCCTCCTTCACGGCCCGCCCCTTCACGCCGGCCGAGGGCATGTGCGCACGTACGCCAGGATGTCGGCCATGCTTGCTTCCGCCATGCAAATGGAGGTGTCCGCGGCCCCGTAGTACATTCGCACCAGCCCGCTCGCCTCGTCGTGGATCCACCCGCAGGGGAAGATCACGTCTCTGGCGTTGCCCTCCCGCTCGTAGGGCGCCTGAGGGCCGAAGATCCACTCGTCGCTTCGCCTGAGCACGCGGCGGGGGTCCTCCAGATCGAGAAGGGCGAGGCCGAGGCGGAAGAGGCGGCCGCCCGAGGGCGTCTTGCGTACGCCGTGGTAGAGAAGGAGCCAGCCCTCCGGCGTCTCCAGAGGCGGGGGGCACACCCCCACGCGCCGCGCGTCCCACCAGGCTCCCTGGCGGCATTCCAGAAGGAGGCTGTGGTCGCCCCAGTGGCGCAGATCTTCGGAGAAGGAGATCCAGATGTTGGAGTCGGGACCGCACGGCACGGGCCTGTGGAGCATGGCCAGCCGCCCGCCGAAACGCCGGGGGAAGAGGGCCGCGTCCATGTCTTCGGGAGGAATGATGGACCCGCACCGCGTGAAGGCGACAAAATCCCGCGTGGTGGCGAGGGAAACCTGCGGCCCTCGGCGCGAGTACGTCGTGTAGACCACCGCGAAGTCGCCGCTCTCCTTTAGCCAGGTCACCCGGGGGTCCTCGATACCCCAAAGCTCCTCGGGAAACTGGTCCGGATCGGGTTCCATGGCCGGGCCGGCGCCAGCCCTCCAGGCCGATACACCGTCCCGGCTCCTGCACACGGCCAGGTGGGAGATGCCCCGCATGTCCTCCACGCGGGCCAGAAGGAGCGTTTCCCCGTCCAGCTTCACGGCCGCCGGGTTGAAAATGGCGTCCGCCGGATAGGGCAGGTCCGCCGTCGTCAAAATGGGGTTAGCCGGATTGCGCCGAAACAGGTTGACGCCAAGGGCCTCAAAGCGCGCGCCGTTCATGCCGCCATCTCCTTTTCTCCCCGGAGCCTTCCCTTCGAGGAGCGACGATATCCTTCTCCCATTAACCCTAATGTAGAACGTGCACCCTCCCCGCGCCATTCCTGGCGCCGCTTCGCGCGGGAGGCGAGGCGGCGCCTTGGCCCTCCTTCGTGATGCCGGGTATACTGCGCTCAGCCGCGAAGGACGGCGGCGGGAGGGACCATGTGGAAGGACGTGACTTCGATGGCGGCGTACGCTTTCATGGCGCTCTTTCCCATCGTGAACCCCGTGGGTACGGCCCCCATGTTCCTGGCCCTCACGTCCGGAGCCGACCCCAGGGAACAGCATCAAATCTCCCGCAGGGTTTCGGTCTACGCCTTTATCCTCCTCCTGGTGTCCATGATCCTCGGCGGGGTGATCATCCGGTTTTTCGGCATCCAGATCGCCCACGTGGAGATCGCCGGGGGCCTGGTGGTCTTCTACACCGCCTGGGGCATGCTGAACTCGGAGAGCGGAGGCTCCGCCGCCCAGCCCGACACGAGCGGCAAGCACCTCGATGAGATGGCCTTCTTTCCCCTCACCCTGCCCATCACGGCGGGACCGGGCTGCATCGCCGTGGCCATCGCCATTGGCGGCCGCATCGCCCATCACTCCCTGGCGGACACCCTGAGCGGCTATCTCGGAGCCACCGCGGGCGTTCTCGGCGTGGCCCTCGCGGTCTGGCTCTGCTTCCGTTTCGCCCACGGGGTCTTCTCCCGCCTCGGCACCACGGGCACCCTGGTCTTCACCAAGATGGCCGCCTTCGTCCTCATGGCCATCGGGGTGGAGATCTTCTGGACGGGCCTCGCCCAGCTCATCGTCGCCCTTCGCTGACGCCGCTGTTCAGAGGACCCGTGCAGGCGCTATAGTTGTAGGCATGATGGTAGCGCTGGTGGCGGTCATGGGAAGAAACCGGGTCATCGGACGCGGGGGAAAAGTCCCCTGGCACATCCCCGAGGACATGGAGCGCTTCAAGGCGCTCACCCTGGGCCATCCGGTGGTCATGGGCCGCAAAACCTGGGAAACCTTGGAAGCACCCCTCCCCGGCAGGGACAACGTGGTCGTCACCCGGCGGCCGTCCTACGAGGCTCCCGGTGCGCGGGTGGTTTCGGGGTTGGAGGAGGCTCTCGCTCCCTACCGCGGTACGGACGCGACGGTGTTCATCCTGGGCGGCGGGGAGGTCTTCGAGCAGGCGCTTCCCCTGGCTGACGTCCTCCACCTCACCCTCGTGGACGAGGCTCCTGAAGGCGATGCCTTCTTCCCGGAGCTCCCCGAGGATCAGTTTTACGAGGCCTCCGTCCAGGAGCGCCCGGGGCCACCCATGCACGTGTTCGTCACCCTGCAAAGGGTTCCCTGAGCGCGCTGCTCTTCACGGACAGGTTTCGCAGTACCCGATCTCGAGTTGGATCTCGGGAGCCCCGCTGGCGGAAGCCAGACGCAGCTTCGCGTACTCGCCGAGGACGATCAGATAGGGATATTCGATGTAGCTCGTGGGCTCGTAGGCATCCTCCTGCCCTTCCTGCTGCCCCTCCACGGTGAGGATGTGCTCATCCAGATGAATGATCCGGTGGCCGTGGTAGGGGGCCCAGAAATAGCTGGCCTCCTTGGATTCGAGCTTGCGAAGGTCGATAACGAGCAGGAAGGTTTCCTGGGCCTTGGCGAAGAGGGCCACGGCGGAAAGGAGCCCGTTCCTCGCCGCTCCGCCTGTGTAGGTGAACGCCAGGGGATAGCGCGTGAACCAGTCGGGAGCCTTCTGCTGGTGGGGCCGGGCCATCTCCCGCGCGTCCTTGGCGCCCGGGTCCTCTTCCTGAATCTTCAGGGGAGCCGTATCGCCGCCCGCCAAGGGGGCGAAGTACGTGGTCCCGGAACGGCGCATGACGAGCTGGAACGGGCTGGCGGAGTCCTGCCCTGGTCCGGAGGTTGCGGGAAGGAGGTTGGCCACGAAGAGGAAAGTTCCCACGGAGGCCGTGCTGGTCGACGGACCGGCGGAGGGATAGGTTTCGTAGTCCCGGTCGTCCGCGTCGAACCCCGCGTCGTTGGTGAAGACGAAGGCGCCGTCCTCGTAGCGGGGGTTCCATAAGTTCGACCGGTCTAGGAGAAGGACGTCGCCCCAGGGCCCCGCGGCGGGAGGGGAAGTCCCTTGGGGCGCTACCTTCGCTCCCTCGCTGGGAGGGGCCGCTCCGCCATCCTTGCAGTTGATGCAGATGGTGTCGATGCCGGACTTGGTCCGGTTGACGCGGACGGTTCGCGCGATGGACCCGGTGAATAGGATCGAGCGGTTCAGCTCCTTGGTGACCCGGTCCAAGATGCGGAAGGCCTTTCCGTCCGCCGCCGAGCCCAGGAGCGGATTGGGCGCCGCGGCCGCGGCGGGGGGCGCCTCCTGGGCGAGACATACGAAGGCTCCGGCGAGCCATACCGCCAGGAGCACGCCGGCATATCTGGTCCCTACGAGTCTGGCCGGCATCCGAGGCTCTCCTTTTGCAGGACGCAGGCTAAGTCGCGCGGCGCTCCTCAGCCCGCCGTCACTTCCTCAAGCCATGCCTCGGTCCCGATCTCGGCCCTTCGCTGGAGGTTGCAGATGCGCCGCTCCAGAGACTCCTTGAACTCCTCGTCGCCCAGGGAGGGGTCCCTGAGTTCCAAGAAGGTGGCGCAAGGGAGCTGGGGGCACAGGCCGCAGTGTTCGAGGCCCTTGGCGTTTCGGCAGCAGTCGAAGAGAGGACACACGCCCCCCGGCATAGCGGAGGCCCAGAAGGGTTGTCCCTCCGAGGGCACGCAGCCTTTACATAGGGTGGTGACGTGAACACAGGATCCGCAATAGAAGCCGCACGCTGCCGCGTGGTTCATGTCCGCCATGGTTCTTCCTCCTCGTCGTCCCACTCGGTCCGGCCCGCCAAACGGGGCCCTTCGTTCAGATCGGGGATTATATCCCAGAGAGAGCGATCGTGCCCTGAGCCGCGCTATGTGGTACATTTATAAGGTACTTTGAGGGAGGGGAGGAGACATGGCGGAGAACAAACCCAGCCGAAGGCGGTTTCCCAGGATTCCGAGCGGCTACGAAATCGGAGTGCGCAGCGCCAAGGAGAAGAACAAGGGTATCCCCTCAGTCTCCACGGTGCACGACGTGGGCCTGGGCGGGTGCAGGTTCGTGAGCAAGGAGCAGCTCGGCGTGGGGTCTCTCCTGTCCCTCACGATCCTGCCCAAGAGAAGCATCGTGGAGGCGGAAGCCCGCGTCGTCTACGAACTGCCCATGAAGGAAGGGACCTTCGAGGTGGGCGTGGAGTTCTTGGAGATCTCCCAGCGCGACAAGGCCACCCTCGAGAAGATCCTCTCCGCCCCGGTGGCCTGAGCCGGCTCCCTGACCCAGACCGTAAGCCTTCAGGACCTGAGGGTCGCCACGAGGCGCAAGGGGTGCTCCAGGAGCCCCAGAGCCGTTAGGATATCCGGACAGACCGCCCTCGCCTCGCGCAGGGTCTCCGCCGACGCGCCCTCCTGCTGAAGCACGGCGATGCCGAGCGCCGCGGCCCGCAGCATCAGCCGGTCGTTCCGGCCGTTGCCCACGGCCGCCACGCCTTTCGCCCCGAGCCCCTCCACATACGCGGCCTTGGCCTCCGCCTGGCCCTCGGGGCCCAGGAGCGTGAAGGTGCAGGGAAAAGCGTGCACCGCCTCCCGGGCCCGGCCGAAGGTGTCCGCCGTGATGACGTGGATCTGCACGCGGGAGGAGAGGCGCCCCAGGGCCTGCGCCACCCCGGGCAGCAGGGTTCCGTCCAGCGCCAGCGTGCCGTTGTAATCCAGGACAAGATGCTCCAATGTGAGGTCCCCGAACCCTGGGACCGAGATGTCGATCATCGGCGAATCTCCTTGACAAGATCGAGGGCCGGTTTGTCTTGAGCCTCGCAGGTTCTCCTGCGTCCTACCACCGCTTCCCGACGCTCAGGAAGAGCATCTGGTTCCTTCCCGAGGCGTAGCTGTACCCGAACAATACGGGGCCGAACTTGGTGGAAGACCCGAAGGCGATGGTCCCTGAGTGTTTCAGGTTGTGGGTGAGGCTCGGTGTATCGAGCGTCTGAATCCAGGGCTTTCCGATGTCCGCGTAGGCCATGACGTAGGCGCCCGTGCCGATGATGGCCGGCAGGCTGGCGAACTTATACTGGTATCCCAGGCGCGTGGACGCGTAGTATGGCCCCGCCAGCTCGCCCTGCATGTACCCGGCGAAGGAGTACGGGCCGCCGATGCGGAACCAGTCGTAGTAGGGCACGTCGGTCCCGAAGGCGGTCCCCGCCGCGAGCCACTCGAAGATCCCGCTCCGCTCGCTCAGCCTCTGGTAGGCGTGGAGCTTGAACTCCCCTTGCTTGTAGCTGTCCGTAGCCCCCAGAGCCCGCGTCGAATCCACGCCCGTCAGTGTGAGGTAGATCCCACGGGTGGGAAGGTCCGCCGAGTCAAGCCTGTCATAGGTATACGTGGCCTGAAACTCGCCGAGGGAGGCGTAGAAGCTGGGGAAGATGTCGAGGCCTACCGCGCGGGTGAAGGAGGCGTGGCCCCACCGCGGGCCGAGACGCAGTTGGCCGGAGCGCCCGATGTTCACGCCGAGGTCCATCCCCGCCCAGCCCTCGCCCGTCCTGTAGCTGGCCGAAGGTTCGTTCATTTTGGCGTTCACGAACACGTAGTCCAGCTCGTTGGTGTACGTGAGGTAGGGCACCACGAAAAACCGCGCCCCCGGGTCGACCGGCTGGTACCACTCGGTGTAAAGGCGCTGGTTGAGCCCCAGCTCCAGGTCCGACTTCCACTCGGCTCCGAGCCGGTTCAACTGGGCGAAGCGAAGCCCCGCGAGGATGGCCCAGTTGCTGTTGTACGTGAAGTCGCTGGAAAGCTCGATGCCGAACCGCATGGTGTTGGGCCCCATGGAGCTGGGCTTGGCGGTGACAACGGCGCCCTCCTGGGCTCCGCGCGCCGCGAGCTCATAGGTCACGGAGGCATAGTCGCCCGTATTGTAGGCGAAGGCCAAGTCCCGCTGAAGGCCGTCGAGGGTGAGAGGCTGGCCGGGCTGGCCCCGCATGGCGGCCCTGATGCGTGCCTCCAGCTGCGGCGCCGTGCCCGAAAACTCCACGAAATCGAGCACGGGGGGCGGCGGCAAGCCGCGGACGCGGGCCTGCCAGGCGGCATACTCCTCCGGGCTGACGGCATACCGAGACAGGGCGGCGGACTTGTCACGAACCGCCTCCTCTCCGAGGGGGACCACCTTCAGGCTGTGGGGGAAGTCCATCATGCTGAACCGGCCCAGGCGCGGCCGCAACAGGATCGTCGCCTGCGAAGCCTGGACGTCCACCTCCTTCTGCATGAGGAGGCTGACAACCTGGGAGAAGACCGCCACGGGAGAATTGATCTGCTCCCGGTCGAGGGGGGGCGTGCCGATATCCACGGCGATGATGACGTCGGCTCCCATGGCGCGGACCACGTCCACGGGCAGGTTATCCGCGATGCCCCCGTCCACCAGCAGGTGGCCGTCCACCTCCACGGGCGTGAAGATGGCCGGCAGGGACATGCTGGCGCGGATGGCCACGGGCAGGGAGCCGTGAGAGAAGATGTACCTTCCCCCCGTGCTGATGTCGGTGGCGACGCAGCGGAAGGGAATGGGCAGCGCGTCAAAGTCGCGGATGCCCGCGGCGCGGCGCGTGCTGTTTTCCAGCAAGAACATGAACTTTTGCCCGTTCACGAGGCCTTTCGTCACGTGGAGCCCCTTGGAGTCCAGGCCGAGGCTGAGCCCCTCGATGTATTTCCTGTCATCCTCTTTCTGGCGGAAGGGGAGGACGCTGCGGACGGGCCGATCCGAGAAGATCTGGCTCCAATCGGTCGTGGCCACCAGCTTTTCCAGGTCATCCGTGGAGGCTCCCGCGGCGTAGAGCCCGCCCACGATGGAACCCATGCTCGTCCCCGCGATGTAGTCGATGGGGATGTGCATCTGCTCAAGGGCCTTCAGGACGCCGATGTGCGCCACGCCGCGCGCCCCGCCGCCGGAAAGAGCCAGGCCGATCTTGGGCCGCCTCAGCGGCGGGGCCGGAGCCCCGGTGACGGGTGCCAAAGACGCGGCGGGCTCGGGAGACTGCGCGCGGGACCCCGCGGTGCCCGCCAGCAGAATCAGAAGCACGGCCCAGACCGTCGTCGCAGCTCTTTTCATCGCGCCCCCCTTCGCCCTCCTGTTCATTTTGGCACACTTGGAACGGGCGAAACCATCAGTTTGGCCTTCAGGGAATACTTCAAGCCGCCGTCGCATTAGCGGGTTGTTGGGTATTGTTGGGTTTGAAGCAGAAAGAAGGAGATCGGTATGAAGAGAACGTGCGGACTG
Source organism: Acidobacteriota bacterium (assembly GCA_021813555.1). Lineage (GTDB taxonomy): Bacteria > Acidobacteriota > UBA4820 > UBA4820 > DSQY01 > JAKAJA01. The sequence goes on from JAKAKG010000088.1 coordinate 10,426, forward strand.
GTGCTGTGCTTCGTGTTATTGCTGGCGGGATCGGTCACGGCCTGGGCCCAGACGGCCCCTGTTCAGACGACGCGAGACGACAAGGGCGTCTGGTTCATCACGGGCGGGTCCTTGTACGACGTCTTCGACGCCATGGGCTACGCCGTGGCCACGGACCGGCTCTGGCAGACCGAGCTCATGTTCAGGTCGGCCACGGGAAGGCTCTCGGAGATCCTGGGGCCCAGCCAACTGCAGACGGACATATTCATGCGCACCATCGGCTACAGCGACAAAGAGTTGAAAGCGGGATTCAAGAGCCTGAGCCCGGACGGCCAGACGGCGGTCACGGCATACGTGAACGGCTTCAACCGCAGGGTGGATGAAGTCATACGCAGCACCGATCTTCTCCCCTTCGAATACTGGGCGCTCAGCTCCCAGGGAACTTCCATGGTCCTTCCCCAGCACTGGACCGTGTACGACGTCCTGGCTTGGGTGGCCCTCATGCAGCGCGAGTTCGATCCCGAGGCGCTCTCCACGGGGCAGCTCGAAAACGCGGGCCTGATCCAGGCGCTCCAGCAGGCCTTCCCCAGCGATGCCCTGGCGATGTTCCAGGACCTTCGGTGGCTCAACGACCCCACGGCCCTCACCTACATTCCCCAGAGCCCCGGCGCCGCCGCTCCCCAGATGGACCAGGCAGCCTCGGCTTCGCGCCTTGCGGCCCAGGCCGCCGCTCTGCCCGATTTGAAAGCCAGGGCTGAATCGGTGGGCCAAACCATTCAAAATGTCATCGCCAACCTGAAAAAGATCAACGCCTACGCCAAGATGGGCAGCTACGCGTGGGTGGTGGCGGGCAGCAAGACGGCCGACGGGAATCCCATCATCTACTCGGGACCTCAGATGGGCTTCTCCGTTCCCTCCATCACCGTTGAGGGCTCCATCAACGGCGGCGGCCTGAACATCTCCGGAATGACCGTCCCCGGCGTGCCCGGAATCATCATCGGACGCACGCCCCACCACGCGTGGTCCATGCAGGTGGGCCACTGCCACACCACGGACTACTACATCGACAGCCCGAAGGCGGCCAAACACACCCGCAACACCTTCATCAAGGTGGCCGGCGGGAAGACGGTGAAGCTCAAGCTCTACAGCACGAGCCACGGCCCAGTGATCGATCCCATGCCCTACAACCCCAAGTCCGGAGCGACCTCGGTGGTGACGTGGAAGTACGCCCAGGCGGGGTACGAGTTCGACACCCTGGACGGATTCCTCCAGCTCGCCCGCGCCCAGAGCATGAACGATTTCGGCAAGGGCATCGAGCAGGTGGCCGTGAGCCAGCACTTTTGCTACGCCGACAAGGACGGCAACATCGCCTATTGGATGGCGGGCCGCGATCCGGTCCGCGCCGCGGGCAGCGACCCGCGCCTGCCCCAGCCCGGCGACGGCAAGCACGAGTGGCCCACCCCCGTCACCCTCAAGCCCCGCTCCACGGACCGCAACACCACCCAGGGTTTCTACTGCGGGTGGAACAACAAGTCCAACGTGAGCTACGACAACGCGCCGAACAATATCGGCTACGGCTTCGGCCCCTTCGACCGCGCCCACGTCATCCAGGACTACATCGAGAGCCACAACGACCTGACCTTCGAGCAGATCCGCGATCTGGCCCTGAACATCGCCACCACCACCACCGACTTCGACGTGCCCGGCGGTGTGCCCTGGAAGTTCGTCTCGTCCTACTTCACCGACGCCGTAGAGGCCTATCCCACCCCGGCCCGCACGGCGGCCCTGCAGATGCTCCAGGGCTGGGACGGCCATTTCGTAGCGGGCGGCCCCACCCAGTGGGCCACGGGCGCCACGCGCGCGGACGCCTGGGTGCTGGAGAAGGCCTGGATCGACCAGATGATCCATCTCACCTTCGCGGACAAGCTCGGCTCCGCCGCCACGCCCTCCATGCAGCTCTTCAACGTGCTTCTCCACTCCCTGCAAGGCAGCGGCTCGGGCGTCGTGAACCTGTACAATTGGTTCAAGGACACGTCGGGCCAGGGGTTGCCCACCGACCCGCAGCAGCTCATCGTCCTGGCCCTGGACCAGGCCCTCGCCCAGCTTGGACCGGGCCCTTGGAACCAGCCCAGGGGCACCATCAACTTCACCCACGACATCTTAGGCGTCATCCACCAGGCTCCCTACTCGAACCGGTCGACCTACGCCCACTGCATCGAGTTCGGCTCGTCCGGGCCCATCCGCATCGAGAGCATGTTCCCTCTGGGCGAATCGGGTTATATAGCCTTCGGTCCCGGCGGCGCCCCCGTCTTTGACCCCAACTTCTTCAGCATGGCGCCCCTCTTCGACACCTTCACGCTCAGGCCCTTCCCGCTCTTCCAGTAGCCCGCAGAGTCTCCCAGGCCGGAGGCGTCCCTTCAGGGGCGCCTCCGGCTTCTTCATGTTTTAGGTAAGGGATGCGTGGAAACCTTAGCCGAGGAGACCCTCAGGCAGATTCGCGAAAGCGGTTTGCGGCCGAACCCTTGGGGCCGAACTGGGATAGGGCGCGCAGGACCTCGGCTTTGCTGCCCTTGTAACAACACCCGCCATCCAAATCGATGAGGTACCAGCTCCATTCGGCGGTGGGAGCCTTGGGGAGGGAGGTCCCTTCCGGCGTCCCGTCGGTGAACCACACCTTGCCCCGGAGAGGGTCGATGGTGAGGGCGACGAGGGCCCGCGAGCCAGGATACCCGCTGGTGCGCAACAAGATCGAGCATTCCCGAAACTTATCGCTTCGCGGCTCAAGTGGCCTGAACATGGGAGCCTCCCGGGGCGAAAGAGCCTCTTGATGAAGGAGCCGGGCCGCCCCGCGCGTTCAGGGGCGGCCCGGCCGGACCTTGAATCTACTGCGCCACGACGGTCACGTCGTCGAGGTACTCGTCGTTGCCGTAGGCGCTGATACCCAGGAAGCCGAGCTGAACGGTCTGGCCCTTGTAGGCGCTCAGATCCACGGTAACCTGCGCCCAGCCCGTGGTCCCGTTGTAGCGGGCCACCGCTGTTCCGACGTTGGTCCACGTGGTCCCGTTCGTGGACACCTGCGCCTGCACCTGGTCGGCGTACGTGGAGTACCCCGTGTCGTGGTACATCCAGAAGGTCAGGGTGGCGGTCGTGTAGGTGCTCGCGATGGCGAAGCCGGCGGTCCGGTAGTACCGCGTCTGGCTGCCGCTGGCGGAGGTGTAGGAGTTGAAGTCCGCCAGGTAGGAGCCGCCGTGGGGCGAGGCGCTGGGATAGGGGCCCGAGGTGGCGAGAGTCCACGCGCCGGCCGTGCCTGACACTTGCGCGGAAGCCCAGCCCGTGGATGCCTCGAAGCCGTTGGTGAAGAGCGTCGTGGGGCCCGTCGCGACGGCCGCGGTGAAGTTCTTCCCCGTCACGCTGGCGCCGCTGATGGTCACCGACTGGCTCGCCGGAGAGAAGGTGTAGCCGCTCATGCTCGGCGTCACCGTGTAGGTGCCGTTGACCAGGCCGGATAGCGTGTAGTTGCCGCTGGCGTCTGTCGTCGCGGACGCACCGGTCGTGCTCACGGTCACACCGCTCAGGCCCGCGCTGTTGTAGGTAATCGTGCCGGAGAGGCTGTAGGTGGCCGCGGGGGCGGAGATGGCCACGTCGTCCACGTACATGTTGGTCTGGTCGCCCGAGTAGCCGTCATCGTGGACGGTGAACTTGACCGTGATGGTCTGTCCTGCGTAGGAGGCCAGGTTAGCGGTGACCTGCGTCCACACCTGCGTGTTGCTGGCCACCTTCAGGGGCGTCGCAACCACGGTGCCGGCGCTGTTGAGGATGTCCATCTCCTGCCAGTCGTAGGTGACACTGTCGCCGGAGACGGGGTAGTACCAGAAGGAGAGCGTTCCGCCGCCTGCGGGCACAGCCACGCTCTGGGACAGGGTGCAGTTGGTCGCCGAACCGCCTACGCTTCCGGCGAGGTATGCCGAGTAGCTGCCGCCGTGCTTCTGGGCCGTGGACGCCGTGGGCGCAACCGTGCCCGTGCCCGTACCGGCCGTCCAGCCGCTCAGGCTGCCGGTCTCGAAAGTGCCGTTCACGATGCCGGCCGGAGGCACGACCGCCGTGGCCGTGAAGTTCTTGCCCGTCTGGTTCGCGCCGCTGATGGCCACCGCAATGCTCGCGGGGCTGAAGCTGAACCCGCTCAGGCTCGGCGTCACCGTATAACTTCCGTTGGCCAGGCCGCTGAAGGTGTAGGTCCCGCCCGTGGCCGTCGTCGTCGTGGCGCTCGCCGCGCCGCTCAGCGTCATGGTGACGCCCGACGTGGCCGCCCCGCTCACCGTACCGGAAATGCTGTAGGTCGCCGTGGATGTTGCCGTGAAGTTCTTGCCCGTCTGGTTCGCGCCGCTGATGGTCACCGCGGTGCTCGCGGGGCTGAAGCTGAACCCGCTCAGGCTCGGCGTTACCGTGTAACTTCCGTTGGCCAGGCCGCTGAAGGTGTAGGTGCCGCCCGTGGCCGTCGTCGTCGTGGCGCTCGCCGCGCCGCTCAGCGTCATGGTGACGCCTGACGTGGCCGCCCCGCTCACCGTACCGGAAATGCTGTAGGTCGCCGTGGATGTTGCCGTGAAGTTTACGCTGGCCACGTTGGCCCCGTTCACGGCCACCGCGGTGCTCGCGGGGCTGAAGCTGAACCCGCTCAGGCTCGGCGTTACCGTATAACTTCCGTTGGCCAGGCCGCTGAAGGTGTAGGTGCCGCCCGTGGCCGTCGTCGTCGTGGCGCTCGCCGCGCCGCTCAGCGTCATGGTCACGCTTGACGTGGCCGCCCCGCTCACCGCACCTGAAATGCTGTAGGTCGCGGTGCCGGATTGCATGACTACCGCCACGTCGTCGAGGTACTCGTCGTTCCCGTAGGCACTGATGCCGAGGAATCCGAGCTGAACGGAGGACTGCCCCTTGTAGGAGGTGAGGTCTACGGTGACTTGCGCCCAGCCCGTGCTCCCGTTGTACCTGGGCACGGCGCTGCCCACGTTCGTCCACGTGGTACCGTTGGTGGAGACCTGAGCCTGGACCTGGTCGTTGGAGGTCGTGTACCCCGTGTCGTGGTACATCCAGAAGGTCAGGGTGGCGGAGGACGCCGAGGCCGGGATGGCGAAGCCGGCGCTCCTGTAGAGGCGGGTCTGGCTTCCGCTCGCGGATGTGTAGGAATTGAAGTCCGCCAGGTAAGTGCCGGCGTGGGGGGAGGCCGACGGATAGGGGCCGGAGGTGGCCGCTGTCCATGCACCCGCCGTTCCTGAGACCTGGGCCGTGGCCCAGCCCGTAAACTGGCTTTCAAACCCGTCGCTGAACAAGGTCGTGGGACCGGTCACCACGGCCGAGGTGAAGTTCACGCCGGTCACGTTGGCGGTGCTCACGGTCACGGCGGAGCTGGCGGGAGAGAAGGTGTAGCCGCTCAGGCCGGGTGTCACGGTGTAGCTGCCCGCGACCAGGCCGCTGAAGGAATAGGTGCCGCCCGTGGCCGTCGTGGTCGTGGCGCTCGCCGCGCCGCTCAGCGTCATCGTAACGCCCGAGGTGGCTGCGCCGCCCACGGTTCCCGAGATGCTGTAGGTGGGTACGGCGGTGCTGCTGAAGTTGATGCCCGTCTGGTTTGCGCTGCTGACGGTTACCGCGGTGCTGGCGGGTGAGAACGTATAGCCGCTCTTGCTGGGCGTCACCGTGTAGCTGCCAGCCACCAGGCCGCTGAAGCTGTACGATCCGCCCGTGGCCGTCGTGGTCGTGGCGCTGGCCGCGCCGCTCAGCGTCATGGTCACGCCGGAGGTCGCCGCGCCGCTCACCGTCCCGGAGATGCTGTAGGTCGTGCCCCCGCCGGAGGTGGGCGTGGCGGACTGCACGGCCGCAAGGGCGCCGAAGCAGGCGTCGGAGCTTCCGATGGCCACCACGGAGTAATAGTAAGTGATGCCGGCGGCCACCGTGGTGTCCGTGTAGGTCGTGGTGGTGGGCTCGGCGATGATGGAGAGGCTCGCCGTGGCCCCGAGCTCGCCGCGCAGCACCTTGTACTTGGTGGCACCGGAGGCGGCCGTCCAAGACAGGCTCACCTGGCCCGAACCGGCGGTGGCCGTTAGGGTGGGCTGGCCGATGGCGCCGCAGGCCGAATAGCTCACGTGGCTTCCCGTGGTGCAGGCGATGGCGTGACGGTTGAAGGCAGCGTAAATGGCGGCGGCATGGGGCGTCCCGTCGCTCAGGTTGCCGTTGTCGTCGTCCACCGCCAGGAAGGTGGAGTACCAGTTGCCCGCGCCGCATCCGTTGGCCGAGGTCCCGGAGCAGGTGTAAGCATCCGTGGAGGTGGGCCGTGAGAGGTAGAAGAGCCGCTCCATGATGTACCACGCCGTGTTGGTGTCATATCCGGCGGCGGGGAGATCGCGTCCGCCCACATCAAAGTCCGTCTCGGCGCCGATGTAGGACTCGCAGTGGCCCTCGTAGCCGCAGGGGCCGGGGTAGCTGCTGCTCGTGGAGCAGTGGTAGCCCGTGGAGCCTGAAAGCTGGGCCGGGGTCGCGGGCGACTGGCTGGCGTGCTTGGTGTAGTCCGCGTCGCGGATGCCCGTGCAGCTCGTGCAGGCGTTGCCGTAGCCCGCGCACTGCTGGCCTGGGATGAAGTTCACGCCGACGCAGGACTGATGGGTCATGAGAATGGCGTTGGTATCGGCGTACATCTCCGAGGATCCAACCGTTGACGTGCCGCTGCCGTCGTTGGAATCCAGGCCGTGGCCCACCTCGTGCAGGAAGACCGTGGGCAGCTCGCCCGTGTTGGAGCAGCCGCCGCCGCTCTTGAAGAAGTTCACCGCCGTGCCGTCCCAGTAGGCGTTGCACGTCTGGCTCAGGTTGACCTTGTCGGAAAGCGAACCTTGCAGCCATGTGTTGGAGGGCAGCCACGCCATGGCCTTCTCTTTCCACAGCGTGAGGTGGTAGTAGGTCGTGCGGGCCGCGTGCGTGTCGCCCGCGCCGCCGCCGGTGCTGGGAACCGTGCAGTCGGTGCCGCTGGACGTGCCGAGGTTGATGTCCGCGGGAGCCGTGGCGCTCAAGGAGACGGCGCCGCACGAGTCGTTCACTGTCACGTATTTCCCGGCCAGGCTCGTGGTCACCGTCCCGCTGGTCTGGGAGTACACGCCCGCGGCGTTGGCGTAGGTGCCGCCCGCCGAATTGGCGAATCCCATGGGCCTGACGGTTTCCGTGTCCAGGTTGGAGGTGATGTAGATGCCGCCCTTGATGGAGCCGTACTCATTCTCGTCCCGGAACACGAGGACCTGGCCCGTGTGGGCGTCGATCTTGGCGGTCCAATTGCCCATCTCGCCCTGGCGGCGGAAGGCGACGGTGTAGACCAGGTGGTATTCGAGGCCTTTGCCGGGCTCGGCTTCGTAGATGCCGATGTCGCCCTGGGGCGCCATGGGAATGACGCTGAGGTGGCCCATGTCGAGCCACTGGTCGCCGGGCTGGAAGCCGCCCACGTATCCGCCCAGGATCTGCCTGGCGGTCTCGGCGCTGATGGTGGGGATGGGATCGAGGTTGATTTCGCCAAGGAAGTCGCCGCCGAACTGGATCAGATTCCCGTTGTTCACGCGGAACACGACGTAGGACTTCTCCACGGGGATGCCGTGGAACCTGCGCTCGAACTGCACGTACCAGAGGTAACCGGCATAGTCCCCCGTGGCCACCGGGTTCACGTCCAAGTCAGCCACGTCCACCCCGAACACTTCGGGATACCGGAGCAGGAATTGTTTGGCCAGGCGTACCAGGGTGGCGGAGTTCACACGGCCAGATGCACTCAGGACCTCGCGAAGATCCGATGTGCGGAGGGAGTTGCCCACTCCCGGCACCCAGGGAACGCCCGAGCCCTCGGCCAGGGCCGCACGGCCCGTTCTCCGGTCCACGCTCAAGTGCCACTGAGATCCGTTTTCAGCGATGAATCGGTCCCAGCCCTGAATGGTCTCCTGGAGGGACGGGGCCGCCATGGCCGCGGCCTCCGAACGAAGCTCTTCGGATGGCACCACCGTAGCTTCCACGTTGACCCGGGGAGAGGTGGACACAAGGTCCGCCAATCCTCGCTGGGGCTTCTTCTCCACCACCGCCAGAGCCGCGAAAGCCCATAGGCACAACAACCCCGCTACCACCCATTTGATGTTTCTTGACCCCATTGGCCCTACCTCCCTAGAAAGAACCGCCTCCCGTGGGCACCGGCCCCAGCATTCAACCGGCCTCACGCGTTCCATGAAAAGCGAGTTTTCGTGTTCGGGAATTGATATAGACGGGCCTGGAGGATTAAACCCTACCAGGCCCAGGGGGGGTGACTAGGATTTCTTGAAGATGCGCCTGCGCAGGGTACGCCCGCGGCATGGGCTGGAAGGATGGATCGCCGCCAGCTCGGCCACGGCGGAAACGCCCATGGGAGCCAACGCCTCGGCACTCTGGCCATGCGGATCCTCGGGCAGCCACTCCGCGGCAGCCTGCGGGTCGCCGTCGTCCGGATCGTCGTCGTCCATGTCGGACGCCTGGCCGCTAAAAGAGGCCGTCTCGCTTATGCTGGTGTCGTGGGAACGAGGACACTGAAGGCTGCCGGACCCAACCGCAGGAGACGCTCCCACTGGAGCCCCGGCGAAGAGGCCCGCAAGCACGAGAAGCGCCCCAAACCCAATAATGCTGGCCAGCAGTTTGATCGTCTGCACGTCTTCCCCATCGGTTTTCCTTGCAAGTATTACGCCATCCTGGCCTTGCTGACATACCCTTGCATTTGGAGGGGCTTGGCCACGTGGCGCCGGTTCGCCATTCGGCGCGCGCCGAGAACGTAGGTCCCAAGCGCCTCATCCGGCTCGAATCAACTCATTTAACTTATTGATAATACAAGGCACAGTTGATGTGAACGCCGTTATGCCCGCATGAACAAAGTTTTGTCACTTTTGGACGGGCGTCGGAAGGAAGGCAGGCGATTCTACACGGTGTCGCGGGCCGTGCGGCGAGCCCTTTGGCAGGCTTGAACCTGAAATAGGGTTCATCCGTGCCAGGTGGCTTTATAAAGGCAGGCGGGGGCGCCGTCGAGGACACACTCCGTATGGCGGAGGCTGACCTCCGTCTTGCCGCCCATCTTGATGATCTGTTCGAGCCAGCCGGCGAAGTCCTCGCAAAAGGCCTTGGAGATGGGGTGGAAGCCGCTGATCCGCGCCACGCCCCCCGCGTCGTGAAAAGCCTCGGCGCTCAAGCTCCCGGCGCTGTAGTACATGCCCCACATGGATCCGGCGATCTTGAGCCAGGTCTTCATGTTGGCCAGCTTGAGGAGGACCTTGTGGAAGGAGGTGGCCTCGGTCTCGGCGGTGTAGCGCCCGATCTGGCGGCACAGGGCAAAATCGCCAGCGCCGAAGGCCCGGTCGATGCCTTCGTAGAGAGCCACTTGGTACCTGAAGGGATACCACGTGGAGGAGAGCACGGGGACGCTCAACACCTCCCGCAGGTCCGGCTCCAGCAGGGGCAGGACCCTCTCCATGGCCCCGGCGCCGAAGCGCGCCTCCGCGAAGGCCGTGGCGCCCTTCAGGGTGAACCCCTTGCTGCGAATCGTGTCCGGGGCAGGCAGGCGCGAGAGGTCCGGTTCTTGGGACATGATGCCCTCCTTGCTCTGAAGTATAGGCCGCTCCCTCCACGCGGACAACAACGGTTCCGGTCCCCGAATCCCGCCGGGAGGTGGGGCCAGGGCGCGCGGAAGGCCCTCTGCGCAAGGGATTCGGCCGCCCCTTGACTTGGAGGCGGCACCGTCCTACATTGGCTTCATAACTGGTCAGACCTCTTACCAGTCGGCCAGAGGAGATCCCCTCATGAAGCCTTCCGCCTCTCCTCAAAAACCCGCCTCCCACGCGGAGCAGGCGCTCATCACGGGGATTCTGGAGGGGGAGTTCCCCCCCGGATCGGCCCTCCCGGCCGAGCGGGACCTGGCCCTGAAGCTGTCCGTGACCCGGCCCACCCTTCGCGAAGTGATGGGGCGGCTGGAGCGGGACGGCTGGTTCACCATCCGGCAGGGCAAGTCCACCATCGTCAACGACATCTGGAGCAGCGGCGGACTGAACGTGGTGAGCGGCATCGTGAAGCACGCCCGGGTCCTCCCGCCCGAGTTCGTACCCCATCTCCTGGAGCTGAGGCTGCTCATGTCTCCCTTTTACGCCCGCGCGGCCGTGGAGCATGCCGCCCCGGAGGTGAGCGCCTTCCTCTCGGGCCACGCCAAGCTCCCCGACACGGCGCGGGCCTTCGCATCCTTCGACTGGAGGCTCCACCACCTCCTCACCACCGCCTCGGGCAATCCCATCTTCACCCTCATCCTCAACGGCTTCTCGGGCTTCTACGAGCGAATGGCGCGGGTGTACTTCCGCCGGGCGGAGGCCAGGGCCGCCTCCCGGGCGTTCTACGCCGCCCTTCTGAAATCGGCCAAGCGCGGGGACGGCCCCGCCGCCGAGCGCGTGACCCGCCGCGTCATGGCCGCGAGCCTCCAGCTCTGGCACGCCGCCAGCGCCCCCCCCGAGGCGCCCGCCGCCAAGAAGCGGCGGGGGACCAAGCCCAAGGCGCGGCGGGGAGGCAGGCCGTGAGGCGCTGGAACGGATGGGGAGACGAGACCATCACCTATCCCGTGCCTCCCCGCGCCCTCGCCTTCCTGGAGGCCTCGCTGGGCGAGGGCACGAGGCTCGAGGACGCGAGCCTGGAGGCCGTCGTGGCCGCCGCTCCTCCCCCGAAGCTGCCGGCGGGAGCCATGCTCTCCAACGAGCCCGAGGTGCGCCTGCGCCACGCCCTCGGCCAGAGCCTTCCCGATTGGATCGCCCTCCGGAGTGGCCGCATTCCGGCATTTCCGGACGCCGTGGCCTTCCCCGAATCGTCCTCCGACGTCCGGGACCTCCTCCGTTTCGCCCAGTGGGCGGGAGCGAAGATCATCCCCTACGGCGGGGGCACGAGCGTGGTGGGACACCTCACGCCGGTGGCCGGCGAGTCCCCCGTGATCACGGCGGACCTGGGCCGCATGACCCGCCTGTTGCGCCTGGACGAAACCAGCGGCCTAGCCACCTTCGGCGCGGGGGTGGCGGGCCCCGATTTGGAGGCCCAGCTCCGCGCCCGCGGCCTTACCCTGGGCCACTATCCCCAGTCCTTCGACTATTCGACCCTTGGGGGCTGGGTGGCGACCCGCTCCAGCGGCCAGCAGTCCGCTTATTACGGCCGCATCGAGAAGACCTTCGCGGGCGGCCGCCTCGAATCCCCCGAGGGGACTCTGGACCTGCCCGTCTTTCCCGCCTCCGCGGCGGGGCCCGACCTGCGCGAGCTGGTGCTCGGGTCCGAGGGCCGCCTGGGGATCCTGACCGAGGCCACGGTTCGGGTCAGGCCGCTGCCCGAGCGCGACACCTTCTTCGGCGTCTTCTTCTCCGATTGGACTTCGGGGATGGAGGCCGTGCGGGCCATGGTCCGCTCCGGCATTCCCCTCTCCATGGCGCGCCTGAACAACGCCGAAGAGACGCGCACGTCCCTCCTCCTCTCGGGCAAACCCAAGCTCGTCTCCGTCATGGAGCGCTACCTCTCCTTCCGCCGGGTGGGCGGCGGCAAGTGCCTGGCCATCCTGGGATGCACTGGGCTCGCGCCCCTCTGCAAAGCCGCCCGGGAGCAGGCGCTTGGCGTGGCGCGGACCTACGGAGGCATCGATCTGGGGCGGGCCGTGGGGAACACGTGGCAGAGCAAGCGCTTCCGCGCCCCCTACCTGCGCAACGCGCTGTGGGAGGCAGGCTTCGCCGTGGACACCCTGGAGACGGCCCTTCCCTGGTCGCGGCTGGCCTCCGCCGCGAGGGACGTGGAGGCCGCCCTCGTCAGCGGCCTGGAATCCTCGGATGAAAAGGTCCACGTCATGAGCCACCTCTCCCACGTCTATCCCGACGGGGCCAGCCTCTACACGACCTACCTCTTCAGGATCGCCGATCCCGAGACGGCCCTCCACCGGTGGACGATCCTCAAGGGGGCGGCCACGGCGGCGCTCCTCGCGAACGGGGGGACCATCAGCCACCAGCACGGCGTGGGCACCGACCACGCGCCCTACCTTCCCGCGGAGAAGGGGCCCCTGGGCATGGCGGCCCTCGGCGCCGTGATCAGAACGATGGACCCCGGGGGGATCATGAACCCTGGAAAGCTCGTCCTCTAGGAGCGCGCCATGTGGAGAGCGGGGTGGCGCGAGACGGTGTGGGCGGATCTTCAGAAACCCTGGGACTTGATCGTCGTCGGGGGCGGGATCACGGGTGCCGCGGTTCTGAGCGAGGCCACGCGGGCAGGCTACAAGGCCCTCCTCGTGGAGCAGGGAGACTTCGCCTCGGGAACCTCCAGCCGATCCTCCAAGCTCGTCCACGGCGGCCTGCGGTACATCAAGGAGGGGAAGCTGCGTCTGACCTACACGGCGGTGCGCGAGCGCGAGCGCCTTCTGGTGGAAGCGCCGGGCCTGGTGGAACCCCTCAACTTCCTCATGCCCGACTACCGCGCCGCCAAACCGGGCCGCTACCTCATGGCCGTGGGCCTGACCCTCTACGACCTCATGGCGGGAGCGTGGAGCCACAGGTATTATCCCGCTCAGCTCTTCAAGATGCTGGCCCCCCACCTTCGCGAAATGGGCCTCAAGGGCGGGTTCTGGTTCAGGGACGCGGAGACGGACGACGCCCGGCTGGTCATGAGGCTCATCCTGGAAGCCGTGGGAGCCGGGGCCACGGCCCTGAACTACACGCGCTGCGAGGATCTCCTCGTGGAGGACGGCACCGTGTCCGGCGTCCTGCTGAGGGACATGGCGGCAGGACCGGGCGGCGCGGGCCGCACGGCGGAGGTGCGCGCCGCGGTGGTGATCAACGCCACGGGTGCGTGGGCCGACGGCCTCAGGCACAAGGTGGGCGGAGAACCTCGCATCCGCCCCCTGCGCGGCAGCCATCTCCTCTTTCCCTCCTGGCGCCTCCCCGTGGCCCAGTCCGTAAGCTTCCTCCATCCGAAGGACGGCCGCCCCGTCTTCGTGTTCCCGTGGGAAGGCATCACCCTCGTCGGGACCACCGACCAGGACCACCGGAAGCCGCTGGACGAAGAGCCCGCCATCAGCACCGAGGAGGTTGGCTACCTCCTGGATGCAGTCCGCGGCATGTTTCCCGCCTCCGGCCTTCAACCCGCCGACGTGCTCTCGACCCTTTCGGGCGTCCGCCCCGTGATCGGGTCCGGCAAGGCCGACCCCTCGGAGGAATCGCGGGAGTACGCCATCTGGCCCGAGGCGGGCCTCCTCACCGTCACGGGCGGCAAGCTCACGACCTTCCGGTGCCAGGCGCTGGACGTGCTCAAGGCGGCCCGGGAACGCCTGCCCGCGCGGCCGCCTGCCCGGCACTCGGAGACGGTCTTCGCGGCCCGCGTCCTGCCCTTGCCCCCCGAGGCGGGCCGCCTGGACGAGCCGGTCCTCCGGCGCCTCACCGGCCGGTACGGAGAAGCGGCTCCCGCCCTCATCTCAGCCGCCCGCCCCGGCGAGCTCGAACCCCTTCCGGGCACGGCGACGCTCTGGGCCGAAGTCCGGTGGGCGGCCCGCGCCGAGGGGGTGGCCCACCTCGACGACCTCCTGCTCAGGCGCGTGCGCCTGGGGCTCCTTCTTCCCGAGGGCGGCGAGGACCACCTGGACGTGGTCCGCGCCATCTGCCGTGAGGAGCTGCGGTGGGACGACGCCCGCTGGAAAGAGGAATCGCGGCGCTATCTCGATCTCTGGCGAACGCGCTACAGCCTCCCCGCGGAGCCTTGGGCGCCGCCGGAAGGCGGCCCAGGACTCGCGGGAGTCCGCTGACTGGAGAAAGGACAAACCCATGGCGGGCGAAACGATCCTGGCCATCGACTGCGGCACCCAAAGCGTCCGGGCCATCCTCGTGGATCCACGGGGCAACCTGGTGGCCAAGGCGAAGGTCGCTCTCCGCCCGTGCGCCTCGCTCCATCCGGGCTGGGCCGAGGAGGACCCCGAGTACTTCTGGTCCAGCCTCTGCGAGGCCTGCCGGAAGCTGTGGGAGACGGAGGGCGCTCGAAAAGAGTCCGTAGCGGGCGTGGTCCTCACCTCCCAGCGCGCCACCGTGGTGAACGTGGACGAAAACGGCAAGCCGCTGCGCCCCGCGATCCTGTGGCTCGACCACCGGCGCACCGAAGGGCTGAAGGGGGTGGGCGGCCTCTGGGGGCTCCTGTTTAAAGCCGCGCGGGTGGAGGACACGGTGGCCTACCTCCTGGCCGAAGCAGAGGTGAACTGGATCCGGAAGCACCAGCCGCGAGTGTGGGAGCGGACCCAAAAATACCTGCTCCTGAGCGGATTCCTCACCCACCGGCTCACGGGCCGGTTCGTGGATTCCATCGGGTGCCAGGTGGGCTACCTCCCCTTCGACTACAAGCACCTGCGCTGGGCTTCGCCGCGCGACTGGAAGTGGAAGGCCGTCCCCATGGACCCCTCCATCCTCTCCGAACTGGCCGAGCCGGGATCGGTCATGGGATCCATCACCGCCCAGGCCTCGGAGGCCACCGGCATACCGGCCGGCCTTCCGGTGGTCGCCGCGGCCGCCGACAAGGCGTGTGAAGTGCTGGGCGCGGGATGCCTCACCCCCGACATGGGATGCCTGGGCTACGGAACCACCGCCACCCTCAACGTCATGAGTTCCAAGTACGCCGAGGCCATTCCCCTTCTCCCCGCCTACCCGTCGGCCCTTCCCGGCGCCTTCAACATGGAGGTGGAGATCTACCGCGGGTACTGGATGGTGAGCTGGTTCAAGAAGGAGTTCGCCCACCTCGAGATGCAGGAGGCCAGCGCGCGGGGCGTGGAGCCCGAAACCCTCTTCGACGGCCTCGTGAACGCGGCGCCGCCCGGCGCCCAGGGCCTCATGCTCCAGCCCTATTGGTCCCCGGGCTTGAAGGTGCCTGGGCCCGAGGCCCGGGGCGCCATCATCGGCTTCTCCGACGTCCACACCCGCGCCCACGTCTACCGCGCCATCCTTGAAGGCCTGGCCTACGCCCTGCGCGAGGGACGGGGACGCATCGAGAAGCGGATCGGCACCCCCATGCGCGAGGTCCGCGTGTGCGGCGGCGGATCTCGGAGCGACGCGGCCATGCAGATCACCGCCGACGTCTTCGGCCTCCCGGCCTCCCGCCCCCACCTCTACGAAACGTCGTCCCTCGGTGCAGCCATCGACGGGGCCGTGGGGCTGTCGCTGCATCCGGACTTCGCCTCCGCCGTCCGAGAGATGACCCGCCCCGGGCGGACCTTCGAACCCGTGCCCGCCAACCGGGCCCTCTACGACGGGCTCTACCGAGACGTCTACCTGCGCATGTACAAACAGCTCCAGCCCCTCTACGAGTCCATCCGAGAAGGCCTCAAGGCCCGGGAGTCATGACGGCGTGCACGCTCGTCGCCTTTGCCGCGGAGGGCGAAGGTCCGCTGTCCCATTGCACGGAAGGGGCTGGTACACTGAGGGAGGAGGACATCGCATGGTCGTCTCAGTGGGTCACGCATTGCCCGTCGAAGAAGCCCGGAAGCGCATCGACCGCGACCTGGACAAGATCCTGAGCAGTCCCCTCCCGGCGGGGCTCAAGCTGGGCGCCGTGGAACGCGAGTGGAAGGGCGACACGCTCACGGCCTCCACGAAGGCCTCCACGGGCATCTTCTCCCTCAACCTCGGCGGCACGCTCACCGTGTCCCCCGCCGACGTCACCGTGGACTTCGACATCCCCGCCATGGCCAAGGCCTTCGTGAGCGAGCGGGAGATCGAGACCGCCGTGAAGCGGGAACTGCGCCGCCTTCTGGCGTAAGGTCCGGACTAGCTACTTCCTCCCTTTTTCAAAGACGCGCCGACCTTGGCCCGAGGGCGAGGGCGCGGCCCGCCGGACCGGCGCCGGGAATTGGGCCTCGCGCCTTCGTGTTCCTGTGAATGTTGGCACTCCAGACTCTCTCGGGGGACTCCCGGTGTCCTCAAGGCGCCCAGTGCGGCGCGCGCCCGGAGAAGGAGGGCCGCGGGAGGACGATGATGGCGAAGGGCATCGAATTCCGGTCCACCACCGAGGCGTACCCCGACCTCTTCACGCCTGCCGTACGGACGGCGCTGGAGGTGCTGTCGCCGCTCAACGCCGACCGGCGCGCGGTTATGGCGGCGCGCATCGCCAGGCGCCACGGCCGCATCACCGGCCACCAGCGCATCTCGTTTCTTTCCCCCGAGGCGATGATTCCGCGAACGAGCATCCGGGTTCAGGATGCCAGGGACGGCGCCTTCGACGGCGGAGAGATCCCCCGCGACTTGGAGCGCCAGTGGATCCAGGGCACGGGCCCGGCCACCAAGCCCCGCGCCTCCGTGAAGAGCGGCCTGCGCAACGCGGCCTACGCCCTGCTCTCGGGAGCCGACGGCTGGATGTTCGACGGCGAGGACGCCCTCGGACAGGTGCAGGCCATGGCCCTGGACAACCAGCGCAACCTCAAGCTCGCCATCGCCGGTGATCCGCTCTTCCTCGACGTCGCCAAAGACGTAGCCGATGAGATGAACGCGTGGGCCGGGGGATTCTTCGGCCGGCCCATCATCGCCCACTGGCGCGAGCAGCTCCGGTTCACCACGAAGATCTTCCGCTGCCGGGGCCTGCACCTGGATGACCGCCACGTGCGCGAGATGGGCGGCGCGGGCTTCTCCGCCTCCATCGTGGACCTGGTCCTCTACGTGGTGAACAACCACGAGCGGCTTCGCGCGGAGGGTTCCTCGGTGGCCCTCTACCTGCCCAAGATCCAAACCGCTGAGGAGGCGGCCCTCTGGAACGACATGCTCACGGCCCTGGAACACCACCTCGGGCTCGCGGCGGGCACCATCAAGGCCTACGTGCTGGTGGAGCAGATCGAAGCGTCGTTCCAGCTCATGGAGATCCGCGCCGCGCTGTCGCCCCACTTCGTGGGCTTCAACACGGGCCGATGGGACTACATCAACAGCGTCTCGGACGCGCTCTCGTGGGACCCGGCGTTCGTCAATCCCAATATCGACGCCATCACCATGACCTACGGCTACATGAGAACCTACGAGGACCGAGTTCGCCGCGCCGTCAACACGCCCGACCGCAACGGGCGCTTCGCCCTCTGGCAGGGCGGCATGGAGACCAACATCCCCGTGGGCACGCCTGAGGGCGTGGCCGCGGGCATGAAGCGCGCGGTGGCGGGCGCCGAGCGCGAGCAGCGCGAGGGCGCCAGCGGCAAGTGGGTGGCGCACTGGAAGATGGTCCACATCGTCCGGCCCGTGTGGGAGAAGGCGGGCGAAGCGAACCAGCTCGGCAGGGCCTTCCCGCGCCTCACCTACACCGGGCAGGACGCCGATGGCCTGGCGCTCCTGGAGCCCGCCCCCCGCACCGTGCGCGGCGCCAGGGATCTGCTGAGCGTGGCCCTCCAGTACGGCAACGCCTTCGGCCAGGGATTCCAGGCCGCCGCCCTCAAGCCCGCCGATTTCTTCGGCGACGACAACATCCTCTACCTCATGGAGGACATGGCCACGGGCGAGATCCGCCTCAGCATCCTCTGGGAATGGCTCCACAAGGGCGCCGCGCTCACCGAAGGGGACGCCGAGACGGGGGTCCGGGCGCGAGACACCTTTTCGATGGCCCTGTTCGAGCGCCTGCTGGAGGAGGAGTACGCCAAGCTCCGGAGCGCCCGCGACCGCGACGTCCACGACGATTCCAAGGACACGACGCTGCCCATCGCCCGCGCCATCGTGAAGGCCTACGTCACCGATCCGGTGAAGACGCCGTGGTACGTGGACCTGCTGAACCTCAACCTGGACAACGACGATCTCGGCGCCGCAAAGGAGCGCATCGCACGCTACATCGAGGCCTTCCGCCGCGACGGCACGCGCCTGACCGAAAACGTGGATTTCTGAATAGGACAGGCGACAGGCAGTAGGCAGCAGGCAACAGGGAGGCGTCGGGGCGGGCTGAAAACCTGGCGAGCCGAAGTGCCGGGATGGAGACGGAACCATGAGCACCTTCGACCAGGCCGTGGCTGACACGCAGAAGTGGTTTGACGGCCCGCGGTTCGCGGGCATCACGAGGCTCTACTCGGCGCGCCAGGTGGTGGAACAGCGCGGCACCATCGCCGCGGACTACCCGGTGGCGCGCGAGGCGGCCTCGGCCTTCTACGGCCGCCTCCGCCAGCTCTTCTCCGAGGGCGGGAGCATCACCACCTTCGGGCCCTACTCGCCGGGCCAGGCCGTAACCATCAAGCGCATGGGCATCGAGGGCATCTACCTGGGCGGATGGGCCACCTCCGCCAAAGGCTCCCTCAGCGAGGATCCGGGATCGGACCTGGCGAGCTACCCCCTGAGCCAAGTGCCCGACGAAGCGGCCACCATCGTGCGGGCTCTGCTCGCGGCGGACCGGAACCAGCAGTACCTCCGGTCCCGCATGGGCGAGAAGCAGCGCGCCGAGACGCCCGCCGTGGACTACCGCCCCTTCATCATCGCCGATGCGGACACAGGCCACGGAGGCGACCCGCACGTGCGGAACCTCATCCGCCGGTTCGTGGAGGCGGGCGTCCCCGGCTACCACATCGAGGACCAGCGGCCCGGCACCAAGAAGTGCGGCCACCAGGGCGGCAAGGTGCTCGTGCCTTCGGACGAGCAGATCAAGCGCCTCAACGCGGCGCGGTTCCAGCTCGACGTCATGGGCGTGCCGGGCATCCTCGTGGCCCGCACCGACGCGGAGGCGGCGAACCTCCTCGACAGCCGCGCCGACGAGCGCGACCAGCCCTTCATCCTGGGCGCCACGAACGTGAGCCTGCCCACCTACAAGGCGGCCTTCCTGGCCCTCATGCGGCGGTTCTTCACGCGCGGCGTGGCCGAGATCAACGGGCATCTTTTGTACGCCCTCTCCGAGGAGGAGCTCGCCGCGGCGGACGCCTGGCTCGGCCGCACGGGCCTCGCCGCCCTGGTGGATGAGGGCGCGGCGGCCTGCAAGGGCAAGGCCGGCGCGGACGTGGACGCCCTCTTCGACACGGCGGCCTCCCGGTGCCTCGAGATCTGGGAGGCGGAGTCGGGACTGGAGACCTACGGCGAGGCCGTGGCCGAGGTGCTGGAGTTCAGGGCCGCCGAGGGCGAAGTGCTGGAGATGGGGGCGGATCAGTGGCGGCGCTTCGCGCGCACCGCCTCCTTCTACGCCGCGAGAAAGCAGGCCAAAGCGCTGGGCGTGTCCATCGTGTGGGACTGCGAGCACGCCAAGACGCCCGAGGGCTACTACCAGGTGCGCGGGGGCATCGAGTACGCCATCGCCAAGTCGCTCGCCGCGGCGCCCTTCGCTGATCTGGTTTGGATGGAAACGGCCACGGCCAATCTGGGCGAGGCCCGCCGGTTCGCCGAGGCGGTCCACGCCGCCTTCCCGGACAAGATGCTGGCCTACAACCTGTCGCCCTCCTTCAACTGGGACTCCACGGGGATGAGCGATGACGACATGCGCCGCTTCCCGGAGGAGCTGGGCCGGCTGGGCTTCGTCTTCAACTTCATCACCTACGGCGGCCACCAGATCGACGGCCTCGCGTCCGAGGAGTTCGCCACGGCGCTCAGGCAGGACGGCATGCTCGCCCTCGCCCGCGTCCAGCGCAAACTCCGCCTCGTGGATTCGCCGTACCGCACGCCCCAGACCCTCGTGGGCGGGCCCCGCCTCGACGCGGCCCTCGCCGCGTCGTCGGG
Source organism: Acidobacteriota bacterium (assembly GCA_021813555.1). Taxonomy (GTDB): domain Bacteria; phylum Acidobacteriota; class UBA4820; order UBA4820; family DSQY01; genus JAKAJA01. The sequence goes on from JAKAKG010000088.1 coordinate 30,117, forward strand.
GCGCACGGCCACCACCAAGGCCATGGGCAAGGGCTCGACGCAGCACCAGCACCTCCTGCAAACCGAGGTGCCCAAGAAGCTCCTCGAAGAGTGGCTGGCCATGTGGGCCGACCACTACCGCCTGCCCGACCCGCTGCGCGTCGAGCTCCGCCCCCACCGCGCCGGCTCCGAGCTGCTCGAACTCGTCCTCGTGGGCCGAAACAACGAGAGGGAAGCGAACGTCGTCTTCGCGCCCATCCAGGACCGCCAGGGCCGCAACATCCTCTCCGTGCGGGACCAGAACACCTTCGACGAGGCCCTCCGCCAGAAGCGCCTCATGACCCTCATCCACCTCTACCTCGTGCACCGCTACAAGGCCGACTCGGTCCACTACGTGACCCCCACCGAGGACAACCAGTACCAGACGGCGAAGATGAAGACCCACGGCATCTTCAGTCAGGTCCAGACGGAGGTGGGCCAGATCATCGTGGCCGACGTCAACCACGCCCGCATCGCCGAGCTCCTCCAGCCCGACCGCCTCGCCCTCGCCAAGCTCATCCGCAAAGAAGGGTAGGGGAACAAATTCGGATTTCGGATTTCGGATTTTGGAAAGCGGAATCTTGATGCGTCGTTGATCCGTCTTCATGCGCCGATCACCCAAGTGTTGCGAGTCTCCTCGTCCCTTCCACCCTCCACGATCCAGCCGCCCGTTCGCATGGCGGAATCTGGGCAGCCGCCCAGCCTTGACGCGCAGGACCCTCGATAGTATATTGTACATGTACAGTGTACAGTTGCCTCCACGGGACAGCCTCGTGGAGACGGAGGGCGGCATGGCGGACCGGGATCTGACGCTCAGGGTAGACCTGGCTTCTGACCTTCCCGTCTATCGCCAGATCGTGAGCGCACTCCGGGCGCTCCTCGTGGCGGGCGACCTGCGCGCGGGGAGCCTGCTGCCTTCGGTGCGGGAGCTTGCCCTCGATCTGGGCGTCCACCACAACACGGTGGCCGAAGCCTACCGAATCCTCGCGGAGGAGGGCTGGCTGGACCTGCGCCGCAGGCGAGGCGCCCTGGTCCTCGACCGGCACCAGCCCAAGCCCGAACCGGGGGCGCGCGAAGGCTTCCGCCGCCGCCTCGGCGAGCTCGTCGCCGAAGCCCGATCCCGCGGGCTGCAGAACCGCACCCTGGCAGCCGAGCTTCGGAAGCTGGCCGAAGGGCTGAACGGAGGAGGGACGTCATGAGTGCTCGGATCGCGGCTTGGGGCCTCCTGGCCTCGGGAACATGCATCAGGCATCGTGGAGCTGCGGCCATTGGCGCGAGAAGCCTCCCGCAAGGAGGCGGCATTCGGCTGATCCGAAGAGAAGGTGCGTGGCGAAGGAGATCATCCAAGAACGAAGGAGGAAGCTCATGAGACAAAGACTGTGGCCTCGGGCTGTGTTCCTCGCGGGATGGGTGGCGGCGTTCACGGTGACGGCCGCGTTGGGTGCGCGGGCCCAGGAGGATGTGCCGGCACCGCCAGCACTTCAGTCACCCACGGGCACCTGGGAAGGAACACTGGACGCGGGCGTGCAGAAGCTGCGGATCGTCTTCCACATCACACAGGCGCCGACGGGCGGCCTGTCTGCCACCTTGGACAGCCCTGACCAGGGGGCCACGGGCATCCCCGTGAGCGGCGCCTCGTTCAAGGAGAAGACGCTGCGCCTCGATGTGGCGGCGGCGAACGGGAGCTACGTCGCCGAGATGGAGAAGGACGGCACGCTCCGGGGGACGTGGAGCCAGAACGGAGCGGCCCTTCCGCTCGCGCTCCACCGCGTGACCGTAGCCCCCGTAGTCTCGCGGCCCCAGGAACCCAAGCCGCCTTTTCCCTATCAGGTCCGAGAGGCCACCTGCCCAGGCGGCGAGCCCGGCGTGACCCTCACGGGGACCCTGACGCTGCCCGAGGGCAAGGGTCCCTTCCCCGCCGTCCTCCTCCTGGCGGGCTCCGGACCTAACGATCGCGACGAGACGATCTTCGGCCACAAACCTTTCCTCGTAATCGCTGACGCCCTCACGCGACAGGGATTGGCCGTTCTGCGCTTCGACAAGCGCGGCGTGGGCCAGTCGACGGGAGATCGCGCCAAAGCCACCGACGACGACTACACGAAGGACGCCCTGGCGGAGCTCACCTGCCTGAAGGCGCGTCCGGAGATCAACCCCAAAGCCATCGGCATCATCGGCCACAGCGAGGGCGCCATCGAGGCGGTGAAGGCCGCTGGGCGGTCCGCCGACGTAGCCTTCATCGTCCTGCTGGGCGGCCCTGGCCTGCCAGGCGATCAGATCCTCGTGGACCAGATCGCCGCTATGGATAAGGTCGCCGGAGCTACCCCCGAACAAGTGGCGCAGGCTGTGGCCGTGGAGAAGGAGATCCTGTCCGCCGTCAAGGACCAGCCAGACGACGCCAAGGCCTCCGCCCAGATCCGGCAGATCCTGGGCAAAGCAAATCCTCAACTGAAGGGGCCCGCCCTCGATGGGCAGGTCCGGATGGCGATCTCCCCGTGGTTCCGGCAGTTTATCGCCTATGATCCAAGGCCTGACCTCGGAAAGGTGACGTGCCCCGTTCTCGCCCTCGGCGGCGACAAGGACCTGCAAGTCTCCGCCGTGGAGAACCTGCTCGCCATCCGCACGGCCCTGCAAAAAGGGGGCAACCAGCGCTACGTGGTGAAGATGCTTCCCGGGCTCAACCACCTCTTCCAGGAAGCGCCCACGGGGCTGCCCACGGAGTACGCACGGATCGAGCAGACCTTCTCGCCCCTGGCCCTCACGATCATCGAGAACTGGATTCTCCAGCAGACGGGACACTAGCAGGCTGCTAGGGCCATAGGAGGCCCGGGGCACATCTTGCTTTAGAGCAGAGGCGTGGTGGGAGCCGGAGCGTGCAGAATGAGCAAAAGCGGCGAAACGGCCGGCAAGTTCCAGCCCTTCGCCCGCCTCACGCTCACGAGGACGTAGCGGCAGCAAAGAGTGGCTAGGCACGGAGCGGAGAGGGCCATGAGACGGTTCTGGCGGGCGGTGGCGCTGTTCTGCTTCTGGCTGGCGGCTCAGACAGTCTTCGCGGGCGCGCCAGCGCTGCCCGAAGGTGCCCTGACGCACTGGGCCGTCCAGGAGCCCGCGGAGATCGTGGGATACCTCGCCTTCGATCCCGCCACCGTGGAGGACCGCCTCCCGCCGGCCCTGCGGTTCATCACCTTGGAGGAGCTGGCTTCGGGGGGCGTCCCGTGGGCCCGGGAGTACGTGGCCTCGCACCCGGCGCAGTGCGGCTGGGGCATCTCCTTTCTCGAAATCGTCCGGACGGGGACCTTCACGATCGACGGGCGCTCGCCCGATTGGCCGAGGGACGGCGCCATGGCGCTGTGGGCCGCCCGCGTGGCGCCGGTTGACCCGGCGGCGGCCCTCGGCCCGGGGCGGCCGCTGCTGGTCCTGGACTTCTGGATGCCCGACGGCCCTTACGCCGCGTTCATGCGCGAGAGGGGGCACTGCGCGGCATACGGGGACGTGAAGCTCTTCAGGGAACCGGAGGGGCGATGGTGCGGCTCCCTGCGCGCGGACGGCCTGCGCGCCCTCGCCCAGTGCACGCCCGCCGGGGCCGTTTCGGGCGGAGCGGCGTCGGCCGGCATGCAGGCCCTCTTCCCGCCCCTCACCTCGGGGCTGCGCGATGTCGTCCGCGTGGCCTTCGCCGGGCACCGGGAACAGGGATGCGGAGAGACCTCCTCCTGGACCCTCCAAGGCGCGCACCCGCTGGCGCGCGGCGTCATGCTGGAGCCGTCGGTCTTTGAATGGGGTTACGATCTGATCGGCGGTGCCTATCCATGGTGAGGGGCCCGAAAGGGGCG
>JAKAKG010000183.1 GCA_021813555.1 Acidobacteriota bacterium
CGGCCTCCGAGCCGCAAGATTCGTCTCGCGCTGCTTCTCCTGCTCGCGGCCGGCATATGCCTGACGGAAGCGGGCCTCATCTATTATCTTTGCATCTTCAACCCCGCGGACCCCCGCGTTTCGGCCAGCTGGAAGAACGGCGCCCTCGTGGTCACGAAAGACCTGAAGGGGCTCCCGCCGAGCGGGGGCCTCCACGTGAAGGACCAGATCGTCGCGGCCTGGTACACGGGCACGAAGAAGATCTTCTTTCACGGCCCCTTCGACAACGGCAGGGCGGCGAGGGCGCTCCAGCCGGGCAAGCCCCTCCACATCACGGTGCTCCGCAGGAACGCCGAGGGGCGGGAGCACGAGGTGGTCGTCACCCTGCCTCCTGTCCAGCCGGGTCCCGCGCACGTCCTGTCCCGGCTGGCGAACATGGCCCCGAACCTGCTCATCCTCCTGGCCTGCATCCTGGCGTCGCTCCTCATCGGCCTGTCGCGGCCCGAGGACGAGGGGGCCTATGCCGCGAGCCTGCTCTTTCTCTGCTTCACCTCCCTCCACTGGGGCGGCAGCCAGTACTTGTTCCCTCCCCCCTTCCGGGACCTGAGCCTTTGGCTCTGGTTCATCCTGGAGGCGTCCCTCACGCCCGCCCTGCTCTGGTTCTGCCTGCGGTTTCCCTCTCCCAGCCCGCTGGACGAACGTCTGCCTTGGCTGAAGCGGGTGGGAGTGGCGTTCGGGTTCGTGTTCGCCGTCTGGAACGGAATCCTGTGGTACATCCAGGAGACCGACGAGGGCATCTACATCCAGTACGTGGACAGCGTACGCGCGGCCGACTGGGGCCTGGACCTGATCTTCTGCCTCCTGGCGGTTGTGGGCCTCGCGGCTTTGGTGCGCAAGACGGCCACGTCCCGGTCCCCCGATGAGCGCCGCCGCCTGGTGATCCTCCTGTTCGGCATTCTGGGGCTCTTCCCGTGGCTTCTCACCTTCTTGCACACGGTGACGGTGGGCGGCTCCACGCCCCTGGCATGGAACATCTTCGTCGTCCTTGCGGAGGTCCTCTTCCCCGTCTGCTTCATCTACGCCGTGCTCAAACACCGCGTCTTCGGCATCCGCGTCTTCCTGCGCCGTGGCCTCAAGTTCGCCCTCCTCTCCAAAGGCTTCCTCACCCTCGAAGGCGCGGCCATTTTCATGGGCCTGTACTACGCCGCGGGCCCGTCCGTGGGACGCATCGCCGGCGAAGACGGAGGCGGCGTCATGGCGGTGGCCATCGCCGGCATCACGGTGGCGTCCGTCCTGGGGATCCGCAAGGTGAACGGCAGGGTCCTCCATCCCATCGAGCGGCGCTTCTTCCGGGAAGCCTACGACGCCCGCCAGGTGCTCACGAGCCTCACGGTGAACCTGCGCCGCCTCGTGGGCGACCCCGACGCCCTGGCGGCGGCGGTCGTGGACTCGGTCTCGGGGACGCTGCATCCCGCGACCACGGCCGTCTTCCTCCGCGCTGGCGTCGCCGCCAACCTCCCCTTCTCCCGCGAGCGAAGCCGCACCGTCCGGCGCGCCACTTCGGAGGCGGGAGCCAGCACCTTCGTCTCCTTCTGGCGGCGGCGCCTCACGGCGAAGGACTCGGGTGCGGAGGCGGATCCGAAGTCGCTGCCCCTCCTCCTTTCGGGCTCCTCCTCCGTCCTCGCCATGTTCGCCCGCGAAGACTCGGCACCGGGTCTGGTGAACCTCGACCCCAAGGACCCCCAGTCCCGGGCGGAGCTTCTTGACGAGACGGGCTCCGCCGAGGAAAAGGCCCTCCTCCAGGACGGCCTCCGGGCGCGGCTCCTGATTCCGCTCTCCGCGGGACGCGAGGTTGTGGGGTTCCTGGCCCTGGGCGAGAAGCTCTCGGAGGAGCCTTACTCTCGGGAGGACGAGGAGCTGCTCTTGGCCCTGACGCAGCAGATGGCGGACACCCTGGACCACGCCAGGCTCCTGCACCAGAGCGAAGAGCAGGCCCAGCTCCGGCGGGAGGTGGAGATCGCCCAGCAGGTCCAGCAGAACCTCCTGCCCAGGAGGCCCATCCCCGTGCCTGGCCTGGAGTACGACGCGGCCTGCAAACCGGCCCGCTACGTGGGCGGCGATTATTACGATTTCATCCGCCGCGGGGACGCGCGCGTCGGGCTGGCGCTGGGAGACATCTCCGGGAAGGGCGTCTCCGCGGCCCTCCTCATGGCGAGCCTCCAGGCCACGCTGCGCGAACAGGCGGACGTCCACGGAGAGGACTTGAAGGCCTTCATGGCGGGCGTGAACCGCCGCCTCTGCGAGAGCGCGTCCGAGGGGCGATTCTCCACCCTCTTCTACGGCGTCATCGACGCCCAGGCCAAGACGCTGACGTACGTCAACGCGGGCCACAATCCCCCCATGCTCTTCCGGCCCGCCGGTGACGGAGCCGAAGTCCTGAGACTGGACCCCACGGGCGCCATCATCGGCTTTTTCCCCGAACAGACCTTCGGCCAGCGCCAGGTGGCCCTCCAGCCCCGTGACGTGCTGGTGATCTTCTCCGACGGGGTCACGGAGGCCATGAATGAAGGCGGGGAGTTTTTCGAGGAGGAGCGCCTCCAGGCCCTGGTCCCCTCCCTCCTCGGCCTGCCCGCGGCGGCCATTCGGGACCGCATCCTGGAGGAGGTCGGCCGCTTCGCGGGAACGGCTCCCCAGGCCGACGACATCACGCTCCTGGTGGCCCGAGTGCTCTGAGCCCGGGAACCCTTTCCGCCCTGAGGTTCTGAGGGCACGGGGTATCATCCTCCCATGGTCGAAGGCTGGAACGTCGAGGGCGTGGCCGTAGGAAAGACCCGGGCCAGGTTTCTTTACACCACGATTCCCTACCACCTCTTTTTCGTGGACGGCCTGCTCGTGGACACGGGCCCCCTCTCCCTCCACCGGGAGATCGAACCCTTCCTGGCGGGCCTGCCCATCGAGCAGGTGGTCCTCACCCACCTTCACGAGGACCACTGCGGCCTCGCCTCCTGGCTCGCGGGGCTGGGCGTGCCCATTTTCTGCCCCGAGGTCTCGCTGCCAGAGGCGGCCCGGGAGCCCCGCCTGCCCCTCTACCGCCGCCTCACCTGGGGCCGGCGGCCCGCGTTCCCCGCCAGCCCCTTGACCGACACGGTGCGCACGGAGCACCACGAGTTCCAGGTCGTGAGGGCGCCGGGCCACACGCCCCGCCACGTGCTGTTTTACGAGGCCGAGCACGGCTGGCTCTTCACGGGGGATTTCTTCCTCAGCGCCCGGCCCAAGGTGGTGTTCATGGAAGAGGACCTCGCGGCGACCCTCGATTCCCTCAAACGCATCGAGACCCTCGGCGTGCGCCTCCTCTTCGACGCCCACGCGGGCCCCCTGTACGGCGGCGCCCGCCTCCTCGCCCGGAAGCGCGCCTTCCTGGAGGAGCTGGGCGGACGCGTGGCGGCTCTGCGCCGCGAGGGCCTGGACGACCGCGCCATCGACCGCCGCCTCTTTCCCCACCGCCCCGCCATCACCTTCGTCTCGCGCGGCGAGTGGTCCTCCCTGCGCATGGTGCAGACCGCTCCGGTTCCCGAGGGTGCCCGGCGCGACCCCTCCCGCGAGCGGCCCGGCGAGGATTCCAAACCGGGATAACCTCCCGCCGCATCCGCCCTGCCGCCGCAGGAGAATCTCTCCCCAGTTCAAACTTCATCTTCGCTTCAGGTTCCCCACGAAATACTTCATCCGTGGCGGGTGGAAAGACCGCATGGAAGCCTTCGTCTCAAGCACGGCAAGCGCTTGGCCCGGTGGCAAGAAGGAGATTAGGATGAGTGCGAGCAAGGGCGGTGTGCCCGTCTTGAAAGCAAGGCTGGTGCGTGGCAAGGAGGTTGTCCTGGATTGGGCTGATATCCTTCTTGGACGGCGTGATTGGAGTACACCTCCCCGCAGGTTGATGTTCGTTGGAGGGGGCGATTTCAGCAAGATCGGCGAGCGCTACCTCAACTTCTTCGTCGATGTTTGCGGCCTGAAGCCCGATGACAGCGTCCTTGATGCTGGGTGCGGCGTGGGACGATTGGCTATTCCCCTCACGCGTTACCTTTCACCCCCGGGAGCCTACCGCGGGTTTGACGTGGTCAAGCCGGGCATCGAATGGTGTAGCCAAGCCATTACGCCAAGGTTTCCGCATTTCCAGTTTGAATGGGCAAACCTCTACAACAAAACCTACAACCCCCAAGGAACCATGACAGCGGCCGATTTTCGGTTCCCGTATGAGGATCAGCAGTTCGACTTCATCTTTCTCACGTCGGTCTTCACTCACATGCTTCCAGGGGACGTTGACCATTATCTTGCGGAGATTGCCCGAGTGCTTAGGCCAGGCAAGTTCTGCCTCACGACGTATTTTCTGTTGAACGAGGAATCCCGCCGGCTCATGGCCAGCGGGGCGAGCCGCCTCGACTTCAAGTACGGCGGTCGCGGTTACCTAACCCTCGACCCAACCCTGCCAGAATCGGCCGTGGCCCATGAGGAGGCCTTCATTCTGGCCTCGCTTTCCAAAGCGGGCCTCGCCGTAGACACGTCCATTCGATACGGCTCCTGGTGCGGGCGAAAAGGAACTATCCGCTTTCAAGACGAAGTCGTCGCCAAAAAAGCCGCTGGCTAACAGGGATCATCAGCGCGCGAGCTGAACCGCAACTTTACGCGCATTTCGCTTTGAAGCGGAGGAGGGATCCACGAATTCCAGCGATTTGGTGAGCAGGGAGTAGAATCGAGCCGGGGGCTGGCCAGGCCATCAGACGGATGATCCATGAGAGCATTGATCGTCGAGGATGAACCCAGAATCGCGCGCAACCTGAAGCGCGCCCTGGAGACCCTTCCGACCTTCGCGGCGGACGTCCTGGGCGACGGCATGGAGGCCTGGGAGCGCCTGCGGTCGGGCGAGCCCTACGACCTCCTCCTCCTGGACCGCATGCTGCCGGGCATGGACGGCCTGGAGGTGTTGGAGCGCCTCAGGGAATCGGGAAGCCACGCGCCGGTGCTCGTCCTGACGGCCCTGGGAACGAAGGAGGAGATCATCCGGGGCCTGGACTACGGGTGCGACGACTACCTCGTGAAGCCGTACGACACGGGCGAGCTCCTCGCCCGGTGCAAGGCGCTTTTGCGGCGCAGCCGGGAGCATCCCGCCCCGGTGCTGCGCGTCGGGAGTCTGTGCGTGGACACGCGCACGCACGAGGTCACGAGGGACGGCCGGGCCGTCGAGCTTCCGGCGCTGGAGTACCGCCTGCTCGAATACCTCGCCTACAGGCCCGGCGCGGTGGTCGGGAGAGCCGAGCTGCTGGAGCACCTCTACGACTACAACTGGGAGAAATTCTCCAACGTCATCGAGCACTACGTCTGGTCCATCCGGACCAAGCTCGAGGCTGCCGGAGAAGGGCGCCTCCTCAACACGGTCAGGGGCATGGGCTACCGGCTCTCCGAGGAGCTCGGCCCGTGACCCGCCGCCCGCCTACCCTCTTTGGCCGCCTCATTCTTATGACCCTGCCGGTGGAGGCGGCCATCTTGATGCTCTTCGGAGTCTGGCTGATCCGCGGGACGGAGCGCAGGGACGCCGCGGCCTTCGACGAGAGGCTGCGCATCCAGGACCAGGCCTTGCTGGGCGGCGCCGGGCTCGATCCCGAGGGGAACCTCAGGGTGGATCCCGATTCCAGCCGCCGGGTTCTCGCCCCCGGCACGCGGGCGTGCCTCTTGGACGAGCGCGGCGGTGTCCTCTGGGAATCGCCCGAAGGGTGGTTCCAGGCCAGCGGGCTTCGTCCCGTTTCGCAGGCGGACGTGGAATACGTGCTCAGCGTCCCGCTGCACGGCGCGCCGTTTCGGGTGCTCGATTCGGCGCGCCGGATCAGGAAAGCAAGCGACACCGCCGTGGCCACGGGCCCGCTGATCGAAGTGATCCTCGCCAAGCCCCTCGCGGGCCTTGCGGCATCGACCCGGGAGTTCAGGGAGAAGGCGGCGGCCGTGGGGCTTGCCCTTCTGGCACTCACGGCACTTCTGCTGTGGGCGGCCATCAGAATCGGACTCCATCCCGTCATGGACATGATCGGCCACCTTCGCGACGTTCCAGGCCCGGCCGGCACCGAGCGCCTCGCCGAGAACCGGGCACCCAAGGAGCTTCGGCCCCTGGCGCGGGAGATCAACGGCCTCCTGGACCGGTTGTGGGGCCTCGTTGAACTGGAAAAGCGGTTCACGGCCGAGGCGGCCCACGAACTGCGGACCCCCATCACCCTCGTGAAATCGACGCTTCAAACCGCCCTGCTGACGGGGAGCAAGGGCGAGGATCACCGGGCGGCTCTCCAAGAGGCGCTCGAAGACCTCCAGCGCCTGGAGAGAACCGCCGAATCGCTCCTCACCCTTGCGCGGACGGATGCCGCCCTCCCGGACGTTCCCTCGTCCATCGAGGAGGTGGACCTGCCAGAGTTCCTCACGTCCGTGGCGGAGAGGTTCGCTTCGGCCGCGCATGAGAAGGGCCTTGAGATAGCCTTGGATCTTAGCCCCAGCGTGATTCGGGGCGACCGCGGGGCCTTGGAGCGGCTGTTCATCAATCTCGTGGACAACGCCGTCAAGTTTTCCGCCCGGGGAGGGACGGTCACCCTTCGATGCGCCTCACAGGAGGAATCGGTCCTGGCCGCCGTGGAAGACACGGGGCCGCCCATACCGGAGAAAGAGCGGCCGCACCTGTTTCAGCGGTTTTTCCGGGGCACGTCGGGCCGCGCGGCCACCGTGCCCGGCGCCGGGCTGGGCCTCGCCATCGCCGCCGCCGCGGCCCACGTCCT
>JAKAKG010000008.1 GCA_021813555.1 Acidobacteriota bacterium
GAGCGCAAGCCCTTCTCACCGCGCGGCGGAGCCGGGAAACCCGGTGCTGACCGGCGTGAGGAGCGCAAGCCTTATCCCAAGCGATACGAGGACCGGAAGCCGGGCGAGGCGGGGCGCGGGGAGCGCAAGCCCTTCTCACCGCGCGGCGGAGCCGGGAAACCCGGTGCTGACCGGCGTGAGGAGCGCAAGCCCTATCCCAAGCGGTACGAGGACCGGAAGCCGGGCGAGGCGGGGCGCGGGGAGCGCAAGCCCTTCGTGCCGCGCGGCGGAGCCGGGAAACCCGGTGCTGACCGGCGGGAAGAGCGCAAACCCTATCCCAATCGACCCGCGCCCGGCCGCGGTGATGTCGCCCCGGGTGCTGCGCCCCGCCCCGTCGCGGTTTCTCCAGGGCCCGATCGTCCCGTTCAACCTCTTCACACGTCTAATCTCCGTGGAAAGGCGGCCCTTCTCCTCGAGGAGGTTCTCGACCGGCGCCAGTCTCTCAAGCGCGTGCTGCAGCGAGAGCAAGAGAGGCTTCAACGGGAGGACGACAGGGCCCTCCTCAAAGAAATGGTGAGCGGTGTCGTTCGCCATCTCTCGCTTGTAGACAGGGTTCTTTCCGCCTCGGTGAAGCGGGGCCTGTTCGAGACACAGAGCGAACTCCTTCACATCCTTCGGGTGGGCGTTTTCCAAATCCTCTTCTTGGAGCGGGTCCCCCTTTATGCCGCTGTGGACCAGTGCGTGGAGGCGGCCAAACCCTTGAACCCGGGGGCGGGCGGCTTCGTGAACGGCATCCTCCGGGCGGTGGCCGACGGCAAGGAAGGGTGGCTGGCGTTACCCGAGGGCCACGATGCGGAAGCGGTGACCCTCCGGACGGGCATGCCCCCCTGGCTGGTCCATCGCTACTTGGACCGGTTCGGGCTCGAGATGGGTGAGAAGATCCTGGCGGCGCTCCAAAATCCAGCTCCGACGGCCCTGGTCTTTCCCTCGGAAGCAGCCCACAAGGAGGCGGCCCCCATCTTGGAGTCGGAGGGGTGGACGCTGGCGCCCGACGGGGCCCTTCCCCTTACCTTCACCGTGGGTAAAGGCAATCCGGCCTTCTCGGAAGCCTTCAAGAAGGGCCTTTTTTACATCATGGACCCGGCCTCCCAGGGGCCTGCGGCGCTGGTTCCGCTCAAGGGCGGGGAGCGGGTTCTGGATCTGTGCGCCGCGCCCGGCGGTAAGACCATCCTTCTATCCCATCGCCTGAAAAAGGGGGGATGGGTTCTTTCCACCGACGTGAACCGTCGGCGTCTTAATCACCTCAAGGAGAACATCGGCCGCCTCCAACTCGCCAACGTCAGAATGGCGCAGGTGGACGTGGAAGCCCCATTGCCTTTCGTCCAGGCTTTTGACGTGGTGGTGCTGGATGCGCCGTGTTCCTCCATGGGCACCCTTCGAAGGAACCCCGAGATCCGCTGGCAGGTGGCGGAGACGGACCTGGCTTGGAGGACGATCAAGCAGGTGGCCTTCCTGGATAAGGCCGCGGCCGCCTTGGTGCCTGGTGGGACCCTCGTCTATTCGGTGTGCAGCATCGAGCAGGAGGAAACGACGGCGGTGATCGCGTCTTTCCTCGAGAACCACCGCGAGTTTTCGGCCGTTAAGTTCAAGGCTCCAGCGGGATGGAAAAACCTCCTCACGAAGGCGGGGCCGGGCCAGGTCTACCTCCTCCCCCACCTTCATTCCTGGGATGCCTTTTTTGTAGCGGTCCTTCGTAAGGGGAGCGCCGATTCAGCGGCTGAGCCTGAACCAGAGGCCGAGCCGGAGGAGTAGTCCATGGCGCTCGTTCCGTTGGAGAGCAGGCTGTCGGCCGGCGGCGCTGGGATCCCAGTCACGTTCATCCACGGCTTTCCGCTGGATGGGCGCATGTGGGCTCCGCAGGAAAGCGTGGCCTGGGGACGGCCCGTGTTGATCCCTGATCTGGCGGGCTTCGGGGCCTCGCCCTGGCCCGAGGGTGGGGCCTCCATCGAAGATCAAGCCCGGATGGTGGCCAGCACCCTGGATGAAAGAGGCGTGGAGCGCACGATCCTGTGCGGGTTTTCCATGGGCGGTTACGTGGCTCTCGCCGCCGCGGCGCTCTTTCCGGAGCGCCTCGCCGCCCTGGTTCTCGTGGACACGCGCGCCGCCGCGGATGGGGCGGAGACGAAGGCCGCGAGAGAGCAGGCCGCCGCTCGAATCTTGAAGGAAGGCACGGGATTTCTCGTCGACGACATGCTCGGCAAGGTCCTATGCCGGAAAACCTTGGAGGAAAACGGAGCGCTGGTGAGCCGGGTCAGAGCCCTCATGGCCGCCCAGAAGCCCGACGCCATGGCGGGGGCACTCCTCGCCATGAGGGACCGTCCCTCCAGGGAAGAGGCTCTTGGGCGCCTCGCGTGTCCCGTCCTGGTCATCGTGGGCGCTGAGGATTCGTTCACCCCCCCGGCCGAAGCGCGGGCCATGGCGGCCATGGCCAAAGACGGCCATCTCGTGGAGGTATCGGGAGCCGGCCATCTCAGCAATATGGAAGCGCCGGAAGCAGTTAACTCGGCGCTAATGACCTTCTTGAAGAGACTTTCCGGCTGATTCGTTCCCCTGCGCCGATCACCCCGGCGGCACGATCCCTAGAAAATTCAAGAGCGTGGCGAAATCCTTGGGAAGCGGGGCCTGGAGGATGATCTCCGGGGCCGCTTCCGAGGTGGGGAGGTGCAGGCGCCACGCGTGCAGGAGGGGGCGGGCGGCCTGGAGGTGCTCACGGAGAGATTGGTCCCGGAGAGATCTGTGCCTGGGTCCGCCGTAGAGGTCATCGCCTACGATGGGATGGCCCGCCTGAGCGCAGTGGACTCGCAGTTGGTGGGTGCGTCCCGTCTCCGGCTGCAAAGACAGGAGGGAGACGTACTTCGACTTGGTGAGGAGGCTGAAGGCACTTGCGGAGGGCTTGCCATCGGGTTCCACGGCCATCCGTCTGCGATCCTTGCGGTCGGGCCCAAGCGGCCAGTCCCAGCGCCCCTCGCGGGGATGGGGACAGCCCCACACCAAGGCCAGGTAGGTTTTCTTCGCACGCCGCTCCACGAGGATCTGGACGAGGGCCTGATGGGCTTCCGGATCTTTGGCCAAAAGGATCAGCCCCGAGGTTCCCACGTCCAGGCGGTGGACCAGGAAAAGGCTCTCGGCCGGGGTATAGATGGCCGCGCGGTCCTTGGGACGAAGGGAGTCCAGAAGCCGGGCGACGGCTTCGCCAGGTTTGGTCTTGGGCGTCGCCAAGCTCACGCCCGAGGCCTTGTTGATGGCGAGGATGCGTTCGTTCTCCCAGATGAGGGTACTGGTTTTGGGGTGGGCCTGGCCCATTCTAGAGTCGATTTGGCTTACCTTAGGCATGGCTCCTCCCTAGGGCGGCACCGCCCGAGAGGAAGGGTCGAGTTCGCATCAGTCCTCCCTCTCGTGCACGATAGCACTCATTATTAAATGATACTCAATTCCGCCATACCATCAAAGAAAAAAGAAAGTAATCTACAGTAGATAATAGTCCCGTTTTGGAGGGCTAATCTATGGCGGCCATAGGGAAAGTTGAAGCAATAAACTGCAAGATCTGAGCTGCCACCACGTCGGGTTTTTCGATGGGTACCATGTGTCCAGAGCCGCGCAGAATTACCAAATCTGAACCGGGGATGAGGCTGTGTGCATACCGGCATTCAGGGAGGAATGGATCTTCATCACCGACCACGAATTGGACCGGCATGGTGAGATTCGACGCCAAATGGGACACATCGATCTCGCGTCGGGGAGTCAGGGAAATGAGGTCCGCGCCTGCATACCCCTCCATGGCCCGATGGAGGCGGCGGACCCCCTCCACGGACGTGCGAAGGCGGCCGAACAGTTTGCTCTGGGCGAGATAGGTGAGGGCGGCGGGGATGCCGTCCTTGGCGGCCATGTCACGGGCCTTTACGACCCACGCCTGGGCGATGGGACGAAAGGAACGCGCTCCCTCTAGTACCCCGTGGGGTTCGGCGGAGCCGATGGCCGTCGCCGAGAGAACCTTGTGAGGGTAGAGCATGGAAAACATGCAGGCGATGCGGGCCCCCTTGGAATGGCCCACCAGATGCGCCCTTTCCAATCGGAGATGGTCCATGAAGGCGGCGAGGTCTTCGACATCGGCCGCCCGGGAGTATTCAAGGGAAGGATCGGAGATGGACTGGCCAGCGCCTCGCACGTCGTACTTGATGACTTTGAGAGACGAGCCGAGGGACTCGTCCACCCCGTCCCACATGTGGGTGTTGAGGGTCCAGCCGGGAATGAGGATCGTGGGGGCGCCCTCACCCGAGGCCTCGTAATACAGGCGGACAGGTCCAAGGTCAGCGAAGGGCATGGGCGGCGTGGGTGGCGGGGAGCGTCAGAGATGCCTGTTTTGAAGGGACAAGTTCTTCCATCGGCGTCAGGGCGCGGACCGGAGAAACGCCCCATGATCCCTCAGCCAGGCTCTGTGAGCCGAAAACGAGGGGCAGAAGGACGCCACGAGTTCCCAGAAGCGCCACCCGTGGTTGGGGTGGCGCAGGTGGCACAGTTCGTGGATGACCACGTAGTCCAAGACGGCTGGAGGCGCCAGGACTAGCCGCCAGTTGAAGGTCAGGGTTCCGCGCCCCGTGCATGCACCCCACCTCGTTTTCTGGTCCCGTACCTCCACGCGCTTGGGCCGCACGGCGATCTGCTCGGCGAGCGACGCCACTCTGCGCAGGAAGATTTCCTTGGCGCGGGCGCGGAACGAGGCCTCGAGAATGGGGCCCAGCGGCGACTCGTCATTTCGGGGCACTTGCACCAGGAGGTGGTCCCGGTGCCATTCCACCAAGGGAGCGGAACAGGCGCAGTTTCGCACCTTCAGGGACAGGGGGCGGCCCCGGTAGACCACGGTTCTGCCCGTCCCCAAGGGCGGACCCGCCTTGGCGAGGCGATCCTCCCGCTCGGCGAGGCGGTTGAGGACCCAGTCCTGGTGCCGTCTCAGGAACTCCGTGGCACGGGACGTGCTGGCCCACCTGGGGAGCACGAGGACGAGGCCTGCCTGGTCTTCCATTTTGATCCAAACCCGCCGCGCTCGGGCGTTCTTGCGGATCGTGAATGGCACCCTGACGCCACCCATAACAACCTGATAAGAAACGACTTCCTTGGAGGCAGGCTTGCTCACGGGGCACCTCGTCGAGCCAAGAGGCCCCAGGATGGCATGGGGTATCGGTAAATGCAAGGGACAGCGGGACAGGGGACGGACGGGAGACGGGCGCAAAAAAGCCCGTTAGCTGTCACCTCATGGCCTGTGGTCCGGCATTTTTCCGAAAGCTCGGAGCCAACAACCCACAGGTAGCAGTCCCGGTCCCACGCAACTCCCCCCGCTCAGGCGAGAGAGGGTTTGTCCAGGGCGCCCCAGAGGTGCACCAGGTGCAACCCCGTCTCGGCCGAATTGACCATCCACTCCAGGCTCGCCCACTCTTTGTGGCCGTGAAAATTGACGCCGCCCGCAAAGATGTTGGGCGTGGGCAGGCCCTTAAAGCAGAGGGCCGAACCGTCCGTGCCGCCGCGGATATAGCTGAGGATGGGCTCCAAGCCCGCCCGCTTCACGGCCTCCGTGGCCAAATGGACCACTTCAGGGTAGCGGTCCAGGACCGTTTTCATGTTCCTGTAAGACTCCTGGATGAGGACGTCGGCTTTGAGCCCCGGGAAGGCTTCTTCCGTTTCCTTGGCCAAGCGCAAGAGATCCTCTTCACGGGCTTCCAGGTCGGGGACCGTAAAGCCCCGCACGAGGAACTTCACCGCCACCTTGCCCACTTCACCGTTCACGACGTATGGATGGAGGTAAGGTTCGCGCTTTTCAGTGGTTTCGGGGAGGAAGTCCTTGGGAAGGTGCTCTATGAGATGGGCGGCGGCGCGAAGGGCATTCACCATCTTTCCCTTGGCCACGCCGGGATGAACGTCCACGCCCGTGAGCGTTACGGTGGCAGAGTCCCCGCAGAAGGTCTCCGTCTCGATTTCTCCCGCCACCGAGCCGTCGAACGTGTAAGCGGCGTGAGCTCCGAAGCGGCCCACGTCAAAGAACCGGGTTCCCGTGCCCGTCTCCTCGTCTGGCGTGAACCCGAAGCGGACCTTTCCGTGGGGCACTTCCGGGTGCCGCAGGAACCATAGCGCCAAGGCCATGAGAACGGCGACCCCCGCCTTGTCGTCGGCACCCAGCAGGGTCGTACCGTCGCTGGTGACCAAGGTGTGGCCGACGCACCGCTGGAGGAGGGGGTTCTTGTCGGCCTCGATGCACACGCCCGGCGTACCAGGGAGAGGGATGTCCCCGCCGCCGTACGTTTTGTGCACCTGGGGTTTCACGTCCTTGCCCTCGGTCCCGCAGTAGGTGTCCACGTGCGCCAGGAGCCCGAGGACGGGCGCCGACCTGCCGGCGGGCAGGTTGGAGGGGAGGGTGCCGAAGACATACCCGAATTCCGTGACTTCCACCTCCGCCAGGCCCATGGCGGCCATCTCCTCAGCCAGAAGCTTGAGAAGATCCCATTGGCCCGCGGTCGAGGGGAAGGTTTCGGAGGTTTCGCTGGAGCGGGTATCGATTTGAACGTACCGCAGAAAGCGGTCGAGAAGCTCCTGCGTCTCTGCGGCGGTGAAAATAAAGGCGGGCAACGGGTTGCTGGGCATCGAATCCCCTCGTGAAAGAAGGAGCGGACAAGCGGAACTGAGCCAACAAGAGAAGGCGGAACCGGAGCGAAACTCGCATGTCCCGCGGGCCTCTCCGGTTCCGTGCCCTCCCGTGTTCTCGCCCGCTCCGCTACTTGTAGCTCTGAAGCACCTTCATGTAGTTGGCGCGCTCGAATGCTGCCGGTTCGGGGCAGTTCCGCTGGCTCATGCTGCCTTTCATCTGAGTGACGGATTCGTAGTCGCGTTCCGCCATCCAGGACTCCATGCCTTTAAGCATTTCCGTGGCCCGTTTGACTCCGTGCACGATGAGAGCCGAGCACACTTGGACGCAGCTCGCTCCCGCCATGACGGTCTTGATCACGTCCTCGGCGCGATGGACGCCGCTGGACCCCGCGATGTCCGCGGTCACCTGTCCGTAAAGGATGGCGATCCACCTCAGCGGCAGGCGCATCTCCGAAGGCGAGGAGAGGACCAGGTTGGGAACGACTTCGAGAGTGTCCAGGTCAATGTCGGGCTGGTAGAACCGGTTGAAGAGGACGAGGCCGTCCGCGCCCGCGTTCGAAAGCTGCCGGGCCGTGAAGGCCATGTTGCTGAAAAACGGGCTGAGCTTGAGGGCCACGGGGATGGTCACGGCGGCTTTCACGGCCTTGAGCGCGTCCACGTACATCTGTTCGATCTCGCCGCCGGACAAGGCCGGGCTGGCGGGAACGTAATAGATATTCAGCTCGATGGCGTCGGCTCCCGCCTCCTGCATCTTGCGCGCGTACTCCATCCACCCGCCCGCGGATACGCCGTTCAGGCTCGCGATGACGGGGATGGAGACTTTGGCCTTGGCTTTGGCGATGTACTCCAAATACTCCTCGGGGCCTTTGGTGAACTCGGAAGGCCTCGGGAAGTAGGAGAGCGCTTCGGCGAAGCTTTCGGTCCCTTGTGTGAGGTAGTGATCCAGCTCGCCTTCGTCGTGGCGGATCTGCTCTTCAAAAAGCGAGTCGAGGACCGCCGCGGATATGCCGGCGTCTTCCATGTGGCGCAGCGTGTCCAGATCCCGCGAAAGGGGTCCCGCTCCCGCCACGAGCGGGTTCTTGAGCTTGAGTCCGAGGTACGTCGTTGAAAGGTCCATCGTGTCCCCCTCATTCAGGAGTGTTTCCACCGGTTCTTACTCGCCATGCCCGTCCTGGCCGTCTCCGTAGTTGATGGTCGCAAGCTGCTCGTACACCTGCCACCGCTGGAGATTCTCCTTCTGCGCCGCGTCCATGAGGCGCTTGGAGGCCTCGGGATGGCTCTTGGTGAGCATCTTAAACCGGGTTTCCTTCATGGCGTAGTCCGAGAAAATCATCTTCGGTGCTTTGGAATCGAGCTTGAGCGGATTCTTGCCGGCCAGGGCCATCTCCGGATTGTAGCGGAAGAGCGGCCACGCGCCGCACTCCACCGCCTCCTTCTGGTGCTGCATGCCCTCGGTCATGTTAAAGCCATGGGCGATGCAGTGGCTGTAGGCGATGATGAGGGAGGGCCCGTCGTAGGCTTCCGCCTCGAGGAAGGCCTTCACCGTCTGGTTGTCGTTGGCTCCCATGGCGACCCGGGCCACGTAGATGTTCCCGTAGGTGACGGCCAGAAGGCCCAGGTCCTTCTTGGGAAGAGATTTGCCGCCCGCGGCGAACTTGGCCACGGCCCCCGTGGGGGTTGATTTGGAGCATTGCCCGCCCGTGTTGGAGTAGACCTCCGTGTCCAGGACGAGGACGTTCACGTTGCGCCCCGAGGCCAGGACGTGGTCCAGGCCGCCGTACCCGATGTCGTAGGCCCAGCCGTCGCCGCCCACGATCCAAACGCTCTTCTTCACCAGGGCGTCGGCCACGGACAGGAGGTTGAGGGCGTCCGCGTCCTTGGCTCCCGCCAGGACCTGCTTGAGAGAGAACAGGCGGGACCGCTGGCGGGCGATGCCCAGCTCGTCTTTCTGGGGCTCCTCCAGGAGGCCCTTCACCAGCTCTTCACCCATGCGGCCGGCGAGTTTCCTCAAAAGCTCCCGGGCGTATTCGTTCTGCTTGTCCACCGTGAGGCGGAAGCCGTAGCCGAACTCCGCGTTGTCCTCAAACAGGGAGTTGCTCCACGCGGGGCCGCGTCCTTCCGGATTGACGGCATAAGGGGTGGTGGGCAGGTTGCCGCCGTAGATGGAGGAACATCCCGTGGCGTTGGCGATGATGGCGCGGTCTCCGAAGAGCTGAGTGAGGAGTTTGATGTAGGGCGTCTCGCCGCAGCCGGCGCACGCGCCTGAGTACTCGAAAAGGGGCTGGAGGAACTGGGATCCCTTCACCGTATCGATCTTGACCGCCGTCCGGTCCACTTCGGGAAGGGCGAGGAAGAACGTGTAGTTGGCCCGCTCCGGCTCGCGCAGAGGGAGCTGGTCCGCCATGTCCAGGGACTTGTGCTTGACGTTGCTCTTGTCCTTGGCGGGGCAGATGAAAACGCACTCGCCGCAGCCCGTGCAGTCCTCCGGGGCCACCTGGACGGTGTACTTCATCCCCTTGAACTCCTGCCCCTTGTAATCCATGGACTTGTAGGTGGGGGGGGCGTCCTTCAGGAGCGCTCCGTCGAACACCTTGATGCGGATGGCGGCGTGGGGGCACACGAGAGCGCACTTGCCGCACTGGATGCAGATCTTCTCGTCCCAGACGGGAATCTCCAGGGCGATGTTCCGCTTCTCCCACTGCGCCGTGGCCGTGGGGAAGGTCCCGTCCGCGGGCATGGAGGAGACGGGCAGGTCGTCACCTTCGTTGGCGATGATCTTGGCCAGCACGTTGCGGACGTAGTCGGGCGCCTGAGCGGACACCACGGGCGGCTTGTCGAAGGAGCTCGTGGCCGCCGCGGGCACGGCCACCTCGAAGAGGTTGGCCAGGGTCTGATCCACCGCCTCGAAGTTCTTCTTGACGATTTCCTCGCCCTTGGCGCCGTAAGTTTTCTTGATAGCCTTCTTGATGGCGGCGATGGCGTCGTCCTTGGGGAGGACGCCGGAGATGGCGAAGAAGCACGTCTGCATGATGGTGTTCACCCGTCCGCCCATGCCCGCGTCCTTGGCCACTTTGTACCCGTCGATGACGTAGAACTTGATCTTCTTGTTGATGATCTGCTCCTGGACGCTGCGCGGGATTTTGTCCCAGACCTCCGCGGGCCCGTAGGGGCTGTTGAGGAGGAAGACGGACCCTTGCGCCGCGGCCCTGAGCATGTCGAACTTCTCGAGGAACACGAAGGCGTGGCAGGCCACGAAATTGGCCGAAGATACGAGGTAGGTGGAACGGATGGGGCGGGGCCCAAAGCGCAGGTGGGAGACGGTGATGGAGCCCGCCTTCTTGGAGTCGTACACGAAGTATCCCTGGGCGTAGTTTTCGGTCTCTTCGCCGATGATCTTGATGGAGTTTTTGTTGGCGCCCACGGTGCCGTCCGAGCCCAGGCCGTAGAAGTGGCAGCGGATGACCCCTTCGCCCTCCGTGATGAAGTGGGGGTCGTAAGCCAGGCTCAGGTGGGTCACGTCGTCCTCGATGCCCACGGTGAAGTGGTTCTTGGGCGCGGGGGCGGCGAGGTTGTCAAAGACCGCCTTCACCATGGCCGGGGTGAACTCTTTGGAGGAGAGGCCGTAGCGGCCTCCCACGACCTTCGGGAAGGCGAAGGGCAGGGTGCCCAGGTTCAGGCGCTCGCCCAGGGCCGTCAGGACGTCCTGGTACATGGGCTCGCCCGCGGCTCCCGCCTCCTTGGTGCGGTCCAGGACCGCCAGGGACTTCACGGTGTTCGGCAGGGCCTCCAGGAAGGCATCGGCGGAGAAGGGCCTGAAGAGGCGGACCTTCAGGAGGCCCACCTTCTCGCCGCGGGCCGTGAGGTACTCCACGGCCTCGTGAGCCGTCTCGGCCCCGGAGCCCATCATGACGATCACCCGGTCCGCATCGGGCGCGCCCACGTAGTCGAAGAGCCGGTACTGGCGGCCCACCACTTTGGCGAAGGCGTCCATGGCCTTCTGCATGATGGCTGGGAACGCCGTGTAGTAGGGGTTGCAGCGCTCTCTCGCCTGAAAGTAGACATCGGGGTTTTGGGCCGAACCTCGAAGGACGGGACGATTGGGCGAGAGGGCGCGGGCCCGGTGGGCGCGCACGAGCTCGTCATTGATCATGGCCCGCATGTCCTCTTCGGTGAGCTGCTCGATCTTCTGGACCTCGTGGGAGGACCGGAAGCCGTCGAAGAAGTGGAGGACCGGGATGCGTCCCTCGAGCGTGGCGGCCTGAGCGATGAGGGCCATGTCCATGACTTCCTGAACCGAGGCGGAGCTGAGCAGGCTCCAGCCCGTGGATCGGACGGCCATGACGTCGCTGTGGTCGCCGAAGATGGAGAGCGCGTGGGCCGCCACCGTGCGTGCCGACACGTGGAAGACCGTGGAGGTGAGCTCCCCGGCGATTTTAAACATGTTGGGAATCATGAGGAGGAGGCCCTGGGAGGCCGTGAAGGTGGTGGTGAGAGCCCCCGTCTGGAGGGCGCCGTGCACGGCGCCCGAGGCGCCGCCTTCACTCTGAAGCTCGACCACCGATGGAACCGATCCCCAGAGGTTGGTCTTGCCTTCGGAGGACCACTGGTCGGCCCATTCGCCCATGTTGGAGGAGGGCGTGATGGGATAAATGGCGCACACCTCATTGACCTTGTGAGCCACGTAAGCAGCGGCTTCGTTTCCGTCGATGGTGACCTTTCGCCTGGTCATGCAGACTCTCCGTGCTTAAAGGCGTCCCGCCTGGCCCGCCCCGGCCGTCCTGCGTCGTCAGGCCGCAGGTCCGGGGCGACCGAACGGCCCTGGGGGGCGCCGGTCCTGTATCCCGCGTTCCTCTGGAGAACGGGTTTTCACCCCTCCGCCCAGAGGCATCCTCTGGTGCGGTCCGAAAAGGAAGTCATTATAGGCCGCCGCCCTCGGAACGCCAAGACGGGCTGGAGTGTTGGGCGCCCAAACCTCATAACTCTGGGGTATTTCCCCCAACGCGAGGACGGATCGCGCTGCCGGTCTGGGTCACCGCGAGGCCAAAGCATCTCCACTACATCAAGTTTGAGCCTTGACAGCCCTGGACGTCATATCTATTCTATCTTAAGTTTAAGGAGGCCCGTCCATGGCCGCGGCATGGCTCTTTCTAAGCGTGGGGCCAGGGTTGGAAGTGGCCCTTCCCCAGGGGGCCGTGCACCGGCTCGTGCACCGGGACGATCCGGAATTTAAATCCCTGCTGCCGGAATCCCTTGACCTGGCCGCCGCCCTGGGCAGTGCTCCCGACCCGACTCTCCCGGGGATTCTCGTACGCCTGGCTTCGGGCGCCATCTGGCGGGCAGGTGATGCTACCCTTCACCGGTCCGATGAAGCACTGCGCTACATCGCCCTCTCCCCGGACCTCTTCGCCCTACAGCCGCCTTGGTGCAGGGGAATCCTGGAAGGGGGAGGGCGATGGGCCTATGTGGTTGACGAAGAGGCGCTGCGCCGTGCCGCCCCTTGACCAGGGAACCCTCGTCCTGGCGTGCGGGCCCCGCGTGCTCGGATTTCCCGGCGAGGCCGTACGGGAGATCAGAACCTGGCAGGCTCCGAGGCCGCTGCCTGGAGCGGCACCGTGGCTCGGCGGGCTCCTGTCCGAAGACGGGGTACCATGGCCCTTCCTCAGGACGAATTTCTGGGGAGAGTCCCCCAAGCCTCCAGAGGTTTTCGTGCTTCTTGCGTGGGGGGAGCGGCTGTTGGCCGTACCCGGGAGGGACCCATGGATGGTCCGGCCCACCCCGCAGGCGGGTCCGCCGGAGTGGGGCGACGGGCCTTGGGCGGGCACCATGGAGGCCGGAGGCATGAAGGTCGCCTTGGTGGATCTTCGGCAACTTTACTTGATGCTGGGACTGCACTAGAATGAAGGCAGGAAGGATAAGGGGGTCCTGATGACGAGAAAACTGCTGCTCGCCGATGACAGTGTCACGATCCAGAAGGTGGTGGAGCTCACCTTCGCGGATGGCAACTATCAGGTGCAGTGTGTCTCCAACGGCAAAGCCGCCGTTCAGAAGATTCAGGACGACCGCCCGGACATCCTTTTGTGCGACGTCATCATGCCCGAAATGAACGGCTACGACGTTGCTTCCTTCGTGAAGCGGAATCCTGCCTATTCTGCCATTCCGGTCATTCTTCTGACGGGAACCTTTGAGCCCTTTGATGAAGAAAAGGCCCGCTTGTCCGGCGCCGATTCGTATATCACCAAGCCCTTTGATTCCAAAATGCTCGTGGATAAAGTGGAAGAGCTCCTGAGCAAGCGCGTCGCCTTCGACGCCTCGTCCACGGGCAGCGCTCAAGTGTTCCACAGCCGCACCGAGTTCACGCTGGGAGGCCCTGAGGCATCAAGCGAACTGGAGTTTCCCGTGGCCCATCCCGAGGCCCAGGAGGGGCAGCTTCTTCACGCGGAAAGGGAGCTCCTTCCGCCGGAAGGGGAGGAATCGCCTTTCGCCGCCTCCGAACCTGAACCGGCCGCGGACGTGGAAGCGGGCCGCCAAGCCCTTCACCTGGAGGCGGAAGGCCTGGATTTCAGGCAAGCGCTGCCCGAGGCCGCCCCCGTTGTGGAAGCCTTGACCTCCACTTCCGCTCCGGCCGTGGCCGACATGGCCCCCGCCGATGAGACGGAAATACCCGAGGCGGCCTTCGAGGGCATCCTTGAACCCGAATCGCCCCAAGCTCCCTTAACGGCCCAGGTATCCGCCGCTGCCCCTCCGCCTCCCGTGGCAACCGCGCCTCCTGCGGAGGTGCTCATCGCGCCAGTGGAAGACGAGACCTGGCCTTTGGAGACGCCCGTCCCCGAAGCCCCCGCGCCGGTGCCGGAACCCGTTCAGGAAAGCGTGAGCGGCGCCGAGGACTGGGGCCAGGGCCAGACCTTGGGCAGCACTCCCGAAGCGATGCTGGACGTGCCCGAGGATATGGACGTCACGAGCGCGGCTCCCGCCATTCACGTGGAACCGGCGGCTCCAGCGATGGAGCCGGCACCGCCGGCCTCCGAGTCGCTGGTGGTCCACGATCTCACGGACCAGCAGTCCATGGTGGCCGAAGCTCAGGCGTTGATCGAGCAGGCCCCAGCGGTCCATCCGGACGTGCCCTTCATGGTGGAACCCCCGGAGCCGATTACGGGCGCCTATGAGATGAGCGCCCCCGCCAAGGCTGATGGCGAGCCGTGGGAGACCATCCGTGAGGTACAGCCCTTGCAGCCCGAAGAAGGGGTTGAGACCGATCTGGCGGTGCTGGCGCCTCCCGTCGCGTCGCTCGGCGCCGTTGGCTTCGCGCCGGATCAGGTGACGGAGATCGCGCCCGCCGCCGCCGCGCACGAAGAGACTGGCTCCACGGATACGGGAGCCTTTCCGGAGCCAAGCGAGGAACCCCGGGGCGCGGAAACCGCGCCCGAGCCCGAGCCCGCTCCGACACCCTCCGCGCCCGTCCCGGTTCTGGACCGGGAGGCGTTCGAAGAGGACGTGCGGCGCAGGGTGGAAGACCTCCTGCCCGGGCTCGTGGCCACCACCCTCCCGGGCATCCTTCGCGCGCGGCTGGACGAGACCCTTCCCGGTTTGGCCAGGGCGCATGCCGCGGAGACGGTGCCCGATTTGGTGCGCCAAGCCGTTGGAGATGCTCTTCCGGCCATGGTTCCGGCGGCCCTCGAGCCGGCCGTGCCCGGCCACGTTCGCTCCGTGGCCGAGGAGATGGCTCCCCGAATCATCGAACAGACCGTCAACTCGTTGGCGCCACCGCTGATGGAGAAGCTGGTGCGGGAGATGCTTCCCGAGATGGTTCGGCAGGTGGCGTGGGAAGTCATACCCGAGCTGGCCGAATCCATCATCAAACGGCGCATCCAAGAGCTGGAATCGGAATCGGGCTAGACCTTTCCGCAGAGCGGGGCAGGGCGGTCCCGGCGGCTGGCCGTTCCTGGGGCTCCGGACGAGCATGCGGTGCGGACGGAACAGGGGTTCGCCCCTGTTTTCGTCTTAAAAAAGTAGGCAGCATTTTCTCACCATCCATCACGTAGAGGTTCAGCATGGACATCCCCAAGCAGTACGACCCGAAGGCCTGCGAGGAGCGTTGGTACCAACACTGGGAGGCGAGCGGCTACTTCAAGGCCGACTCTTCCTCGGGCAAGCCTCCTTACATCATCGTCATTCCACCGCCCAACGTCACGGGAGTCCTGCACACGGGCCACGCCATGTTCGTGACGCTCCAGGACATCCTGATCCGCTGGAAGCGGATGCAAGGCTTCGACGCCCTCTGGCTTCCCGGAACAGACCACGCGGGGATCGCCACCCAGATGGTGGTGAGCAAGGAGCTGGAGAAGGAAGGCCTTCACCGCCGCGACCTGGGCCGAGACGAGTTTATCCAAAGGGTGTGGGAGTGGAGGAAGGAGAAGGGGGACACCATCCTCCTTCAGCTTCGCCGCCTGGGGGCATCTTGCGATTGGTCCAGGACACGATTCACCCTCGACAAGGATCTCTCACGGGCAGTCCGCAAGGCCTTCGTGGACCTCTACAAGGAGGGCCTCATCTATCGCGGGCACTACATGATCAACTGGTGCCCCAAGTGCGGCACCGCCCTCTCCGACCTTGAGGTGGAACACGCGGAGACGCAGGGGCACCTGTGGCACGTCCGGTATCCCCTGCAGGGAGGCAAGGAGGGCGAGGGTGTGGTGGTTGCCACGACCCGCCCCGAAACGATGCTGGGCGACACGGCCGTGGCGGTCCATCCTGAGGACCCTCGGTACAAGCATCTCGTGGGCAAAAGCCTCATCCTGCCCATCATGGGCCGCCTCGTTCCTATCATCGCGGACGCCATGGTGGACCGGACCTTCGGGACCGGTGCGGTGAAGATCACCCCCGCCCATGATCCCAACGACTTCGAGGCGGGCAAGCGCCACCATTTGAAGGAGATTCAGGTCATCGGATTAGACGGCACCATGACGGGCAACGCGGGCCCCTACGAAGGGCAAGACCGGTTCGCGGCCCGAAAGGCCGTCGTGAAGCGTCTGGAAGCCGAGGGATTCCTGGTGAAAGTGGATGGGCACACCCACGCGGTGGGCCACTGCCAACGCTGCGCCACAGTCGTGGAGCCCGCCGTCTCCACCCAGTGGTTCCTCAAGATCGGGCCGCTGGCCGAGCCCGCGAGGCAAGCCGTGGAGCGGGGCGAAGTGCGCATCATCCCCGAGCACTGGCAGAAGGTCTACCTGAACTGGATGAAGGAGATCCACGACTGGTGCATCTCCAGGCAGATCTGGTGGGGGCACCGGATCCCGGCGTTCTACTGCGACGTGTGCGGAAAGGCTGCCGGGACCAACGATCCCGATCGCCTCCTCGTGGACATGGAAGACCTCGACGCGTGCCCTTACTGCGGAGGCACGGTGCACCGCGACCCGGACGTGCTCGACACGTGGTTTTCTTCCCAGCTCTGGCCGTTTTCCACCATGGGCTGGCCGGACCGGACCGAGGACCTTGAGCGATATTACCCCACGACGGTCCTGGAAACGGGCTACGACATCCTGTTCTTCTGGGTCGCGCGCATGATCATGGCGGGCCTCAAGTTCACGGGCCGGGCCCCTTTCCGCGACGTGTTTCTTCACGGTTTGGTGCGGGACGCGAAGGGCCGCAAGATGAGCAAGACCCTCGGCAACGTCATCGACCCCCTCGAGCTCATCGACCTCTACGGAGCCGACGCCGTGCGTTTTACGCTGGCCATCCTCACGGTCCCCGGGACGGACGTGGCCCTGGACACCAAGCGCATGGAAGGCTACAGGGCCTTCGCCAACAAGCTATGGAACGCGGGACGCTTCGTGCTCCTGCAGGTGGGCGAGGAGGTTCCGGCGAGGCCCGCCGATGAAGACCTTTCCTACTGGGACCGATGGATTTTGGACGAGTGCGACGAGGCGGCAGCCCGGGTGAACCAGTCCTTGGAAGGCTACAAGTTCTACGAGGCCTCGGACGCGCTGTACCACTTCGTGTGGCACCGCTTCTGCGACTGGTACGTGGAGGTCTCCAAGGCGGGTCTAGGCAAGGATGCGCCGGAGTCCAGGCGGCAGGCCACGCGCTGGGTTCTGGTGCACGTGCTGGACACGATCCTCCGCCTCCTCCACCCCTTCATGCCCTTCATTACCGAGGAGCTTTGGCAGCTCGTGCCCGGTGCGAAGGGAAGCCTGGTCCTTGCCTCCTTCCCGGCGGGTGCGAGCGGAAGCTCGGATCCGGAACGCGCCGAGGGCATCGAGGCACTCATGGACCTCGTGGCGCGAATCAGAAACGTGAAAGCGGAGAAGGGGATCGCTCCTGGACAACCGGTTGACCTCATCGTGGCTCCCGCCGATGCCGAGGCGCGCAGGGTTCTCCAGGACCTGTCGCAAGACGAACTCAGGGTGTTGGTCCGCCTGTCCAGCTTGGAGGTCACCCAGGCCCTCAACCCGGAGGAAGGCTGGACCGCCGGCGTCTCCGCCCGGTACAAGTTCTCCCTGAGAGCGCCGCAGGCGGCCGTGGACGTGGAAGGCGAGAAGAAGCGCATCGCCTCGGAGTTGAAGAAAGCCACAGCGGAGCGGGATAAGTTCGCGGCCAAACTTCAGAGCCCCTCCTTCGCGGAAAAGGCCCCGGCGGAAGTGGTGGACAAGACGCGCCGGCTGCAAGCCGAATTCGCGAGAAAAGTGGTGGAGCTGGAGGTGGCCCTGGCCCGCCTGGCCTCTTGACAGGTCCGTCCGGAGCCCCCTACAGTGAAGACCTACCGGGGAGGTAGAGCCATGAGGATCGGCGAGCGCGGCGAAAGCAAAATCCCCCTCATCCTGATGATCCTGGTTTTGGGAGCCACCATCTTCGTCCTCGTGAAGGTGGTGCCCGCCCGGATCAATGCTTATGAATTTAAGGATTTCATCGAAACCTACGCCCGGAACGACTGCTGGAACCGGACGGAAGAACAGATGAAAAAGGACATCGTGGAGAAGGGCAAGTTTCTCAACTTGCCCGTGGGTCCCGAAAACATCACGATCAATAAGTCGGGGCCGAACGTCAAGATCGAGGCGAAGTTCGACGTTCCCGTGGATCTCAAGGTCAGGACGTGGGTTTTGCACTACGACTTCACGCAGGATGCTGAGCATTATTGACCACGAATCTGGCCTTTCGCCCCAAGGTGGAGCTCCACCTTCACCTTGAAGGGTGCCTGACGCCCGCCGAGGCCCTCCTCCTCGCAAGGCGGCACGGGCTTCAGCTCGGCAAGAACGGCATCCTGGCCCTTTACCGCCACCGCGATTTCGGTGAATTCCTCCGCCATTTCGGCCAGCTTCTGGACCTCTTCAAGGGCCCGGAAGATCTGGCTTGGCTTTTGGGCCGCGTCCTCGGGCGCCTTCGCCGGCAAGGGGTGATCTATGCTGAAATCCGCGTCTCTCCCTCCGTGTGGGAGCGGCATGGCCTTCACCCCGCCCCCTGTCTGAAAACGCTCCTGGCCCTCAGGCACACCGCGCCCCTGCCCTTCAATCTCATCGTGGACGCCGTGAGGCAATGGGATCGCGCTCTCCTGGAGCGAGACTTGGACCTGGCCTGTGCCTACAAAGGACAAGGTGTCGTGGCCTTTGGACTGGGCGGGGATGAGGCGGCGGCCCCGGCGGCGCGTTTTGGCGACCTCGCCGAGGAATGCAGGTCGAGGAGACTCCCCGTGGTGCCCCATGCGGGGGAAGCCATGGACGCCGGGGAGGTCGCGTCCGCCATGGAGGTCTTCCGTCCCCGCAGGATCGGCCACGGGATCGCGGCGGCGGGATCGGAATCGGTCCTGGCTGAGGTGATCCGGCGGGGAGTTCACCTGGAGGTCTGTCCCACGAGCAACCGCCGCACGGGAGTCATCGGCCCCCGGGAGCGACACCCGCTGGGACTCCTTTGGCGGCGGGGTGTCCACCTCTCCCTGGGAACGGACGATCCCGCCCTCTTCGGGGCGACCCCGTGTGGCGAGCTTCGCTTCGCCGCGCGAAGCGCGGGCTGGACCCTTGAAGACATGGGCCGCTCTCAGGTGGCCGCGGCGCGGGCGAGCTTTCTGCCGCCCGGCGCCCGTGAAGCGTTGGTGCGCCGGCTGGAAGCGGGCTGGCCCTTGTGAGAACCCCATCCTGCGCCTAGAATGACCTGGGGAGAGAGCGATGCTGGATCCGGACCTCACGGACGAGGCCCTCTGGGCTCTGGTGCCAACCCTGAGCTTCGAGGACATCCCCGCCCTTCTTGAACACCGTGCAGCCAAGGAGCAGCACATCCTGAAGGTCCTGACGCGGCCCGACGTGCCCGAGTCGTTCATGGGCCTTATCGCCCGCAGCCGTTGGGCCGGTAACCTCCGGGTGCAGTTCGCTCTTGTGAACCATCCCAAGACGCCTTCCGGCGACGCCCTCAACCTTGCCAAGTTCCTATTCTGGCGGGACCTGAACCACGTCTGCCAGAACTTCAAGCTCTCTTCGGAAGTGCGCCATCAGGCGGAGAGCGTGCTTTTCATGCGCCTTCCGGCCATGGCGCTGGGCGAGAAGATCGGCCTGGCGCGATTATGCGCGGGGCAGGTTCTCAAAACGCTCCGCGCCGATAAAGATCCGAAGGTGATCCAAGCCCTTCTTGAGAACCCTCGCCTCGTGGAGGAGGACGTCCTGTATCTCGTGAGCCAGCCGCGAACGGTGGCTCCCGTCCTTGAAACCGTCGCCCGTGACCCGAAGTGGTCGGCGCGGCGGGAGGTGAGGATCGCCCTTCTCAGAAATCCGAGGACGCCGCTGGCCGCGGCCCTCGCCTTTGTCAGCAGCCTGACCGCCGTGGAAGCACGGGGCTTGATGGATGATCCCAAGGTTCCCCTGGCCATCCGGCGGATGCTTCAGACACGAGTGGGGAGGTCCAGGTGAGCGAACGCAGGGTGGCTTTCGGCCAGAAGCTGGCGCGAGAGCGGATTCAGCGGGGGGTAAGCATCGATGACCTGTCCATTGCCACCAAGGTTCGGCCCGTGCTCCTCCAGGCCCTCGAGGAGGGGCGGTTCGAGGCTCTGCCGCCTCCCGTCTTCGTCGAGGGCTACGTCAAGGCCGTGGCGAGGCACCTGGGCCTGGATCCGGAGGCCCTGGGCGCCGAGTACAAGATGCTCGCCATGCCCGCCTCCTCTGGACAAGCCGGCGTGCAGTCCCGTGATGAGGCCGAGTCTCCGGCGAGCAGGGGATGGCTCCTGTGGATTCTGGGTATCGTACTTCTAGGCGGGCTCGGATACGGGGCCTACGTGCTTGTGTCCGGAGGCGGCTGGGGCCGTGAAGGCTCGGCGGTCGATGCGGGACACAACGTAGCCGAAGGCGGCTCTCCGCGGCCATCTCGGAAAGTTGAGGAACCGCGGCCGGCCGCTCCGGCGCCCGAAAGCGCGCCATCGGAGCAGCCTTTGACGGCGGCCTCCACACCGCCGGCCTCGGGAACCCAAGCCCCAGGCTCAACGCCCCCGGCCCCTATACCCGCCGCACCTGAACCCGCCCCTCTCCCTTCAGCGCCCGCTCCGCAGGCTCCGCTCGCCTTGGAAAACCAGCCCAAGGGAGACCTCGCCTTCATCGTGACCCAACCCTGCTGGTGCGAAGCCTGGGCGGATGGACAGCGAAAGGTCTATCGTGAATTAACGCCGGGGGAGAAGTTCTCCCTCGCGGGGAAAAGCTTCAAAGTGAGCCTGGGCAACGCCTCGGGCGTGGCTCTCTTTTATCACGGGGAGAGAGTCCCCCTGCCCCAAGGGGAAGGACGAGTCGTGCACGACCTGCTGCTGCCGGGCGGAATGGGGGTTACCCACCCTTGAGCCACCCCATCGTCGAGAGGATCCTTTCAGGGCAGGCACCGCCGCAGCTCAAGCAGGCCGCGGCCAGGGGGGCGCTCCCGATTCCGCGGGAGGACCTTATCGAGCTCTGGGTCCTGCTCAGGTCTGACGCGGACGAAGAAGTCCGCATGGCCTGCAAGGAGAACCTCGCCGAGGTGAGCGAGAGCGAATGGAAGGAGATCCTCCCGGTCCACGCCTTCGACCCTCGCGCCCTTGATTTTTACGTACGCGTCCTGGGGAAGAACCAAGCCCTCCTCCAAGCGGTGTTGAAAAACAAGGGCGTCGCCACCGAAACCCTCGAGTGGCTCGCCCTGAACACCACGGGACCTTCTCTGGATGTGCTGCTGGACAACCAGGTGCGGCTCATCAGCTCTCCGTCCATCGTGGTGGCCATGCTCGCCAACAACGGTCTTGAACCGACCCAGGTGCGCCGCATCTTCGACCTCGCGGAGCAGTTCTTCAGGGATCACTCGGAGATCCCCGCTCTGCTGGAGCTGCGATTTGGCCTGAAGCTGGGGCACGCGGGGGGAGAGTTCGCTCCGGAACTGCCCGAGGAGGAGGCGGCGGCCCTTCCAGCGGAAGGGGAGGGCGAACTCCGTCCGGAAGACTTCCTCGCCGATCCCGAGGTTCTGGCCGCGGCGGAGGCGGAGATTCCCCCCGAAGCCCTCGTGGACGATTCCCTGAGCCAGGAGGCCTTCGACGGCCTCTATCAGCGGATTCTGAGCATGAGCGTACCCGCCAAGATCTCCCTGGCCCTCAAGGGGAACAGGGAGGCTCGGGGCCTCCTCATTCGAGACAGCAACCGCGTGGTGCAGGCGGCCGTTCTGGAGTCCCCCAAGTTGACCGACGCAGAGGTTGAAGGCATAGCCAAACTGAGAAGCCTCTCCGACGACCTCATGCGGAAGATCGCGCGGAACAAGGAGTGGATCAAAAAGTATCCGGTTCTCAAGGCCCTGGCCACCAACCCCAAGACCCCCCCGGGCATCGCCATCGTGCTCATCAACCGCCTGCTGGATTTCGACCTTAAGATGCTCCTGAAGGACAAGAACGTGGGCGAGGTCGTCAGGCGCGAGGCCAAGCGCATCTACATCGCCCGCACCACGCGCAAGGTGATCTCTTACCGGAAGGGCGGCTGATCGCCAAGACCCCAAGCCGGGAGGGTTCGGTCAGGGCCTTGCGCGGGGAGGCCCATTGAGGTAACCTCAGACATTGTCGGCCGCAGGGAGAGGAATGGACAACCGGGAGAGGACCTTCTACGACATCCTCGGATTGAGCGCTGAGGCCACACCGGCCCAGATCAGCGGCGCCTTCAGAACCCTGGTGAAAGAACACCATCCGGACCGGTTCAAGGATTCCGCCCGGAAGGCCGAGGCGGAGCGCTTCCTGAAGGAGGTGACGGAGGCGTACAACACGCTCTGCCGTCCCACCCTCCGGCAGGAGTACGACCGATCCCTGGCGCGGCCCCAGAGCAGCGCCGTCCAGAAGAGCTCCCAGGAGCAGGTAAGGGAGCTCGTGGGCGGCGGCATCGCCCGGTTCCGGAGCGGCGACTACACCTCGGCCCTGGCCATGTTCGATCATGTCCTGCGCATGGACCCCACCAACGATCAGGCCCTGTTCCACGGAGGCATGATCCGGCTGCGCAATCCCAAATGGCGCAATCAGGGGACCCAGCAGGTGGAGCGTGCCATTGAAGTCAACCCGTACAGCGCGGCCTACGTGACGGCCTATGCCGAGTTCCTCTTGGAGAACGGGCTCAACATCAGGGCCCAGAGGCTCCTCGAGTCGGCGCTGGACAATCATCCCACGGACCTCGGCCTGCAGAATCTTCTCGCTCAGGCGCGCGGAGACAAGCCCTCGGGCTTCTCCCTGTTCAGAAAGAAATAGAATGAAAGTCAGGGCCAGCGGCGCCACCGACGTGGGAAAGAAGCGGACCAACAACGAGGACGCCTTCACCATCCGAAGCGAACAGAACCTTTACGTGGTGGCGGACGGCATGGGCGGACACTCCTCCGGTGAGGTGGCCTCTCAGCTCGCCGTGAGCCACATCAACGCCTTCTTCGACAGGCACAGCCTGGATGAGGATTCGACGTGGCCCTACCCGTACGACGAGGCGTTTTCGTTCTCGGCCAACAAGGTGCGCACGGCCATCGCCATCGCCAACGACCGCATCCAGCGCTACTCCACCGAACACCCCGAATCCCGAGGCATGGGGACCACAGTCGTCGCGGCCCTCGTGGACCGGGAGGACCTGGTCATCTGCCACGTGGGCGACAGCCGCGCGTACCATTTCAGCGAAGGCAAGCTCAGCCTCGTGACGGCGGACCATTCCTGGGTGAGCGAGCAGGTTCGCATGGGTTTGCTCTCGGAAGAGGAGGCCAGCCGCCATCCCCTGCGCAACGTCATCACGAAGGCTCTGGGCACCAGGGACCAGGCGGAGGCGGACGTGGCGCAGGTGAAGCTCGCCGTGGGCGACCGCGTTCTGCTGTGCACGGACGGTCTGAACAGCATGGCCAGCGACGCCGAGATTTCCGCTGTCATGGCGCGGCGTCTGGACCTGGACGCCACGTGCAAGGCGCTGCTCCTCCTCGCCAATGAGAAGGGGGGAGAGGACAACATCACCGTTATCGTGATCGAACGCGTCGCGTAAGAGGCGGCGCGCGAGCTCCCTCAAGGGGAGAGGACCCTCGCGAACCTTGACAGGCGAAGGGTCTGCCCCTAAACTTCCTCAGGGCCGAAGTGGCGGAACTGGCAGACGCAGCGGACTCAAAATCCGCCGTGGGCAACCACTTGGGGGTTCGAGTCCCCCCTTCGGCACCACGCTCATCCCACGCGCCAGCGCCGATCGGTTTACATATACATGCCGCCGTTCACGGAGAGGGTCTGGCCCGTGACGTACGCCGCGTCCTCGCTCAGGAGGAAGGCGATGCCCTTGGCCACGTCGTTCGGTGTTCCCATGCGGCGCATGGGGATGATGGAGGCCATCTGCTCCTTCTGCTGTTCCGTGAGCTTCTCCGTCATGGCCGTGAGGATGAAGCCCGGTGCCACGGCGTTGCAGGTGACGTTCCGGGAGGCCAGCTCCCTGGCTACCACCTTCGTGAAGCCTATGAGGCCCGCCTTGCTCGCCACGTAGTTGGCCTGTCCCGGGTTCCCCATGAGCCCCACCACGGAAGCCACGTTCACGATGCGCCCGTAGCGCTGGCCGATCATGGGCTTGGTGGCGATCTGGGTGAGCTGGAAGGCGCCCGTGAGGTTCACCGAAAGGACCGCGTCCCAGTCTTCGGGCTTCATGCGCATGAGGAGGCTGTCGCGCGTGATGCCCGCATTATTCACGAGCAGTTCCAGGCGGCCTTCCTTGTCCACGATGGAAGTCACGGCGGCTTCGCACGAAGCGCGGTCCGCCACGTTGAGCTGGATGGGGACTATCTGAAGGCCCTTGGCATTCAGGAGGCGGGCGCTAGCGGACATGGCCTCCAGATTGATGTCCGCGCCGTAGACGTTGGCCCCCTCGGAGGAGAGGAGTTCGGCGACGGCCAGTCCGATGCCCTGGGCGGCACCGGTGACGAGGGCGACCCTACGGTCAAAACGTCCCATGGCTATCTCTCCTAAAGAGCGTTCAGGGCCTCTCACGCGAGGGCGGCGAGGGTCTTCTCCAGGCTCTCGGTGTTTTCCACGTTCAGAAGCTTCCAGTCTTTGTTCACGCGCTTGGCGAGCCCGCACAGGACGGTGCCGGGCCCGACTTCGATGATCGTGTCCACGCCCGCCTCTTTAAATGCCAAGAGGGTCTCACGCCACCGGACGGGGGAGTCCACCTGAGCTGTGAGTTTATCCCGGGCCTCGGCGGCGGTGGACGTGGGGCGGGCGTCCACGTTAGCAATGACGGGCCAGGCGGGGGCCGAGAAGCGAATCCCGGCCAAGACGGGCTCCAGGTTCTGGCGGGCGGGTGCCATGAGGGCGCAGTGGAAGGGGGCGGACACGGGCAGGAGTAGAGCCCGCTTGCAGCCCCGTGTCTTGGCCAAGTTTATGGCCCGCTGGACGGCCTGGGCATGGCCGGCGATGACCACCTGTCCAGGAGCGTTGTCGTTGGCGGGGACCACCACCTGGCCTTGGGCGGCTTCCAGGCACGTGGCGGCCACGGCTTCCGGTTCCATGCCTATGAGGGCGGCCATGGAGCCCACGCCCACGGGGACGGCTTCCTGCATGAACTGGCCGCGCTTGCGCACGGCTCGGACTGCGTCCGCGAAGGTGAGGGTGCCGGCGGCCACATGGGCGCTATACTCCCCCAGCGAGTGCCCGGCCAGGAAAGCGGGTTCGAGTTTGGGCCGGGCGGTCTGGAGGACGCGCCAGGCGGCCACGGAAACGGTGAGCACGCCCGGCTGAGTGTTGGCCGTAAGGTTGAGATCCCCTTCGGGTCCCTCCCACAGAAGCTTGTGGAAAGGCTCGTCCAGGGCGCGGTCCGCGGCGTCGAACACCTCGGCGGCCGCCCGGTACCCGATGGCTAAGTCTTTCCCCATCCCCACATACTGAGAGGCCTGGCCGGGAAACACGAGGGCAATCTTCATCGGAAGCTCCAGATAAGGTCGCACCAAGACGCCAGGATACTGATGAAGATCGTACCGCTTCGTGGTTAGACGAACCTTGGTGTCATCGTGTCTAGGTGGTTCACGGTTTTCTCTTCTACCAGCGAACGAGAGCCGAGCCCCACGTGAGCCCCGCGCCGAAAGCCGCGAAGAGAAGGATGTCGTTCTCCGCCACTTTGCCCGCCCGGACCATCTCGTCGAGGGCGATGGGGATGGAACCGGCTGAGGTGTTCCCGATGCGGTCGATGTTGAGGTAGATCTCCTCGGGGGGCCAGCCGAGCCGGTCGGCCACGGCGCTGATGATGCGCGTGTTGGCCTGGTGGGGGACGAACCAGCGCACGTCGCCTGGGGTGAGGCCGGCCTTGTCGATGGCTTCGCGGCAGGCGCTCTCGATGGAGCGGACGGCGATCTTGAAGGTCTCGTTGCCCTTCATTTTGATCGTATGGAGGTTGGCGTCGATCATGGCGTGGCTCACGGGAATCTTGCTGCCCCCGCCGGGAAGGGTGATGAAGTCCGCCATGGAGCCGTCCGAGTGGAGGGAGGTGGAGAGGAGGCCCCGCGGGCCCTCCTCGGCGGCCATGAGGACCGCGCCGCAGCCGTCGCCGAAGAGGACGCACGTGGCCCGGTCGTTCCAGTCGAGAAACTTGGAGAGGATCTCGCCGCCGATGACCAGGATGTGGCGGTAGGCGCCGGTTTTGATGAACTGGTCCGCGATGCCGATGGCGTAAATGAATCCCGAACATCCCGCCTGGATGTCAAAAGACGCGGCTTTCTTGGCGCCGAGCATTTCCTGGACGAAGCACGAGGTGGCGGGAATGGGCTGGTCCATGGTGACCGTGGCCAGAATGATCAGATCGAGGTCCTCGGGGGCGAGCCCCGCCATGAGCATGGCCTGGCGCCCGGCCTCCGCCGCGAATTTGGATAGGCTCTCGTCTTCTCGCGCGATGCGCCGCTCACGGATGCCCGTGCGGGTGGTGATCCACTCGTCGGTGGTATCCACCATTTTCTCGATGTCAAAATTGGTGAGAACCTTCTCGGGCAAAGAGCGCCCGGTGCCCCTAATTCGCGACCGAATGTTTGCCATTATTGGGTTCCCTCATCCGCGCCTGGATCTGGTCGACGATGCGCTGGTTCAGGCCGGCGACGCAGAAGTCGCGGGCCAGCCGCAGGGCGTTCATGATGGCCTTGGGCTGGGATCTGCCGTGGCAGATGATGGTGACGGCTTTCACGCCGAGGAGCAGGGCGCCACCGTACTCCGCGTAGTCCATTTTGGCCTTGAGCTCCTTGAACACGGGCTTGGAGAGTAGGTATCCCGCCTTGGTTCTGAGGGTGCGCCCGAAGCCCTGGCGCAGGGCCTGGGAGATGTATTCGTAGACGGACTCTCCGGTCTTGAGGACCACATTGCCCGTAAAACCGTCCGTCACGATCACGTCGGCCTCTCCGGCGAAAAGGCCGTGTCCCTCCACGTTCCCCGTGAAGTTCAAATCGCTTTGCTGGAGGAGCTTGAAGACCTCCTTCGTGAGGTCGTTCCCCTTGATGTCCTCCTCGCCGATGGAGAGGAGGGCCACTCTGGGG
Organism: Acidobacteriota bacterium; assembly: GCA_021813555.1. Classification (GTDB taxonomy): domain Bacteria; phylum Acidobacteriota; class UBA4820; order UBA4820; family DSQY01; genus JAKAJA01. The sequence goes on from JAKAKG010000008.1 coordinate 26,644, forward strand.
TGCTCGATGCCCGTCACCTGGGAGGCGTAAATGCTCCCCATGATGGCAAATTGCTGGAGGTGCGAGGCCTTGCAGTCGCTGTTGGCTCCAACGTCCAGGACGAGGGAGGCTCCCTTGGGGTGGGGGAGCCACGTGGCCAGAGCGGGCCGCTCCACCACCTCGATCCCGCCGATGACCAGCTTGGCCGTAGCCATGACGGCGCCCGTGTTACCAGCGGAAACCAGACCTTGGGCTTCGCCGGATTTCACGAGCTCGCCCGCGATGCGCAGGCTGCTCTTGCGCTTCTTTCGAATGGGGGTCATGGGCGGGTCGTCCATGGTCACCACCTCGTCGGCGTGCACAATGGACAAACCTATGTCCGACTCGGAGACCTTGAGGCGGAGAAGCTCCTGCCGCAAGCGACCCTGGTCGCCCACCAGAATGGTCTGAACCCCGAAGCGGCGATAAGCCTCCACCGCTCCGACGATCTCGGGAAGCGGCGCCCTGTCTCCCCCCATCGCGTCTAAGGCGATGCGGATAGCCATCGAGCGATCAGGCCTCTTTGACCTTGATGACTTCCCGTCCGTCGTAGTAGCCGCAAGCCTGGCAGGCCTGGTGGGGCATCTTGGGTTCGTGGCACTTGGGGCAGGTGCCCACGTTCACCGCGCTCAGGGCATCACCGGTGCGGCGCTTGTCTCGGCGGGTCTTGGAATGGCGTCGTCGGGGGTTAGGCATGGGTCGGGCTCCTATGATTTCTTCTGAAGCTGGCCGAGGGCGGTCCAGCGGGAGTCGCCTTCGGGCGGACAAGAACAGGGTCCCTGGTTGAGGTCCGCGCCGCAGCGGGGGCAAAGGCCCCTGCAATCGGGCCTGCACAGAACCTTCTCGGGAAACTCCAGGTACAGTTGCTGGGAGACTAGGGCGTCGAGGGCGAGCCCGTCTTCATCGTAGTACAGAATCTGCGTTTCCTCGATGGAGACCTCCACCTCCTCTTCGGGGATGGGGGCCTGGCTCGCGGGCTGATAATCGAGCAGAAAGGTCGCGATGCCCTCGACGCGGGCTTCTTCCAGGCATCTGGAACAGGGGAGGACCGCGCGATAGGCGAACTCTCCGTCCAGGCGGTGCCCCCCCTGGACTGGAGAGACCGTGAGAAAGAGATCCACCGGTTCGACTTGGGCTCCGTAATGGTAACCGAGGTCTAAGGTCAAGGGTCCCACCTTCTCACGAAACTGGGTCGGTTGGGTGATGTCTGCAAGACGAATGCGCACCGCCGCCTCCAGCCAAGCATATGATATTACCATACTTAGCCTGGTCCTGTCAAGATAAATAGGTGGCACCAATTCTGGCGGACCGGCGAAAGAGGCTGGCAGGCGTATGAGGCCTTTTTGGCAGGGACGGCGGTCATCTCGGCACGGGTGGAGAGGAGGTTCGCCGCCGGGGGAGGCGGCGCCTTCCGCTTGCGAGGGTGTTCTGATAGGATACGAGGGGAGGGATCATGATCATCCGTGAAGAGGCGTTCCCCTTCGCCGCGCCCCCTGCTCTGGCGGCGGCCCTGTTGGGCCTGTCGGACCATCCGTGGTGGGCCGTGGCGGCGGCCGTGGCGGCCCTATGCGTCTGCGCTTTTTTCAGGGATCCGGAGCGTGCCTCCGAAGCAGGCGAGAACGTTCTCCTCTCGCCGGCGGATGGGACCATCGTCAAGGCGGAGCCCCTCGGAGATGGAAGGGTCCTCATCAGCGTCTTCATGTCGGTCTTCAACGTTCACGTGAACCGGGCTCCTTTCTCAGGCGCCGTGGGCAAGGTGGTCTACAACCCCGGCAAGTTCATGGCGGCGTGGAGCGACAAGGCCTCCCTGGATAACGAGCAGGTGCGAACGCAGTTTTCAACGCCGCGAGGGCCCATCGAGGTGGTCCAGATCGCGGGGCTCATCGCCCGGCGGATCCTCTGCTGGGCCAGGACTGGCAAAACCTTCGAGCGCGGCGAACGCATCGGCCTCATCCGCTTCGGGTCCAGGGTGGATGTTTATCTTCCCGCGGAGGCGGTCGAGATCCTGGCCGTGCGCGGCCACAGGGCCAGGGCGGGAGTGACCCCCTTGGCGAGATGGAGGGCCGGGGCGTGACGGCGAAGAAGATACGCCGGCTCTCGGCGGGCCAAGGTCCCGCACCCCTTCGCCGGGGGGTGGCGGTCCTCCCGTCCCTGCTCACCGTGGGCAACATGTTTTTCGGCTACTATGCCATCCTCCTGGCGTCCAAACACCGCTTTGAATGGGCCGTCACCATGATCATCCTCGCTGGCATCCTGGACGGCCTGGACGGGCGCATCGCGAGAATGACAGGGAGCACCAGCGAGTTCGGCAAGGAGCTCGACTCCCTTTCGGATTTTCTCTCCTTCGGCCTGGCTCCCGCGCTCATTCTCTATCACTGGGGCTTCGCGGATTTGGGCAAAACGGGCTGGTTCTTTGCTTTCCTGTTGCCCGTGGCGGGAGCTCTGCGCCTGGCCCGGTTCAACGTACAGACCGCGACGCAGGACAAGCGCTACTTCATCGGGCTCCCCATTCCCGCGGCCGCGGCGGCCGCGGTCCTGCCCCTCTACTACCTTCCTCCGGGGCTTACCAACGTCCAGAGCCCGGACTTGCTGCGGACCATGAGGATCGCCTGCTTGGTATATGTGGTGGCCCTCTCCTGGCTCATGGTGAGCACGGTTCGCTTCCGGAGCTTCAAGGACATGGACATTCTCAGGGCGCGGCGCCCCTCGGCCCCGGTCTTCGTCATGGCGGTGGTCCTCGTCCTCATCGCCCTCAACCCGCCCGCCGCTCTGCTCATCATCGCCGTGGCGTACGCTCTCTCGGGGCCCGTGGGCTGGCTCTGGGGCCGCCTGCGGAAGCGGACTGCCCAAGCTCCCGCTGGAAAGGCGCCGGAGGACCAGGCGCGGGGAGAAGCGCCCACGGGCGTGCAGGGTACCCCCCGTGAGCGCTGAGCTGTTCCGCCTCGCCATCGTAGGCGCCGAGGACCTCCAGGCCAGAGCCCTCACCCAGGCCCTCAAGGAGGGCGGCGTGGATGCAAGCCACGTGGTTCCCCTCGGCGCCAAGCTCGGGCAGTTGGAGCTCTCCCTCGGCGATGATGCCTCCGCGGACGTGTTTCTTCCTTTGGAGCGCGAGCGGATCCAGAGCGCCCAGGTCGTGGCGCTCATCTCCAGGGACGTGGAGGCCCGATCGGCCGTGGCCCGCTGGGTCGAGGAACGTGAGATCCTCGTCTTGGACCTGGCGCCACCTCCGGGAGATGCGGCCGGCTGGTTCGACCCTCTCTCCCGCGAATCGGAGGGCCCGGTCGGGGACCTGGTCTTTCCCGACCCCGCGGCCCTCTACCTTTCCAGAATCGTAGGGCACCTCGGGACCCGACTTCGAGGGCCCGCGTCGGCCCAGATGTTCACTCCGGCGTCGCGCATGGGTGAGGCGGGGGCGGTGGAGCTCTTCGGCCAAGCCGCGACCCTCCTAAATTTTCAGCCTTTTCCGAAGGAGGTCTTGGGCCGCCAGGTGGCCTTCAACTGCTGGCCCCTGCCCGAGAGCGAGACCGACTATTCGGATTTCGCCGCCCAGGTCCGCGCCCTGTCGCGGCGTGAGGATCTGGCCCTGTCCTGCGCGCCTCTGCAGGGACCCTCATTCCACTGCACGGCCCTGTCCACGACGCTGGTGGTGGAGGACGCCTGGGAGGCGGAGGGAGCTCTTCGCGGCTGTCTCTCTGAGGACCATATTTTCGGGCCCTGGGACGCCGAAGACTGGCCCTCCCCCGTGGACGTGGCGGGCCAGGATCGCCCGGTGGTGGCCGTGCGCCGGCTCGACGCGGCCACGTTGTGGGTCTGGATGGTCTTCGACAACGGGCGAGCGGGAAAGGGCGCCCTGGCAGGGCGCTGGTTGCTGGGGCGAAAGACGTTCTGAGCTTCCCCGAGTTTAACGATCAGGAGTGTTCCGGGCCGGGCGCCGCTTGGCTCGCGGCGCGCAGGAGTTCCCGGGCGTGCTGAAGGGCCGTGTCCGCCACCGTCTCTCCGGCGATCATGCGGGCCAGCTCCTCGGCGCGGGCGCTGCCCGGCAGGAGCTCGGTGCGGATGAGGGTGCGCTGGCCCCTGCGCTCCTTCGTGACGCGGTAGTGGTGGTGGGCGAAGGCGGCGATCTGGGGCAGGTGCGTGATGCACAGCACCTGGTGGTGGGAGGCCAGGTCCCGGAGGCGGCGGCCCACGCGCTCCGCGGGCTTGCCGCCGATGCCCGCGTCCACTTCGTCGAACACGAGGGTGCCGGGGCCGGCCCCCGATCGAGAGGCCGTGAGGAGGGCCAGGAGGGTTCGGCTCAGCTCTCCGCCGGAGGCGATCTTGGCCAGGGCCTTGGGGGGCTCTCCGGGGTTGGCGGAAAAGAGAAAGCGAACATCTTCCACGCCCGTGGGCCGGGCCTGGCCCGGCTCGGCAGGGGGGCAGGGAACGAGCTCCACCAAGAAGTGAGCTTTCTCCAGGGCCAGGGGCCGCAGCTCCTTCTCAACGGATTGGGCCAGGCTCCTGGCGGCCCGCTCCCGCGCCTGGGAGAGGCGGCGGGCCGAGGCGAGGTAAGCCTGAAAGGCCTCCTCGGCTTTCAGCGCCGCCGCGGCCGGATCGGCCTCGTCGCCGGAGAGCAGGCGATACTCCCGTTCCAACGCATCCCGGTGGCTCAGGACGTCCTCGAGGGCGGGCCCGTACTTCCGTTTGACGCGGTCCAGGTCGGCTAATCGCTGGAGGGCCAGCTCCAAGGCGCCGGGGTCGAAGACGGTGGTGCTGGCTGTCCGTTCCGCTTCCGAGGCGATGGCGCGCAGGATCTCCGCCGCCTGCTGGAGGTCCTTGAGGAAGGGGATCCAGGCGGAGTCGAATTCGGACAGGTCCTGGAGGTGGCGCGCCGCTTCCGAGGCAAGAGAAGACGAGGAGGGGTCCCCGTCTCGCAGCAGGGTCGCGACGGCGGCGGCCCCTTCGACGATACGGCCCACGTTCTGCAGCCGGACTTTCTCCCGGGAGAGCTCCTCGTCCTCACCCGCCTTGGGGCCCACGCGATCGATTTCGTCCCGCTGGAACCGGATCGTATCAAGGCGCTGGTCGCGCTCCGCGTGGGAGCGCTGGAGGGAGCGAAGGCGGGCCAAGGCCTCCGAGAGGACGGCCTGGGTGGAGGCCGTGTCCAGAGCCGAGGGTGCCACCTCGGGCAGGGCATCCAGGAGGCGCCGGTGGGATTCCTCGTCCAGAAGGCTCTGGCTTTGGTGTTGGCCGTGCACCTGGACGAGATGAGACCCCAACTCCCGGAGCTGGCCCAGCGACACGGCGGCGCCGTTCACCGTCACGGTGTTCCGCCCCGTCCTCTGGATACGGCGGCGGATCACCACCTGCTCCTCCATGTCCAGGCCCCAGGCGCCGAGAAGCGCGTTCACCTCGGCGGCTTTGTTTCCGGGCTCGAAGACGGCCTCCACTACCGCTTCCTGGGCTCCCGTGCGGACCATCTCCGTCTCGGCCCGATCGCCCGTGGCAAGCCCCACGGCCTCTACGAGTATGGACTTGCCCGCTCCCGTCTCTCCCGTGAGCAGGGAGAGCCCCGCGCCGAACTCCAGGTCGAGGGACTCCACGAGCGCAAGATTTTCGATATGCAGCCGCGTCAGCATGGCAGGGAGGACTCTGAAACGCGTGCGGACCGGGCGAGATCGTCCGGATTGTTCGCCAAGTCCCCCTCGGGTGTCTTGGTGTCTTGGTGGTTCATGGTCTCGTTTTCGCTAGAACCAGCACGGCGCGTAGCAGTCTGGCTGGTTGGTGATCTTGGTCACTCCCGTGCCATCGGCGCGCATGATGTAGATCTGGTAGGAGCCCGTTCGATTGCTGGCGAAAGCGAGGAACCGGCCGTCGGGCGACCATGAGGGAGCCTCGTTGTCGCCCGCGCCCGCCGTGACCATGGTGACCTGGTTGGTGTTGAGGTCGAAGACGGCGATGTTGAAATGGCCGTCCTTCATGGTGGCGTAGGCGATCTTGTCGCCTCTGGGCGACCAGTCGGGCTGGTCACACCGGCCGCTGCCCTCGGGGCTCAGGCGGCGCACGTTGGCTCCGTCCCTGTCCATGATGTAGATCTGCGGGGCGCCTGAGCGGTCCGACGTGAAGGCGATCTGCTGGTCGTTGGGCGACCAGGTGGGGGCCGTGTCAATGGCGTAGGAAAAGGTCAGACGGGTGAGGTTCTTGCCGTCCACCCCGATGGTCCAGACGTCCGGGTTGCCCGAGCGCGAGGAGCAGAAGGCGACGGTCTTGCCGTCGTGGGAGAACCGAGGATTCGAGTTGAGGCCCTCCCCTTGGCCGTAGAGCTTGGTGCGGCGCCCCTGGCGGTCCAGCAGGAAGAGCTCCTGGCGGTCCTTGAGGATCGAAGTGAAGACGATCTTGTCGCCCTTGGGGCTCACATCGGGCGTGACGTTTAGGATGCCCATGGCCGTCAGCCTTAGGAGGCCGCGGCCGTCGTAGTCGCATAGGTAGATGTCCTCGGTGTCACCCAGGTGCGAGGTGAAGAGGATCTGGCTCGTGGGAAAGCTTCCCGCGCCGAAGAGGTAGTCAAGGATCACGGAAGACAGGTTGTGCCCAAGGATTCGGGCGTCCTGAATGGGGCTCTTGATCCGCTTGCCCGTGACCATCTCCTTCCGCTTCACGTCGTAGAGGCGCCCCTCCAGGGTGAGCTGTCCTCCCGAGGAGTAGATCGTGGTCAGGAGGAGGTAGTCGGCGGCCATGGCCTGCCACGCCGTGAAATCCACCTTTGCGTCTCCCAGGTTCATGCCCTGGTACAGGGCGGGGTCCACGACCTTGAAGTAGCCCGAGAAGGTGAGATCCTCTTGGACCGTCGACATGACCTCAAGGCCCTGGGCGGACGATCCGGCATC
>JAKAKG010000045.1 GCA_021813555.1 Acidobacteriota bacterium
GGTAATTGAACATCTGGCGCCAGTCTCCCTGGAGGTTCTGGGCCATGGCGAGCTGCATGGCCAGGCCCATGTTGCTGTCGATACCGTCGATGAAATGCATCTTGGCGCGGGCTTTCACGCCGTCCAGTTCGTCCTTCGTGATGGGCTCCTTCTGGATCTTGTCCAGCTCGGCGTAGATGGCGGCCTCGCACTCGGCGTTGGTCTTGCCTTTGTTGGCCACGGCCATGATGGTGAAGAGGCCTGGAAATTTCTCGCCCTCGAAGGTGGGCATGGCGGCGGCGTAGAGGGCAACCTTCTTTTCCTTCACGAGGGCCTTGTAGAGGCGCGACGAGCGCCCGCCGCCCAGAACGTCCGCGAGCACGTCGTAGGCCGCGTTGTCGGGGTCGTTGATGTCGGGCCGGTGGTAGCCGATGACCAGGAAGGGCTGGGAGGGATCATCCATGATGATGCGCTTCTCGGCCCGCTGGGGAGGCTCCACGGTGATGGGTCCCTCGGGCTTGGCGCCCGCGGGGATCTTGTCCAGGTATTTCTCCAGGACGGGCATGGCCGTCTTTGGGTCCACGTCGCCCACGATGGCCACGGTGAGGTTCTTGGCGCAGTAGTACTTGCTGAACCAGTCCTTGGCCTGCTGGCGCGTGATGGCCTGCAGGTCGCTCATGGAACCGATGACCCACGAGCGGTACATGGCGGAGGAGTACGCCACGGGGAAGAAATCGTTGAAGAGCCTCATGGTGGGGCGGCTCTCCCCCATGCGCTTCTCTTCCATGATCACGTCCTTCTCCTTGTAGAACTCCCGAAGGACGGGATGGGTGAAGCGGTCCGACTCCAGCGCCGCCCAGAGCTCGAGCCTGTTGGACGGGAGGGAGTAGTGGTAGACGGTCTGGTCGAAGCCCGTGAAGGCGTTCAGGCCCGAAGCGCCCTGCTGCTCCAGGATCTTGTCGAAAGCGCCCGTGTCCGAATACTTCTGCGCCTCTTCCTGGTCTTTCTTGAAGGCCGCTTCGTCCAGTTTCAGTTTCTCCGGGTCAGGCTTGGGGCGGCGCAGGCGCTCGGCGCGCAGGACCGCGAACGCCTGGTCCTCCTTCGCCATGGCCGCCTCTTCCTTGGCGATGTCCTTGGTGCCGATGGTGGTCGTTCCCTTGAAGGCCATGTGCTCGAAGATGTGGGCTAGCCCCGTGGCGTTCTGCTGTTCGTTCACCCCGCCCACGTCGGCGTAGGTCACGAAGGAGGTCACCGGCGCCATGGGCCGGGGAAGGATGATGACCTTGAGGCCGTTGGGGAGGGTCTTCTCCACCACCTTGCTCTCCAGGTCCTTGAAGCCTTGGGCCCGCGCCGGTGCCGCGAGGGCCAGCACCGCCAAGCCCGCGGCGACCAGCGCCGCCGTCCGATGGGTTCTCATGTCCTTGCTGCTCCTTTCGATGGGGGCAAATGTCCCACTCACCTCACCCTCCCGCGCGGACGCCCCGAATCGACCGCGCGCGAGCCTGATTCCCTGGTTTCATATCATGCAGAAAATCCCCAGCGGATGAACTACGCGGGCGGGTTTAGGAAAGTTTCAGGGATGAGGGGGAGATGAGGAGATGCCGAGATGCCGGGATGCCGGGATGAGGAAATACCCTTGCCCACGGCGGTCTCTTGTCCCAAATCCCAAATCCCAAACCCTAAATCCCAAATCCCAAATCGTCCCGTTCCCCTTTCCGCTTTCCGCTTTCCAAATCTCCCCCTCCCCCTACCGCCCCGTCCTCTTGTACCCTTCGGCTTCCGTGTACCAGCCCAGTTGGGCGCCGGTGGCGGCGTCATAGACGAAGCAGCGTTTCTCGCCGAAGTTGGCTGAGGCGGCCTGAGCGGCCTCCCCTTGGCCGGAAAGGCCCAGGGCCTCCCACTTGGCCCCGTCCACCATCACGTCGCAGCGCTTCGGGTCCGTCCGCAGGACGGTTCCCTCCCGAGTCATGGCCTCCCAGCGGCTGGCCATCTGCGCGCGCTCCTTCTGCTCCGCCGCAGCCCTCGCGGGGTCAGGCTTCAATATCATGGGCGCCAGGAGGCTCCAACCCAGGAATGCGAGGATGCCCAGGACGATCACGCCGACGGCGGCCAAGGCCAGCTCGCCCCTGGGATTCAGGCTGAACCTGCTCCGCTTGCCCGAACGCACTTTCCGCTTGGCTTTACCTTTCCCCATTCGGACCCTCCCCGGCGCCGGCGCGGCTTTGCCAGGACGCCGCGATTCCATGTCCCTTCGATTATAATCGGGAATCTGCTCGCCCGGCCGGGCCGGATGGAAGAATTCGGAAAGCGGAATTCGGAAAGCGGAAATCGAAGGGAGACGAATTTGGATTTGGAATTTCCGATTTGGGATTTGAGAAAGGAGACCGCCGTGGGTGAGGGCATCTCCTCATCTCCCCATCTCCGCATCTCCTCATCTCCGCATTCCGGCATCTCCTCATTCCGGCATCTCCTCATCCCGGCATCTCGCCATCCCGCCATCCCGGCATCCCGGCATTTCCCCATCTCGTCTGACGAAAAAGGAGCCACACCATGACGGACCAAGACTCAAGGGGCCTCAACCCCATTCCCGGGCTCGAGGGGCTAAACGACACGGACCGCGCCTTCCTCGCGGGCCTTTTCACGCGCCGCGATTACGGCCCCGGGGAGTGGCTCTTCCACGAATCCACGCCCCGCCAGTGGTACGGCATCGTGGCCTCGGGCGAGGTGGACCTCATCATCGGCCTCCACGGAGCCACGAAGAGGATCGGGACCATCCCGGTGGGCGGGGCTCTCAGCCAGGGCCTCCTCGTCGACGACACGCCCCACGTAGCCAGCGGCTTCACGAGGGACGGAGCCTCGGTCCTCCAGCTCTCCAAGGACCACATCGAGCGCGTCCGGGAAGAGCGCCCCGACCTCTTCTACCGCCTCGTGGCCCGCATGAGCCGGTTCCTCAAGGAGCGCATCCAGATGGCGGCGGCCCTGGACATCGGAGCCTCCACGTCCCAGCTCTCGGGGCTCACGCGCTCAGAACACGACCTTCTGGGAAGTCGCGAGGTGCCCGTAGAGGCCTATTACGGCGTGCAGACCCTCCGGGCCATCGAGAACTTCCCCATCTCGGGGGCGAAGATTTCAGACTTCCATCACCTCATCGACGCCCTGGCCTTCGTGAAGAAAGCCTGCGCGCTGGCCAACCAAGACCTGGGCATCTTGGACGACGCCCGGGCCGGGGCCATCGTGGCGGCCTGCGACGAGATCCTGGCGGGCAAATTCCACGACCAGTTCGTGGTGGACATGATCCAGGGCGGGGCGGGCACCTCCACGAACATGAACGCCAACGAGGTCATCACCAACCGGGCGCTGGAACTCCTCGGGCACGCCAAAGGCCAGTATCAGCACCTCCACCCCAACGACCACCTGAACCTTTCCCAGTCCACCAACGACGTCTATCCCACGGCGGTCAAGATGGCCGTGAACCTCACCCTCAAGGACACGCTGGCCGCCATGGGCGAGCTCAAATCGGCCCTGGAAGGCAAGGAGCGCGAATTCGCCGACGTCATCAAGATGGGGAGGACCCAGCTTCAAGACGCGATCCCCATGGCGCTCGGACAGGAGTTCGGCGCCTGGGCCGTCATGGTGGGAGAGGACATGGAGCGCCTGCGGGAAGCCGGGGCGCTGCTGAGAGAGATCAACATGGGAGCCACGGCCATCGGCACGGGCCTCAACAGCCCGCCCGGGTACGCTGAGGTCGTCACCCGGAGGCTCCGTGAGGTGAGCGGCGTGGACGTGGTCAAGAGCCCCAACCTCGTGGAAGCAACGCAGGACTCGGGGTCCTTCGTCCAGATGTCCGGCGTCATGAAGCGCGTGGCCGTGAAGCTGAGCAAGATCTGCAACGATCTTCGGCTCCTCTCCTCGGGCCCTCGGTGCGGCCTTCACGAGATCGATCTGCCGCCCATGCAGCCCGGCTCCTCCATCATGCCCGGCAAGGTCAATCCGGTCATCCCCGAGGTGGTGAACCAGGTGGCCTTCCAGATCATCGGCCACGACATGACCATCACCATGGCCGCCGAAGCGGGCCAGCTCGAACTGAACGTGATGGAGCCCATCATCGCCTACAACATGCTCGGAGGCCTCCTCCTTCTGCGCAACGCCTGCGTGACCCTTGCCAGCCGCTGCATCGTGGGGATCAAGGCCAACCGCGACCAATGCCGCAGGTACGTGGAGCACAGCATCGGCCTCGTGACGGCCCTCAACCCCGTCCTGGGCTACGAGCGCTCCGTCGCCATCGCCAAGGAGGCCTTGGACACGGGCGGAAGCGTCTACGACCTGGTCCTCGCCAAGGGCTGGCTCTCCAAGGAGGCCCTCGACGACCTTCTCAAGCCGGAACACATGGTGGGAAAGCAGTAGCAGGGAGCGCAGCGCCAAGAGGGGGGCGGAGCCTCCCTCTTGGAGATCCGGCGCGCCGTGCGTCTGGCTTTGCCAGCGCTAAGGCGCAACCCATCCCCGAGGAGTTCAGCGAAGCGACCGCAGGGAGCGCAGCGCCAAGAGGGGGGCGGAGCCTCCCTCTTGGAGATCTTGGCGGAGGGTGAGGGATTCGAACCTGCCTTCCCTAGAAGCCTCGCGCCCAGAGGGCGCTGCGTTTCAAGGGAAGCCACGGTTCCCGGGGCGGGTCCCCTTCCGGGTTTTCTACGGCGTGGCGCCAAGCAGTTGGCGCCTCCGCCTTGAAAACCACGGACGCTCCCCCGCCCTTCTCATCCCTCACGCAACCACGTCCTTTGTGGGATGCCTTCGAAGGAGCCCTTTGGCGGAGGGTGAGGGATTCGAACCCCCGGTCCCTTGCGGGACTCTGGTTTTCAAGACCAGCGCGATAGGCCGCTCTGCCAACCCTCCGCCCGTTAACCATAGCCGGGCAGGGGCGGGCGGGTCAAGCTTGGACGTGGGGCGGGAACTCCCCGCAGCGCGGAGGGTCTTCGGCGCTAAGCCGCCGCCTGGCCCGGGCGAGAGACCTGCCAATACCAAAACGCCAAGCCCGCTCAGGGGCTTGGCGTTTTAAAGGCTGCTGAAAAACTCCCGTGGATCGCGCTGCCGGCGCCACGGACCCGGATCGGCGGAATCAGCCGCCTCCGCCCTGGCCTTGGTTCTGGTTCTTCTTGGGGTGCTTCGCGGGATTGTTCTGCCCGCCGCCTTGACCCTGGCCCTGCAGCTTGTTCTGGCCCTGGCCTTGACCTTGCTTCTTGTTCATACCTTGACCCTGGCCCTGCATCTTGTTCTGGCCCTGGCCTTGTTTCTTGTTCATGCCTTGACCCTGGCCCTGCATCTTGTTCTGGCCCTGGCCCTGCATTTTGTTCATGCCCTGACCCTGGCCTTGTTTCTTGTTCATGCCCTGGCCCTGGCCGCCGCCCGTGCCTTCGAGGCGGTTCATACCCCCGGCCTGGCCTTGCATCTTGTTCTGACCTTGACCCTGCATCTTGTTCATGCCCTGGCCCTGGCCTTGTTTCTTGTTCATGCCCTGGCCCTGGCCGCCGGCCGTGCCTTCGAGGCGGTTCATACCCCCGGCCTGACCCTGCATCTTGTTCTGGCCCTGGCCCTGCATCCGGTTCATGCCCTGGCCCTGGCCCTGCTTCTTGTTCATACCTTGCCCCTGGCCGCCGCCCGTGCCTTCGAGGCGGTTCATACCCCCGGCCTGACCCTGCATCTTGTTCTGGCCCTGGCCCTGCATTTTGTTCATGCCCTGGCCCTGCATCCGGTTCTGACCTTGGCCCTGGCCCTGCATCCGGTTTTTGCCGCCCTGCCCCTGGCCGCCGCCCATGCCTTCGTGGCGGTTCATGCCACCACCCTGGCCTTGCATCCTGTTCTGGCCGCCCTGGCCCTGCGCGCGGCGTTGCCCGCCTTCCCCGTAGGTCGTTCCCAAGTAGGCGGCGTGGCGGCCGCCCCTCATGGCGCTTTCGGGCAGGCCCCGAACGGAACCGTGGGCCCTTCCCGAATAGGGCGCCCGGACGAAACCTTCCCTCGGGCTGTTGTAGTGCGCGTTGTAGGCCCAGTTACCGTGACCCTGGCCCTGGTATCTGTCCCTGTGGCGGTAATAATCCGTGTTGCGGTAAATGGTGTTGTTGTAGACCACGGTGTTGTTGACGTACACGTCGCGGTGGTTCCAGTCGCAGCCGCCGAAAAGAACGTTGCCGAAGGCCACCCCTGCTCCCCACGCGAAGCCGTTGACGAAAGAGTAGCCCGGCGACGGCGGCGGGACATACACGGATTGATAGTAGTAGTTGGGGTAGTTCCATGCCCTCCCGTAGACGATCGTGGGGTTGTAGTAGGGCACGTAATAGACGTTGGGCGTGTAGGGCTGGATCACGATGTACTGCGTGTCCACCACCACCCTCTGCTGGGGGGAGGTTCGCAGGTGGCCGCTCCGGTAGGCCTCCTGGCGGAGCCGCTGCACCGCGGACAGCACGTCGTTCTTCTGATAGATGAAGGCGTTGCCCAGGTCGGTGGTCCACTGAATATCCCCCGCCATCCTGTCCAGCGCGGTGGGAAACTTGCAGAGAGCGATGACGCTCGGGTCCCAACTGGACGTGGCGAGGGCGTCATCCAGATACGGGCCGCTGAGGCCGCGGTTCGACTGGAGCCACTGGTCCGCGTCCGCCACGTCATAGGGGTACGCCGCGGCCATGA
>JAKAKG010000020.1 GCA_021813555.1 Acidobacteriota bacterium
CCGTCCATTGACATCCCCGTTGTCAGCGCCGTGTGGACGTACAACGGCCTCAGCGCGCAGGAGATCGAGCAGCGGATCCTCTACAACCACGAGCGCATGATCAGCGCCATCGTGGACAACATCGAGCACATCGAATCCACGGCCTATACGGGTGCCGGCGTCATCAAGGTCTTTCTCCAGCCGGGAGCCTCCGTGGACACGGGCGTGGCCCAGCTCACGGCCACGGGCCAGGCGATCCTGCGCCAGTTGCCGCCCGGCATCACGCCCCCCATCATCCTCCGCTACAACGCCTCCACCGTGCCTATCCTCCAGTACAGCTTCGCCAGCACGAAATTCTCCGAGCAGGAACTTCAGGACATGACCTTCAACCAGGTTCGCGTGGGCCTCATGAACGTGCCTGGCGCCTCCATGCCCTATCCCTACGGCGGCAAACCCCGCGTCGTGGCGGTGGACCTGAATCTCACGGCGCTCAAGGCCAAGGGCCTCGCCCCCGTGGACGTGGTCAACGCCCTGAACGCCCAAAACCTTATTCTGCCCAGCGGTACTGTGAAGATCGGCCCCACCGAGTACGACGTGGCCGTCAACAGCAGCCCCGCCGTCCTGTCGGAGCTGAACGATCTCCCCGTGAAGGTCGTGGACGGAGCGGTCATCCGGGTGAGAGATGTGGCCTTCATCCACGACGGGTACCTGCCCCAGCAGAACGTGGTGCGCCTCGACGGCGTGCGCGGCGTCCTGCTCACCGTCCTCAAGAGCGGGACGGCCTCCACCCTCGACGTGGTGAGCGGGATCAAAGCCGCCATGCCGAAGGTCCTGAGCACGCTGCCTAAGGAACTCCAGGCCAAGGAGTTCGCCGACCAGTCCCTTTTCGTGCGGGCGGCCATCAGCGGCGTCGTCAAGGAAGGCGTCGTCGCCGCGGCGCTCACGGCGCTCATGGTGCTCCTCTTTCTCGGGGCATGGCGCGGGACCCTCATCATCGCCCTGTCCATCCCGCTGTCGGTCCTGGTGTCCATCCTCACCTTGAGCGCCCTCGGGGAGACCATCAACCTCATGACCCTCGGCGGCCTGGCCTTGGCCGTGGGCATCCTGGTGGATGACGCCACGGTAGAGATCGAGAACGTCCACCGCCAGATGGCTCTAGGCAAACCCACGGTGCAGGCGATCCTCGACGGCGCGCAGGAAATCGCCCTGCCGGCCTTCGTGGGCACGCTGTGCATCTGCATCGTTTTTGTGCCCATGTTTTTCCTTACGGGCACGGCGCGCTATCTCTTTGTCCCCCTGGCCGAGGCGGTGGTCTTCGCCATGCTGGCGAGCTACCTCTTGTCCAGGACGCTCATCCCTACGCTGGTCATGTGGTTCTACCGCCGCCACGCCTACCATGGCCACCTGGCGGAGGAGGGGGACAGCGCGGCGTGGGTTCGGCCCTTCATGGCCATTCAAAGGCGCTTTGAAGCCGCGTTTACGGGCTTCCGGGAGGGGTACCGCCGCTGGCTCGGGACGGCGCTCCGCCACCGGCGGGGTTTTTTAATGGGCTTCGCCGCGTTCTGCGTCCTCACGGCGCTCCTGCTTCCTTTCTTAGGACAGGACTTCTTCCCGGCCGTGGACGCGGGCCAGTTCCGCCTGCACCTCCGGGCGAGAAGTGGAACACGCATCGAAGAGACGGCCAAGCTGGCCGACGAGGTGGAGGCGGTCCTCCGGCGAGGCATCCCTGCCGGAGAGATGGGCGGCATCCTCGACAACATCGGCATTCCCTTCGGAGGCATCCCTCTGACCTACATTGACAACGGCTTGGTGGGTTCGGGGGACGCGGATATCCTGGTGGCACTCAAGCCAAAGCACCATCCCACGCAGGAGTACGTGGACCGTTTTCGGCTCTTGTTACATCGCGAGTTTCCCGGCGTGACGTTCTATTTCCTTCCCGCCGACATCGTGAGCCAGACCCTGAACTTCGGCCTTCCTGCGCCCCTGGACATCCAGATCTCGGGACGGGACCAGCAGAGCAACCGGTCCATCGCCTACGGTCTCGCCGAGAGGTTTCGCCACGTCCCGGGTGCCGTGGATGTGCGGGTGCAACAGCCCGCCGATCTGCCCAAGTTGCAGGTCGCCGTGGACCGGACGAAGGCCGCGGAGCTGGGGCTCACCGAGCGCGACGTGGCCAACTCCGTGCTGCTCAGCCTCAGCGGGAGCAGCCAGGTCCAGCCCATGTACTGGCTCAACCCCAAGAACGGCGTGCAGTACCTCATGAACGTTCGCGTGCCGCAGGCGGCCGTGGATTCGCTCTCCTCCCTGAAGGCCATCCCCGCCGTAGGCCCCGCGGGCTCGGCGGGCGTACAGCTCCTGGCCAACCTGGCCACGATTCGACGGACCATGGCTCCGCCCATCGTAAGCCACTACAACGTGATGCCGGTCATTGACGTCCTCGCCGGCGTGGGCGGCCGAGACCTCGGAGGCGTGCTTCGAGAGATCGGCCCCATTCTGGCCCAAGCGCGCAAGAGTTTGCCGCGGGGCAGTTTTCTCTCGATCCGGGGCCAGGCGGAGACCATGGCGGCCAGTTTCACGGGCATCGGCGTCGGCCTCCTCATGGCGGCCGTCCTCGTCTACCTCCTGCTCGTAGTGAACTTCCAGAGCTGGGCCGACCCCTTCATCATCATCACGGCCCTGCCCGGCGCCCTGGCCGGCGTGGCCTGGGGGCTCTTCCTCACCTTCACGACACTCAGCGTCCCTGCCCTCATGGGCGCCATCATGAGCATCGGCGTGGCCACGGCCAACTCGGTCCTCGTGGTGACCTTCGCCCGCAACAACCTTCAGGCGGGGATGGATCCGCTCGCCGCCGCGTGGGAAGCCGGTGTGGGCCGGTTGCGGCCGGTGCTCATGACGGCCCTCGCCATGATCATCGGCATGGCGCCCTTGGCGTTGGGTATGGGAGAAGGCGGCGAGCAGAACGCGCCCCTGGGCCGGGCGGTGATCGGCGGCCTCGCCGTCGCCACACTCGCCACCCTTTTCGTCGTGCCGGTGGTCTTTTCGCTCCTGCACCGGCGCGGGGCAACCCCGCCCGAAGCACCCGACACCGCCCTTTTCACTTCTAACGAACCTCGCGAGGGAACGCTATGATGGCCCCCGAACCGAACTCAAACCCCTCTTCCCCAGCACCCGCCTCCGCGCCTCGCCGAGCCTTCCGGGGCGCCATCCTCGCCGCCGCCGTGCTCCTCCCATTGATTCTCGCCGCCGGGTTTGTGCCGCGCTGGCTCCACGGGCGGACTCTGGCGCGAGAAACCGCCGATCTCGCTGTTCCCACCGTCATGGCCGTCTCGCCCGAGCCCGGCAAGGCCCAGAGCGGAATGCCCGTGCCGGCTGAGGTGGAAGCCTGGATCGAATCGCCCGTCTATGCACGGGCCAGCGGATACGTGCGGCGCTGGGCCGCGGACATCGGCGCCGAGGTGAAGCAGGGCGATCTGCTGGCGGAGATTGAAACGCCCGAACTCGACCAGGAGCTCGACCGCACACGCCACGAACTCGCCCAGGCGGAAGCCTCCCTCTCGATCGCTGCCATCACGGCACGGCGCTACGCCGAGCTCGTGAAAACCGCCAGCGTGAGCGAGCAGGACAACGCCGAGAAGCAGGCGGACCTGGCGCTGAGAAGCGCTCAAACGAAAGCGGCGCAGGCGAACCTGAAGCGGCTCCAGGAGCTGAAGGGTTTCGCGCGCGTCACCGCGCCCTTCGCGGGCACCGTCACGGCGCGCAAGGTGGACGTGGGGGACCTCATCACCGCAGGAGGAAGCAGGGAACTCTTCAGGCTGGCGCAAACCGGCAAACTCCGCGTCTACGCCCAGGTCCCTCAAGCCATGGCCGCCTCCATCACCCCCGGACAGATGGCCGATGTGCTCATTCCGGAAAAGCCCAACCAAGTGTTCAAGGCCAAGGTCGCGCGGACCTCCGGCGCCATTGCCCCCGCATCGCGGACGCTCCTGGTGGAGCTGGAACTGGACAACAGCCGCGGCGAGATCCTCGCGGGCAGCTTCGCCCAGGTGCGCTTCACGGGAGCGAAAAGCACGCCGCCGCTCACGGTGCCTGGCAACGCCCTCCTTTTCCGGGCCGAGGGCCCTCAAGTGGGCATCGTCGGGCCCGACAACAAGGTGGAGCTGCGCTCCGTCAAGCTCGGCCGCGATTTCGGCCAGACGGTCGAGATCCTCTCGGGAGTCACGCCGAAAGACCGCGTCATCCTCAACCCCTCCGATTCGCTCTCCGGCGGCGTGACGGTGCGCGTGGCCCAGCCACCCGTTTCAGAGAAGACGCCATGAGGCCAGCCGGGCACAGAACAGGGCCGTGGAGCCGTGCCGGACGGGCGGCGGCCGCGCTCGCGGCCGCGCTCGCGGCCGCTGCCTGCGCCGTGGGACCGGACTACCATCGCCCCGAGGCGGTGGCCTCCATGCCGAAGGCCTACACGGAATCCGGGCGGGCATGGAAGACCGCTGCGCCTCAAGCGGAGGTGCCCAAAGGCCCGTGGTGGGAGGCCTTCGGCGACCCCGAGCTGAACAGGCTCGAAGCCGAAGCGGCCTCGGCCAATCAGGACATCCAGGCCGCCGCCGCCCGCTTCGCCCAAGCCCGCGCCTCGGCCGACGTGGCCCGATCGGGCCTCTTCCCGCGCATCGGGGCGGCCTTCTCGGGCCTGCGCCAGCACGACTCGCCCAACCGGCCGCTAAACTCTACGGGAGAAGCGGCCGGCAAGGGCTTCACCTACGACAATCTCACCGTGCCCTTCGACGCGAGCTACGAGGTTGACCTCTGGGGCCGCGTGCGGCGCCAGATCGAATCGGCCCGGGCCAGCGAGGAGGCGGGCGCCGCCGATCTCGAGGGGGTGAAGCTCTCCATCGCCGCGGAGGTGGCGGGCGACTACTTCACACTGCGCTCAGCCGAAGCGGAAACCAAGGCGCTTCAGGCAAACATTAAAGCCTACCGCACAGCCCTGGAGTTGACGCGAAACCGACGCTCGGCGGGCCTCTCAAGCGACCTCGACGTGGCCCAGGCGGAGACGGTGCTGACGTCCGCCGCGGCCCAGTTACCCGCCCTGGAACGGACGCGCATGCAGTTCGAGCACGCGCTCGCGGTGCTCGCGGGGCAGCCGGCGCCGCTCTTTCACGTGGAGGAAGCGCCGCTTGGCGAGGTTCCGAAGGCCATAACCCCTGGCGTGCCCTCAACCCTGCTGGAGCGCCGCCCCGACATTTCCGCCGCCGAGCGGCGCATGGCTGCGGCCAACGCATCCATCGGCGTGGCCAAATCCGCCTTCTTTCCGGTCTTGCGCCTGAGCGGTGTGGCCGGTTTTCAAAGCATCGAATCGGGCACCCTCCTGAGCGCGCCCAGCCAGTTCTGGGCCGTGGGCCCATCGCTGGCCCTGCCCCTCTTCCAGGGAGGCCAGAGGCGCGCCGGGGTCCGTTCGGCCAAGGCCCGCTACGAGGAGGCCGTCGCCACCTACCGGCAGACGGTGCTGAAGGCCTTCGCCGAGGTGGAGGACAACCTGGCCGCCCAGCGCCTTCTTGAGGAACAGTACGAGCTGGAAGCGGCGGCCTACCTTTCGGCGAAGCGCCAGCTTGCACTCGCTGAAAACCGCTATCGCGGAGGTTTGGCCAGCTACCTGCAGGTCAGCTCCGCCCAGAGCGCTGCCCTGGAGCACGAGCGGACGGTGGCGCGACTTCGCGGCCAGCGTTTCGTGGCGGCCGTGGCGCTCATTAAATCCCTCGGCGGAACGCTTGAACCCCGTCCCTGAGGTGATTGCATGGCCGCGAGCCAGATGAGACTCTTAAGGCGAGAGAGGCGAGCCATTCCATTGGGGGAATCCCGGGCCACGGGTTAGAGGGAGAGCCTGCCATGCTGGAAATGTTGTCCCGGTTCATGCCCCCAGAGGGAATCAAGATCGTGTTGGTCCTTTTCCTTTCTTTTCTCCTGGGGCTTGAACGGGAGGAGCACCATGCCAAGCAGGGCTACTCAAGCTTTGGCGGCGTGAGAACGTTTCCCCTCATCGGCCTCTTGGGTTATACCGTGGCCCGCCTTGCGGGGCCGGAGCTGATCCTCCTGGCCATCGGCTTCGCGGTGGTGGGGGCGTTTTTGCTCGTGGCCTACTGGCACAAGATCCACACCTCTCAGGAGGCGGGCGTCACCACGGAGATCTCCGGGCTGGGCGCGTTCCTCCTCGGAGCCTTGGTCTCCCACGAGCAGTATTGGATCGCCATCGCTCTGGTGGTGGCCAGCTTGCTCATGCTGGAATTGAAGACGGGGCTGGAAGGATTGGCCCGGCGCCTTCCTTCGGGCGAAATCATCACGTTTACCAAGTTTCTTCTGCTCGCCGCGGTCATCCTTCCCGTGGTGCCCAACACGAACCTCACTCCCTTCCTCATCAATCCCTTCAAGACCTGGCTCATCGTGGTGGCCGTGAGCGCCATTTCCTATGCCAGCTATATCCTCCAGAAAGCCGCCAAGGAGAAGGGAGGCGGCGTGCTGCTCGCGGCCCTTCTGGGCGGGGCCTATTCCTCCACCGCCACCACCATCGTCATGGCCAAGCAATCCAAGAAAAGCTGCCGCGCCCATCGCTACTCGGGGGCCATCCTCTTGGCGTGCGGCGTCATGTACGTCCGGATGGGCGTTTTCATCGCCCTGTTCAACCCCGCTCTGGCGGAGGCCGTGGCATGGCGCCTTCTGCTGGTGGCCGCCGCGGGCATGGCGGGGGGGTGGGCGTGGGCGCGCCACTGCACGGGCACTCCCGGCCAGGACCCCGAGGCTTCAGAGGCCAAAAATCCCCTTGAGCTCAAGGCCGCCTTTATCTTCGCGGCTCTCTTCGTGGTGCTCCTCGTAGCCACCCGTTTCGTAGCGCAGTCCATGGGCACGGGAGGGCTCTACGCGCTGGCGATGTTGGTGGGGGTGACGGATATTACGCCGTTCGTGCTGGGCGTCACGGACGCGGCGGGCAAGGCGACGCCCATGGACACGGCTTCGGCGGCTATTCTTCTCGCCATGGCAAGCAACAATGTGGTGAACGGAGTGTACGCGTTCTACCTCGGGGACAAACGGACCGGACGAATGGCCCTGGGGCTCCTCGCGGCCTTGGGCGCGCTGGCGGCGCTCCTGGCCTTCGTCCCATGAAGGGCCAGGCTCAAGGGAAGGGACGTAAGGAAGACTTGGCCCAGGGGAGCCCGTCCCTGTCCGGATTGGTCCTTCGCTTTCTTGTGATCGGTGCCATCGGGTTCGGAGGCGGGATGGCGAACATCGCCCTCATGGAGCGCGAGCTTGTGCGCAAGCGCCGGCTGCTCTCCACGGAGGAGTTCCTGCACGGCGTGGGGTTCGGCCAGCTTCTGGGCCCCTTTGCCACGAACACGGCCTTCTTCGTGGGAGCGAGGCTCTTCGGGCCTTTGGGAGGCTTGCTTTGCGCCGGGGCCTTCATGGCGCCGTCGGTGCTTCTCGTGATCCTCTTCTCCTGGCTCTACTTCACCTACCACAGCATCCCCTCGCTTCAGGCGGCGGTGCAGGGCGTGGGGCCCATAGTGATCGCCCTCATCCTTGCCGCCGCCTGGTCCCTCGGCCAGAAAACGGTACGGAAGCCTTTAACGGTGGCCATCGCCGTGTCGGCCCTCACGGCCAGCCTCTTCAAGGTGAACGCCGTCTGGGTGCTCGCCGGAGCAGGGGTGCTGGGCCTTCTGGCGGGCAAGCGGCGGCTGGGCGGCGGAGGCTCTGTTCACGGGGAGGAAGGGAGGAACGGGGGAGAGCCGGAACGGCCCCAAGATCCGCATGCCCCTCCTCCCGTCCTCCCTGTTCAAGCCCTCACCGTCGCAGGCGTGTCCCAGGCCGCGGCAGGTGCGTCCCTGGCCACCCTCGGCTGGACCTTTTTGAAGGTGGGTTTCGTCTTCTTCGGCGGCGGGTTCGTGTTGGTGCCCATCCTCCACCAGCGCTTGGTGATGCAGCTCCACTGGCTCAACACCCGCGAGTTTCTGGACGGCGTGGCCATCAGCAACTTGACGCCTGGGCCCATCGCCGTTCTGGCCACCTTCGCGGGCTACCACCTGCACGGGGCCGGCGGCGCGATCGTGGCCACGGCCGCGCTCTTTGCCCCGGCCATGGTGCTTATGGCCGTTCTCTCCAAGGAGTACGGCCGGTTCAAGGGCAACGCCCGCTTCGAGGACTTTCTCGCGGGGGTCTCGCCCGCCGTGGCCGGATTGGTCGTGGGCGCGGCGGGGATGCTCGGCCCTTCAGCCCTCCATGGCTTACCCGGGTGGGGTCTCATGGCCCTAACCCTCGTGCTCCTTCTGAGGTTCAAAGTGCACCCCGCCATCCTGCTGGCCGCGGGGTCGCTTCTGGGGACGGCGGGGTGGATCGTCTGATCCGGATGATGTCACCTGGACCAGGCGCTTTCATCTTGGTATCCATGGTTTGTCCTAGACGGCGGAGCAAGGAGGTGTACCATGAAAAGAACGAAGATGCTTTTGATCACCGTGCTCTTCATCGTGAGCTGTCCGGTCCTGGCGGGAGAGACTTTCGTGCTGGTGGGCCCCGCCGTGGGCAACGTGCAAAACAAAAACCGGCACCTGTACGGATCCCTGGAACTGCGCCACCTCTTTCATTCCTGGGGGAAGCTCTCCCTGGGCGCCGGCGGCGCGCTGGAGGTCAGCTCCCGCGAAAACTACGCCGGGCTCAATTTGACCCTCCAGTACACCTTCTCCAGCCGGTGGAGTGCCTCCCTGACCTCCGGCCCCGGCCGCTACTCGGACCACGTTCTCAACCTCGGAAGCCATCTGGAGTTTCGGTCGGGCCTGGAGGTGTTTTATGATTTCGGCAAAGGGTACCGGCTCGGGCTTGGATATTTCCACTACTCGAACGGCGGCGTGGCGCGCCATAACCCGGGCACGGAATCCGTACGGCTGGCCTTGGTGATACCCTTGTAAGCCACTAGGGCAAGCGTTGAACAAGGGGGCGGCCATGATGGGCAGGGCGTTCACCCGAACCGGGTTCCAAGGGGCGAGACGGCGGTGGCTCTCCCGTGGTGCGTGTCTGCTTGTGCTTCTGGCGGCCGGCAGTTGCGCCGCACACCGCGAGCCGGACCTGGCGCTCCTCTATCACGACTGGGCGAGCCAGAAAGAGGGGCGGCCTCCGCTGGTGGGGATCCACGGCCTCATGGGGTCCGAGATCGTCAATCCCAGCAATGGGGAAATTCTCTGGGGCAAGCTCAGGGAGCTCTTCCAAGGCACCGCGGACATGCGGCTCGCTCTGCCCATCGAGCCGGGCCAGACTACCGACCTCGTGCCCGTGGCCTCCATCAAGAAGATCGGGGGGAGGGACGTGTATGCCGGCATCGTGGAGACGCTGACCCAAATGGGCGGCTACACCATGGTGGCCCGGCCGGGCCCCGCGCCGCCCGCGCCGTTTTTCCCCTTCGCCTACGACTGGCGCCTGAGCTGCGCCGACAACGCGGGGCGCCTCGCGGCATTCATCGCCTCCATCCAGGAGCGCTACCACGACCCCTCCCTCAAGGTGGACATCGTGGCCCACTCCATGGGAGGGCTCGTGGCGCGCTACTACATCCTCTACGGCGGCCGCAACGTGCTGGACGAGAAGAACCCCGTGCCCACTTACGCCGGCGCCGCCAACGTGAGGAAGCTCATCATGCTCGGCACGCCGAACATGGGCTCCGCCGGGGCGCTGTTGGCGCTCATTGATGGCAAGCGCGTGGGCCTGGCGCACATCCACCCGGATCTCATCGCCACCATGCCTTCCATGATCGAGCTCATGCCCTCGCCCTCCGAACAGGTGCTCCACACGGCGGGCGGAGTGCCGGTGCCGCTGGACATCTACGACATCGAAACCTGGAGGCGGCAACGCTGGGGCATCTTTAATCCCGCCAACGAGCTCGGAATCCTCCGCCGTTACCAAGCCGTCCATCCTGGAGCGAGCGACGAGGAGGCCAAGGCGTACTTGCGGGAGCTGCAACCCCACTTTGGCCTCCTGCTGGAAAGAGCCGCGGCCTTCCACCGAGCCCTGGAGGCCGGCCCCGTTCCCGCCTCCGCCCAAACGCTCCTGCTGGGCGGGGACTGCACGCCGACCCTCCGGGGACTGGTGGTGGAGGCCGAGACGGGCCGCTGGGTGGTGCGGCGCGATCCCGGGGACGTGAGGAACCGGGTGAAGGGCGTGGATCTTTGGCACCTCTACTACGGGCCCGGCGACGGCGACGTGACCAAATCGAGCCTCTTGGCCGAAGTGCCCGCCAATACGCTGTGCGAGCCCCACACGGACTTGCCCTACGCGATGTCCGGCTTCATCTGCGAGAAGCACATGGACCTGGTGAACAACTGGACCTTCCGGGACAACCTCCTCAACTTCCTGCTCTACAAACCCCTGTCGGCGGCTACCGCCTGCCGGTTGCCGGCGGGGAACGGGCCCCCTCCCGCCCCGGGTCCGCGCTAGAATAGGCGCTGTGGAGGATCACCGACGATATCGAAGCAGTCAGTTCCGCCCATCGATGTCACCATCTCAACTGGGGGAGCATTGGCGATGAGCGAACGCCCTATTTCGGCATTTTTGGAGCACCATTTCCGCCATTTCAATGCGGCCGCGCTGATGGATGCGGCGAAGGCTTACAGGGCGCACCTGGAGAAGGATGGCACCATGCTCCTGACCTTGGGAGGCGCCATGAGCACGGCGGAGCTGGGCCTATCCCTCGCGGAGATGATCCGGCGGGGGAAGGTTCACGGCATCTGCTGCACGGGGGCAAACCTGGAGGAGGACGTGTTCAACCTGGTGGCCCACGATCACTACGTCCGGGTTCCCAACTACCGGGACCTCACGCCCGAAGACGAGCGGCGGCTCCTGGAAGGCCACCTGAACCGGGTGACCGACACCTGCATTCCCGAAGAAGAGGCCATGCGCCGCATCGAACGCGCGGTGCTCGACGAGTGGATGGCGGCGGATGTACGGAAGGAGCGGCTCTTCCCCCATGAGTTCCTCTACAAGATCATCCGAAGCGGCGCCCTTCAGCGCGAGTACCAGATCGATCCGCAAGACAGTTGGATCGTGGCTGCCGCCGAACGCGGCCTGCCCATTTTCGTGCCCGGCTGGGAGGATTCGACCCTCGGAAACATGTACGCGGCTCATTGCATGGCCGGGGATATCCAGAACGTGCACACGGTGAGGACAGGCATTGAATACATGACGGCCCTCGCCTCGTGGTACATGGACACGGCGGCCAAGGGGGCGGGCTTGGGGTTCTTCCAAATCGGGGGAGGTATCGCGGGAGATTTCCCGATTTGCGTGGTCCCCATGCTCCACCAGGACCTGCGCCGCGAGGACGTGCCGCTTTGGGCCTACTTCTGCCAGATCAGCGATTCCACCACATCCTACGGCTCTTACTCCGGGGCCGTCCCCAATGAAAAAATCACCTGGGGGAAACTGGGCAAAGAGACGCCCAAGTTCATCATCGAGTCCGACGCCACCCTCGTGGCCCCGCTCCTCTTCGCCTACGTCTTAGGCTGGTGAGGAGGGTCCTCGCCCGGAGTGGTCAGCGGAAGGAGAGAGGACGGGTTGCCCCACACGTTCTCGTCACTTCGGCGGGATGTAAGAGTCCTGCATGGCTACAACATATCGTATTGACTCCAGGGTAATACCCGGCTATATTGTATAAAGCTCCGGTGCGCCATACGCGCCCAGAGGGAATCCGGTGTGAATCCGGAACTGCCCCGCAGCGGTGAGCGGGAACGAAAGCCACCAGAAGCACTGGCCTATAAGGCTGGGAAGCGGTGGCCGGTAGGCGGGGGTTCCCCCCCGTGCCCGCGAGTCCGAAGACCTGCCGGAGTTCCGCGCTTAGGCGCGGACCAGCGCCGAACCTCCGCGGGGAGGTGAGGGGTTCATGGGTGCAGGCCCCTTCACGTGGCGGCCACCCCATCCCTCTCCCAACTCAACCAGAGGCCGGACAAAACGGGGCAGGCGCGCGCATCGCATGTCGCGCGCGGCGGTGGGGCTGGGGATATGGCGCAGGAGGTCTCTATGGCGACGGCGGGCGAGACGCGGTTCATGGACATGGTGTTCCCTGATCTTGCGGAGGGTCCGTTCGCGAGCGAACGGCGGCTGTGCACGCGCGGCACATTCGTGCTGGTGGCGGTGGACGAAGGGGGCAAACCAGTCTCCCTCGCGCTCGATCCCACGAGCCCCGAGACCGCGCCATGAGCGCCGCGCCGGCGTTTGTCGTAAAGCGCACCGGAGTCCGCGTCCCCTTCGACGAGGGGAAGATCTCGTCCGCTCTCGAACGAGCGGGAGCCGCCGCGTGCGAGTATGATGCGGCCGAGGCAGCCCTTCTCACGGCCCAGGTGGTGAAAGTCCTCTCGCATAAACATGGTTCCGGGCCACCGCACATCGAGCAGATTCAGGACGTGGTGGAGCAGGCGCTCATCACCGCCAACCACTTCCAAACCGCCCGCGCCTATATCGTTTACCGCGAGCAGCACGCCAAGCTCCGGGAGGACCGGCAGACGGTCGTGGATGTGGCGGCCTCCATGAACGAGTACCTCGATCGGCAGGATTGGCGCGTGAACGCCAACGCCAACCAGGGGTACTCGTTGGGCGGCCTCGTCCTTAACGTGTCCGGCAAGGTCGTGGCGAACTACTGGCTCAACCACGTCTATGCCCCGGAGGCTGGCGAGGCCCACAGAAACGCCGACTTCCACATCCACGATCTGGACATGCTCTCCGGTTACTGTGCGGGATGGTCTCTGAGAGTCCTTCTGGCGGAAGGGCTGAACGGCGTTCCGGGCAAGGTGGAAGCCTCGCCTCCCCGGCATCTTTCGAGTGCCACGGGCCAGATCGTGAACTTTCTGGGCACCCTCCAGAACGAGTGGGCGGGGGCGCAGGCGTTCTCGTCCTTCGACACCTACTTGGCGCCTTTCATCCGAAAGGACCGCCTCGCCTACCCCGAGGTCCGCCAGTGCATCCAGGAACTGGTCTACAACCTCAACGTGCCCTCGCGCTGGGGGACTCAGACGCCCTTTACGAACCTCACCTTCGACTGGATGTGCCCGGAGGATCTGAAGCACCAGGTGCCCGTGATCGGCGGGGAGGAGATACCCTTCACCTACGGCGATCTCCAGTCCGAGATGGATATGATGTAACACCTCGCCGTGCCCCGTCTGGCTGACCGTCGGCTGATCAAGTAGGCTTTCAGGGGAGCTTGCCATGCGTGGCACTGAGCCAGGACCATGGCGCACCAAATAGTGCCCGCATCGTCGAGAGTGTACCCGGGTCTGAGGGTCCTTTCCAAATTCCGCGGTGGAATTCTCTTGCCTTCGACATGCCGGGGGCTTTGGGTGTCTGCGGCGCGACCTCAGAGACGGGGAGGGCCATAGGGTCCTCGTCCCGAACCGCCAGCAAAGCCGTCCGGTTCGGGATCGTGCCCTTCGGGGCCCCGCCCCGCGGGCAAAGCCCGCCGGGGACCCCACCCCACCCTTGGAGCCTCCTCGCCGAGCTCGGAGGCGCCCCCAATCCCTTCATAGGTGAACGGCGGCTTGAAACGCAGTGGCCGCTCCTTCTATCTTTCCGACTCTTTCATCTGCTTCTATCGCGGGATTGGGGTCCTTTGTCGCCCTCGTTCCCTCATCTCCTTTTCTTACCCCCTCTTGGCGAGGGCGCCGAGGATCTGAGAAAGGCGCTCTAAGAGCTGCGGGTCCGGCAGGGGCAGTCTGAGATAGGCGTGCCCGGTGGCGGCATCGCGCTCCACCAGCGGCGGAGGGCTCGGGCCCTTTTCCTTTGAAGTATCGGGAGCCAGGGCCCGGCCAAGCTGTTCGAGGAAGGAGAGGCCCGCGGCCACCACGTCGTTCCAGGGAGGGGCGGCCGGGAGTGGCGAGACGGCCCCGGACACGGCCTCGGGGCCGGGCTGACTGGCGGGCACGGCGGCCTCTTGCCCTAGCGCGTCTGCGAAGGCGAGGCCGTCTTCCGGCGGTGCATCGATGGGCTCCGGCGCCGGCGGCTCCTGTGGCGGCGGGACGGGGGGAGTGGCGCGCGAGGCTTCCTCCACGCTCTCCATGAATCGTTTCAGCCGCGTGCCGCCCAAGAAGACTGCGTCCTCGCCGCCGTCCAGAACGCCGGTGAAGAGCGATTTCTTGAACGCGAGAAGGTTGAGCATGCCGTGTTCAATGGTGCCTTCCGCCACGAAATGAACGGCGAGCACGGGGCGGTGCTGGCCCATCCGGTGAACGCGGCCGATCCGCTGTTCCAAGGTGGCGGGATTCCAAGGCAAGTCCATGTTCAGGACGACGGACGCGCTTTGGAGATTCAGCCCGACGCCCCCCGCATCGGTGGCCAGAAAGACCCGGCAGGAAGGGTCCGACCGAAAGCGCCGGATAAGCTCCTTGCGTCCCGGTCCTGGCACCCCGCCGTGGAGAAAGACGTAGCCCAGCCCCCTCTCCTCGATGCGGCGGATGAGCAGCTCGTGGGTCCGTACCCACTGGCTGAAGACGACGGCCTTGGCGGACGGCTGCTCGAGGACCTCCTCCAGGAGGGCGATGGCCTCGTCCGCCTTGGCCCCGAAATCGGTCTGGTGGTCCAGAAGGAAGGTGCTGTTGCAGGCCATGCGCATGTTTTGTAGGGCGATTCGCAGCCGGCGCTGGTCGGAGTCGGAGAGAAAATGGTAGCGGCGCCACTTGGCGGCGATGCGTGCCACCATCTCCCGGTTCTCTTCGTGGTGCGCCATCTGCTGGGGGGTCATCTGCACGAAGAATTTCTTCTCCATGCGCTCTGGCAGTTCCAGCCGCACGGAGTCCTTGCCCCGGCGCAGGAGGATGGGGGCGAGCGTTTGGCCGATGTGAGAAAGGTTCGTATAGCCCGTCACCCTTCCGTTCTCGTCCACCTCCTGGTGCTGTGCCAGAAACCGGAACGCGGGGCCCAGCCGGAAGCGATCCACGAACTCGACGATGGAGTGCAGCTCCTCCAGCCGGTTTTCCAAAGGCGTCCCCGTCAGCACCACGGCGTACGGGGAGGCAAGCCTCTTGACGCTCTGGGCGGTGCGCGTGCGCCAGTTCTTGATCCGCTGGGCCTCGTCCAGGATGATCACGTCCGGCGCCCAGCGCGCGATGGCCTCGGCGTCCCGGCAGATCACGTCATAGGAGGTGATCTTGTAGAAGCTGTCCGCCTCGTAACAGGCCGCGCGAGCCGCCAGTGTTCCCTGGACGGGAAGGACCGGGCGCTCGGTGAAGCGTTCGATTTCCTCGTGCCACTGGTGCTTGAGGGAGGTCGGGCAGATCACCAGGACCCGCCCGGCGCCGGCGTGGCGGGCGAGGATTTCCACCGCCGCGAGGGCCTCGACGGTCTTCCCGAGGCCCATGTCGTCGGCGATGAGGCTCCGGCCCGCGAGGGCCGCGAAGAGGGCGCCCTCGCGCTGGTACGGATAGAGCGGAGTCTTGAGAAGGCCTTCGAAGGCCGGGGAACCGGCACCGCCGGGGAAGGCGCGCTGGATGCGCCAGCGGCGCGCCGCGTCGTCTCGCACCTGAGCCACGAACTGCACGGCGTCCTCGTAAAAGCGGACTTCGATGCCGCCCTTTGACGCATCCTTCAGGAAGGCCTCGATGGTCCCAAACGCGGAAGGTTTCAGGATGCCCCGCTCGTCGAAGAAGCGCGCGGCTAGGGCCCGGACCCACTCCGGGGCCTTCGCCGCGGGGCGGAAGGCGACTTCGCGCTGGGCGCCATACCGGAGATAGACCTCCGAAAAGGGGGGCTGGAACCCCTCCCGAAAGGCCGCCCTGGCGCCCCGCCGCTTCATGAGCCGGGCCAGGGTGAATTCAACGTGCTTGCATGTGCCGAGCGTGTTGACGCTGAAGTCGGGACAGGAGCAATAGTTGTCTCCCGGCCGCGCTCCGCGTATGGCGACGCGGTAGGTTCCACCCGTTCCGGGGTTGGTCACGAGAAACTCCGAGAAGAAAGGTTCCTGCCCCAGGTTCTCCAGGAGGAACTTCTGCTCCCGGCCGAATTCCCGCCGCAGGCGGATCTGCCACGCTTCGAGAGAAAGGTCTTTCGGTTTATGGGTGCGGGGCGTTCGCGGCGTTTTGCCTTTTCGAGTTCGCTTCAACCGCCCCGTGCCCTTGGCGGTTATGGCGGTTGAGATTTTCCCGGTGCTTATCTTGGATGTGGCCATAGCTTCTCCTCTTTCCCCCAGTAACCCCGCCGAGGGCTCTTTCCTGGGGAGAGGAAAGTATAGCGCCGCCGGGCATGGTTGGCGGAGGGCCGCCATGCTTCGTATCCTGGCGGGTCCGGCGCTCGAAAAGCCTTATGCAACCCGGCCCTTCAGGCCGACAGGGCGATGAGCATCTGGGCGGCGACGTAGGTGCTCATGATGAGGAGCTGGGCGCTGGGGTAGGGTTTGCGAAACCGGTCGAGGGCCAGGGCCGAGTCGGAGGCCACGAAGAGGAGTGCTCCCGCGGCGGCCAGCAGCGCGCCGGTGCCGCCCATCTGGTCCCAGCGGCAGAGGGCGCGCCACGCCATGGCCAGGATCACGGCCATGTAGAGGAGAACGGGCACCTTCATGGGGCCAAGGTGCGGCCAGAGTATGGGGAGGAGAAGGGCCCCGTAGAGCACGAGCGGCAGTGTCGTCCAGGGTGACAGGCCCAACCGGGTGCCCGAGGAAAAGGCGGTGATGTAACACAGGTGGGCGGCGAGGAAACTGGCAAGCCCCGGCAGGAAACGATCCCCAGGAAGCATGAGGAAAACGTCTCCCGCCAGGGAGAAGGCGAGACCCACCGGGATGGCGGCGCGGTACACGGAACCGCCGGGTGCCGGGCCGAGGGCGGCCGCCAGAAGAATCAGGCCCGTTGTCATGGGTTTGCAGAGATAAACCACCCAGCGGGGCCCCGCGTACTCGGCGCGGACGTGAAGCACCGCCGAGACCAGGGCAAGGATGTAGAGCAGGAAGGTCCAGTGGCCAGTCATGGATCCTCAACCACGAAGAGGGTCCCGCGCCCTCGTCCGTTCCTATTCCGCGTGCAAGGCTCCGTCCACGGGCAGGACCCACGCGTGCGTGGAGGCGCAAAACCGTTTGTCGGCGATGCAGCCCTGGATGCACTCCATGAGGCCGGGGACCACGTCATCGGGTACGACGGCGATGATGACCATAGAGGCGCCAGGGTGAACGCGGTCGCCCATCTTGGATCCCGTGCGCCCCGCGCCGAAGACTTCCGGGATGACCGTGTAGCCCGTAACCCCCTTCTCCCGCAGCGTGTTCATGCAGTGAGGCTCGTATTCGCTGTCCGTGACCAGAAAGAGCATCTTCATTTTCCCGCTCCCAAAAGACGCTTACAGTGAGGCGATGAGACGGTGAGATTCTGTTTCCCGGAGCAAGCTAATTTGCTCACTGCCTCACCGCCTCCCTGTGAAATCTATTCCTCTTCCTCGAAGTCCTCGTCGTGGACCGGCGGCTTGTCGCCGTAAAAGAGCACGTACAGGATGGGGATGGCGCCCCAGGAAAGCAAGGTGCTCGCTACCTCGCCTGCCATGAGGGCGATGGCCATGCCCTGGAAGATGGGGTCCGCCAGCATGACCGAGGAGCCCACCACCACGGCGAGGGCCGTGAGGAGCATGGCGCGGAAGCGCACGGCGCCGCCTTCCACCACCGCGTCTTTAAGAGGCATGCCCTGGCGCATCTTCATCTCGGCGAAGTCGATCACGAGAATGGAGTTGCGGACGACGATGCCCGCCAGGGCGATGAATCCGATCATGGAAGTGGCCGTGAAGAAGGCCCCCATGAGGCCGTGGGCGGGGATGATACCCACCAGCGAGAGGGGGATGGGTGCCATGATGGCCAGCGGCGTAAGGTAACTCTTGAACCATCCCACGATAAGGATGTACATGAGGATGAGGACCAGGGCGAAGGCCACCCCCAAATCCCGGAAGACCTCGTAGGTGATCTGCCACTCCCCGTCCCACTTCATGGTGTAGTGGTCCGTCAACAGCGGAGCCTCGGTGTAGAGGCGCCTGAGCCCCGTGGTTCCGTCGGGGAGCTTGAGTTTATCCATGAGGGTGTTGAGCTTGAACATGGCGTAGGCGGGGCTCTCGATGGCCCCCGCCACGTCGGCCACGGCGTAGACCACCCGCTGGAGGTTCTTGTGGTAGATCTCCTGCGGAATGGTGCCCGTTACGGGCGTCACGAGCTGGGAGAGGGGCACCAGCGTGCCTTGCCGGTTCTGGATCTGGAGCGACGAGAGGGAGGCCAGGTCCGTTCGGGAGGCCCGGGGCATTTGCAAGAGGATGGGAACCGCCTCCCGCTCTCTGGGCATGTGGGCCAGGCCCGCGGGGGCGCCGTGGACGGCCATGGAGACGGCGTTGCTCACTTCCATGACGCTCAGGCCGGCGGCGGCCACCTTCTTGGGATCCACCTGGAGGTCGATCTGGGTCTGGGGCTCCACGGCGTAGATGTCCGCGTCCACCACACCCGGCGTCTCCTTGTACATCTTCAGAATGTCGCGTGCTATCTGAAGCTGCCCGTCCAGCTTGGGGCCGTAAACCTCGGCCACGAGCGTGGACAGGACGGGCGGCCCCGGGGGCACCTCGATGACCTTCATTTTGACGCCGAGTTCGTTGGCCAGGGGTAGGAGCAGGTTCCGGGCCTCCTTCGCCAGATCGTGGCTCTGGAGGGACCGCTCCCCCTTGGGAAGGAGGTTCACCTGGATGTCGGCGGAGAAGGGCTGGCGGCGCAGGTAGTAGTGGCGCACCAAGCCGTTGAACGTAATGGGCGCGGAGGTGCCGGCGTAGATCTGGTAGTCCGTGACCTCCTTCATCTGCGTCAGCTTTTGGGCGAGCTGCTGAGCCGCCCGGAGGCTCTCCTCCAGCGGGGTTCCCTGGGGCATGTCCACCATGACCTGGAACTCGCTCTTGTTGTCGAACGGCAACATCTTCACTTTCACGACTTTGAAGATGACCAGGGACACGGAGGCCAGGAGGAGGACCACGGTGACGATGAGGAAAATCACCCCCTTGCGGGTGTCATGGGTGAGGGGGGTCATGATCTTACGATACGTCAGCAGGAGTTTGTCCATGATGCCGTGCCGGCTCTCCTCCTCGTCCCCCCCTTGGTGCTGGGCGTGGGACTTGAGGAGGCGGAAGGCGGCCCAGGGCGACACCATGAAGGCCACCACCAGGGAGATGAGCATGGCGGCGCTGGCGCCCACGGGGATGGGCCGCATGTAGGGCCCCATCATGCCGCGCACGAAGGCCATGGGGAGGATGGCCGCGATGACCGTAAAGGTGGCCAGGATGGTGGGGTTGCCCACCTCGTCCACGGCCTCGATGGCCTTGCGCGTGAGGCTCCGGCCGTCGCGCATGGTGAAGTGCCGGTAGATGTTTTCCACTACCACGATGGCGTCGTCCACGAGGATGCCGATGGAGAAGATGAGGGCGAAAAGGGTGACGCGGTTCAGGGTGTACCCGCTCAGGTAGTAGATGAGGAGCGTGAGCGCCAGGGTGACTGGCACCGCGATGCCCACCACGAGGGACTC
Organism: Acidobacteriota bacterium; assembly: GCA_021813555.1. Lineage (GTDB taxonomy): Bacteria > Acidobacteriota > UBA4820 > UBA4820 > DSQY01 > JAKAJA01. Next base: position 19,497 of record JAKAKG010000020.1, read on the forward strand.
CTTCCAGCCCAGCATGAAGCCGATGAGGAGGACCACGGCGAGGGTGGCCAGGATGAGGTGCTTGATGAGCTCGTTGGACTTCTCCGCGGCCGATTCGCCGTAATCGCGCGTCACCGTGACGTTCAGGTCCGAGGGCAGAAGGTTTCCCCTGAGCCCGTGCACTTTTGCGAGCAGCAGCTCGTTCAGGGCCGAGGCGTTCACGCCCGGCCGCTTGGCCACCGAGATGGTGACGGCGGGGTACTGCCCGTGGGCGTCCTTGGCGATGCCCTTCTCGCTTGCCGCGGGGCCCACGCCGAAGAGGACGTACTGGCCCGGAACGGGCGGGCCGTCCTCGATGCGCGCCACGTCGCCCAGATAGACGGGGTGGCCGTTGGCGAAGGAGACGAGGACGGAGGCGACGTCGTTCTTATTCTTCAGCCAGGAGCCCACCTCCAGGCGGATCTCCTTGTTGTCCTTCACCAGGTCTCCCGCCGGCAGGCGGGAATTGAAAGCCTGGAGCGACTGGGCGATGGAGAGCGGGTTCACGCCGTGGGCCGCCATGCGCACGGGATCCAGGACCACGCGCACCTCTCGCTCCTGGCCGCCGATGACGTCCACCTGGGCCACGTCGGGCACGGCGCGGAGCTGCATCTCCACTTCGTGTCCCAGGCGCGTGAGGGTGTAGGCGTCGTAGCCCTTGCCCCACAGGGTAAGGGCCAGGACGGGCACGTCGTCGATGCCGTGCAGCTTGATGAGGGGCATCATGGCGCCCTGAGGGGCGTCGTAGATGCTCCCGGCCACCTTGTCGTAGATCTTCAGGACGGCCGAGTCGGCGTCGGTCCCCACTTTGAAGCGGACGATGACCATGCCCATGTTGGCGGCGGAGGTGGAGTAGACGTACTCCACTCCGGAAATCTCCCACATGCGCTTCTCCATGGGCGTCACCACGCGCTGCTCGATCTCCTGCGGCGAGGCGCCCGGCATGGGAAGGAAGATGTCCACCATGGGGACCTTGATCTGCGGCTCCTCCTCCCGGGGCGTCATCATCACCGCGAAGACGCCCGCGATGAGGGCCGTGATGATGAAGAGGAGGGTGAGCCGGTTGTTCAGAAAATAGTGCGCGATCCGGCCCGAGGGTCCGACCTTGATCATGGCTTCACCTCGGCGCTGGAGGCCGTGATCTCCACGGGCTGTCCGTCACTGAGGCCCGGGGGCACGGGGACGATGACCCGCTCCCCGGCGTTGAGGCCCGCCATGACCTGCACGAGGCCGTCCCCTCGGGCGCCCGTCTGGATCCAGCGAAGGCGCGCCAGCCCCGCCTGGTCCGCCACGAAGACGCCGTCCATCTGTCCCTCCGTCTGGAGGGCGGCGGCGGGCACGGCGAGGGCTTTGAAGGCGAGGCTGCCGAAGCGCACGCGGGCGAATTGCCCCGGCGCCAAGCCCGACCCGTCGGGGATGGAGAGCTTGACCGTTGAGGTGCGCGTCATGGGATCGGAGGCGCCCACCACGGCCGTCACGGGCACGGTGAGCGACTTGCCCAGGGCGTCCACGGTGACCTGGGCTTGCTGGCCGGGGCTGATGAGGCGGGCCTTGTCCTCGGACACGGATACGGAGATCTCCAGGTCTTTGGGGTTTTCCAGGGTGAGGATGGGGGCGCCCGGGAACGCCATGTTGCCCGCGTCCATCCATTTCTTGGTGATGATGCCCGCGTCCGGGGCGAGGATCTTGCCGTAAGACAGGAGGGTCCCCGACATCTTGAGGCCCGCCTCGGCCTGGGCCTTCTGGGCCTTGGCCGACGCCAGGCCCATCTCCACCTGTTCGAGCTGGTGCTTGGTGACGGCCTTCTGCTCGTACAGGCTCTTGAAGCGTTCGTGATCCCGCTCCATGTTCCGCACGGCCACGTCGGCGGCGTCCACTCCCGCTTTGGACTGGGCGTAGGCGCTCTGGGCCTCGGAGGCGTCCACGTCCACGAGGGGCTGGCCCTTGGTGACGGCTTGGCCCTCCTCCACGAAGAACCTCACCACCCGGCCCATCATCTTGGTGGAGATGACCACGGCCTGTTTGCTGCGGATGTTGCCCACGAACTCTTCCGCCGAGGGCAGGTTTTGCTCCGCCGCGGCCACCACCTGAACGGGCACTTTGGGCCCCGCCTCCCGCTGCTCCACCTTGTGCCCGCACGCCGTGAGCATTACCAGCACGGTGGAAATCCCTAACAGACTTACTAATGTCTTCATCGGTCAGCTCCCAAAAGACCTGGCGGGAGCGGGGAGCGGGGAGCGGGGAGAGGTCAACACAATCCGCTCCCGGCTACCTGCTCGCTGCTCCCGGTTCCTCACTTCCCCATCGCCCACGCAAGGCGCGCGCGTTCTACGATCTCGTCATGGATGGCCTGGGCCCGGGTCAGCGACGCGCTGGTGAGGGCCATGTCCGCGTCCAGCAGGTCCGTGATCGTAGCGAGCCCCTCGTTGTACCGGAGGGCCACGATGCGCTGGTTCTCCCTCGCCTGGGCCTCGGAATCCGTGGTCACGGCTACCCGCTCCGCGGCGGATTTGGCGCGCAGCCACGCGGCCTTGGCTTCCACCCGGGCCTTCTGCTGGAGGTCCAGGAGGGCCTGCTGGGCCTGCAACTGCTGGGCGCGGGCCGTTTCCACACGGCCGGCGCGGGCCCCGCCGTCAAAGATCGGAATTTTGACCTGGACGCCGAGCATCCAATTGTCACCCCACGCCGCTTTCGTCCAGCGCTGGGTGTCCTGCTCGTAGGCGGCCATGACGCCCACCTGCGGCCAGTAGTCGGCCCGGGACATCTTGACCCCCTGCTCCGCCTGCTGGGTTTGCAGGGCCATGGCCTTGAGGTCTCCCCGTCCCTCCAGGGCGGCTTTCTCGGCCTCATCGAGGGGAGGCAGAGCCGCCGCCGGCGGCGCGAAGTCTCCCTTCGGGTCCACGTCCTGCTCCGTGCCCATGGCGTACCCCAGATAGGCGCGGGCCACCTGGGCATCGGCGGCCCTGGCCGAGGCCTGCTGGGCCATGTCGGCGGCGAAGACCCGGATGCGGAGGAGGTCGGAATCCAGCACGAGGCCCTGCTTGTACATGGCCTCCACCTGCTTCTGGTGGGCCTGCGCGGTCTTCACGGCCTCCTGCATGACGCCCGCCGCCTGCTTGGCCAGGAGGCTCCCGTAGAAGGCTTCGGTGACGCCCTTCACCACGCTCGCCTCGGCGAAGTCTCCCTTGCTGCGGGCCGCGTCGATGCCGAGCTTGGTGGCCCTGTAGGCCGCCGTCAGCTTGCCGCCCGTGAACAGGGGGAAGGTCACCTCCACGCGGGACTGGAAGTTGGTGAGCGGCTCGGGATTGTTGAGGCTCGGGATGTAAAAGTCCTGCATGCCGAAATTGGCCTGCGTGAGCTTGCCCATGAACACGTAGACGGGATTGTTGGTGCGGCTGTAGTTTTCCGAGAAGGACAGGTTGGGGAGGAAGTACGACCGGGCCTCCTTGAACTGGCCCTCCTTGGCCTGGACGTCGGCCCGGGCCGCCTGGAGGAGGGCGTTGTTGGCCTTGGCCCGCGAAAGGGCCTCGTCGAGCGTCACGGTGACGGCCGGACCGAGGGCTGGGGCCGGGTCCGGGGCGGGGACCTGCGCTGCCGCGTTCAGTCCACCGAAGGCCAGCGCCAGCGCCGCGGCCCACAAGACGGTTTTGGTTCCGTTCATGGTTCCCCCTTAAAGCATCATGGCGGTTTCACTTGATCCAATATAGCGCGTTCCGAGGATCGGGAACACCCTCCAAGATGCGGGGGGGATGTCGGGGTAACAGGGGGCTGGGAAGCTGGTAATTCGGAAAGCGGAAAGCGGGAAGCGGAAAGCGGGGGAAAACGCTGCCCACCCGAGTGCCATGACTGTTTTGGAACGAGGCGATGGCGGAAAGGAGACTGCGGATTGAGCGAAGCGGGGTTAGGTGCAGTTGGCTCACGCGGCTTGCGTTTCGCCTCTTCGCTCCCGTCTCCCGGCTACCTGCTACCTGCTCCCTGCTCCCTGCTCCCTGCTCCCTGCTCCCTCTTCATGTCCTCCGGCACGGGCGCCTCGACGGCCTGCTCGCCGCCGCCGGGCAGAGGGAAGACGATCCGCCATGCGTGGAGGAGGGCGCGAGGGGCCGTGAGGGGGCCGCCGTAGGTCTTGTCGCCTGCGATGGGGCACCGGGCGGCGGCGCAGTGGGCTCGGAGCTGGTGGGTGCGGCCCGTGAGGGGTCTGAGTTCAAGGAAGCTCTCGCCGCCTCGTGCGTCTAGGACGCGGTAGAGGCTCACGGCCGGGCGGCCGTCCACGTCCACTCTGACGCGCCCCCCCTCCACGCTGGAGAGGGGCCACGTCCATTCTCCCTCGGGAGGGCCCGGTGTACCTGCCACCCAAGCCAGGTAGGTCTTGTGCACGCGGCCCTGCGCAAGGGCGTCGCCCAGAAAGCCCGCGGCCTTGGCCGTGAGGGCCACGAGCACCACCCCCGAGGTGGGCGTGTCGAGCCTGTGGACGGGATAGAGCTGGTTCATGGGCCGGCCCAGGCGGCGGGCCAGGGCGTAGAGGAGGCTTCCCTCCACGGCCAATCGCGTGGGGGCGAAGGGGACGCCCGCAGGCTTGTCCAGGGCGAGGATCCCTTCTCCCTCCCATAAGATGCTGACCTCCACAGGATCGGCGCGTTGCCGCCGGGGAAGGCTCTGCTCCAGCCCCACCTGCACACCCGCCTGCACGAACTTGGAGGCCGTGCGGCAGCGCCGCCCGCCCAAATACACGGCTCCCGCTTGAATGAGGGCTCGGGCGCCCCGCCGGCTCAGGTCCGGAACCAAAGCGGTGAGGGCCTGGTCCAGGCGAAGGCCCGCCATGTTCGCCGGGATATGAAGCGTGCGCTTGGCCATGGCCACCTTCCTCCGCGGGTTCGGGGCGCCGGCTGTGCTTACCCGGCGTCCTCCCCCTCCAGGCCAAGCAGGACCGCGCCGATTTTTTCACGCAGATCCTGAATCGTGCCGTCGTTCACGACCACCAGGTCCGCCAGGGCGAAGGTGGCGCTCAGCCGCTGGGCGGCGGGGTCGGAGGAGTTTTCTTCCGCCTCCTTGGCGAGGAAGGCCTCCAGGCTGGAGAGGGCATCGCCCCGCCCACGGCGATTCAGGGCGCGGGCGAACCTCACCTCGGGGGAGGCCGTGACGCCCAGGAGGACGAATCCATGGACGTGCCTCAGCACCTCCACCTCGGCAGGGTTTCGAATGGAGTCTACGAGGTCCCGCACGCCCAGTTTGGGGACCATCAGCTCGGCCAGGACCCCCGGCCCGCGTTCGCGCCGAAGCTCGTTGCCCGTGAGAATGAGGTCGTCGCGCCCCGTGCTTCGGCCGCGCCGCGCCGCCTCCTCGCGCACCACGTCGGAGAGGCTGTGGCACGCAAAGCCTCGGGCCTGGAAGGCCGCGGCGGCCTCGCCCTTGCCCGCCGCGTTGGGTCCCGTGAGGCCGATCACGATGGGCGTGTGGTTTCGATTCTCCTCGCTCCTCACTCCTCACTCCTCATCCATGGCTCACTCCTCCACCTCCGCCAGGTGCTGCTTGGCGAGCTTCCGGAGGAGGGCGCTGTCGGGGTCGAGGGCCGCGAGCATGTACTCCTTCAGGGCAAGGGGCCGGTACCCGGCGAGCTGGTAGGAGCGCCCCAGGAAGTAGTGGGCTTTGCCCTGCCAGGTGGTGGTGGCGGGATCGTTCACCAGAAGGTTCGTGAACCCGTTGATGGCGTCCTCGTAATCGCCCAGGCGAAACCGGGCGTAGTTGAGGAAGTACTTGGCATTACCCGCGTAGAGGTCCAGGGGGTTGTTTTGGACGAAGGTCGTCAGCAGCGCCGCAGCTTCCCCCTCCTTCTGAAGGCGCAGGAGGGCCACGGCGTCGGCCACGGCCTGGCGGTTGGCGCACCGGTCCCGAAGATGGGCGGTGGCCCACGCCATGTACCTTTCCTGGAAGACTTGCGGCGTCTCGCCCGAGGCGTCCAGGAGAGCCTCGATCCACGTCCTACCCTCGAACATCCGTTGCACCCAGCGCTTGACGGTTTCGTCCCCTCTGCGGGCCGAGAGGGCTCGGACGGCCCAGTAGCCGTCCAGCCACGCCAGATCGCCCGTTTCATCCAGGGGCCGCACGAGCTGGGGCGGCGGCAGGGTGCTGTCCGGCACCGCGCGGTTGGCGTAGGTTGGGCCGAACCGGGACAAATGGAGGGCGATGCCGTGGCGGAGCCAGGCCGGGGCCTGCGCGTACCTCGGGACCTCCTGGAGGAGGATGGCTTCCGCGAGGGCCGAGGCCAAAACCTGGCGCGACGGCCACCACGCCAGAACCAGGGGCTCCAAAGGCACATCCACCCGCACTCCGCCCTCCGCAGGCGCGGCTGCATAGGCCTCGCGGAAGGATGCCTCCGTGCGGGAGACGGGCACGAAGGACACGCGGTCCTCCGCCACGGGAAACAGGCCCGAGGCGTCCTTCAGGTCCTTCACGGCCGCCAGGATGTCCTGGTCCAGCCGCCCCAAGACGGGCGTCACCATGGGATCGAACCGCAGATCGCTCTCACAGGGGGCAATCTGCAGGCCGGACCAGGAGACTACCTGAGCGCGAGGGGCCACGGCGGGCGCCGGGGGGGGCGGCGGCGGTGTGAGGGCCGGAGGAGAGACGGCGGGAGGTGGTTTGGCAGGGGCGACCGTGGCCGGAGCCGGAGGCGGGACGCTTGAACGGAAGAGATGGAAGACAAGGGCACCTCCCGCCGCGCAGGCTACGGCCGTGCCGATCACCGCCAAGCGCCTCGCGCGGGGGCTCATCACGGCGTTTCCACGTCCGGGGCGGCGGTCCAGCCGCGCCCTTCGCCCCAGATCACCAGTGCCCGGTCGCCGGCACGGGCGGCCAAGATCACCTCCGAGCCGGGGGGCAGGGTCACCAGCGGGGCGCCCTTCCCTTCGGGGGAGGCGTAGACGGGGGCGGGCTGGAGGATCACCGCCGGCCGGTGGGAGGGGAGGACGGTGAGGGCGTAGGCCAACGTCCCGGCGAGAAGGAGGGTGCACGCGAAGGCTCCCACAAGGAACGCCGAGGCGGCTCTCCGTCCTCGGCCCGCCGGGCCCAGGAGAACAAAAGCGAGAGCCGCGTTCCCCAGAAGGGAACATCCCAGCAGCAGCCCTTGGAGAAGACCCAAGGGCACCGAGGCGATGAACGCTTCCCACGGTGAGGGTTGCCACGGGGCCACCCGGGCCGGGAGGAGGCGCCGGGCCACGGCCAGGTTGCGCTCCGCGAGGTCCAGCCCGGGGGAGAACTTGAGGGCCCGCCGGTACTCCAGGATGGCCCGCCCCAAGTCGCCCGCCTTGAGGTAGCAGTTGCCCAGGTCGTATCGGGTCTCGCCTCCGTCGTCTCCCGAGACCGTGAGCCGCTCGTAGAGCTGGGCCGCCTCCTCGTAGTGCCCTTGGTCGTAAGCCTCCGCCGCACGGGCGGCCAGGAGGGTGGAGGCGTCACCCGAGAAAGTGGCCGTGGGGATGCACATGAGCAGGAGGACGAAGGCGGCGGCCAGGACGAGAAGGCGGCGCCTTCGGGAGCCGCGCGGTTTCTTGAGACGGAGGCTCATGATTCCATCTCCTTGGCCCGCCTGGCGACCTGCTCATATCGAGCCTGAAGGTCTTGCCGGGTGGGACGCTCGGGGGCATAGCGGGCTGTCTCGATGTCCTCCCGAAGGTCCAGAACGCCCGTCACGTCCTCCTCCTTCATCCCCGAGGCGGCCAAGGCCTCCTGGAGCTGTCCGCGGCTCAGGCCCCCCGTGGCGCGCGCCGTGAGCAGATCCAGGGATGCGGTGAGGGCAGAACTGAGGGCGTCGTGGAACGCGTCGGCCTTGCGCACGTCCATAGAGCGCCGTGCGTGGTGGAGGCCGCGCCGCGCCTGGCGGGCGAGAGCCCGCGCCCGCGCCTTCTCGGGGGCCAGAAGGAAGGTCTTGTAGAGAGCCGAGCCCGCGCCCAGCAGGAGGTTCACCGCGAAAGGCAGGGCCAGCAGGGTCCAGAAGAGGCTCGGAGCCATGGGCCGTTTGGGAGCGGGGCCCGGGCGAGGGGAGCGGATGAGGGGGGCCAAGCTCGCCTCTCCCTGGGGTGAAGCCGCCTGTCCCGTCACCAGAACCTTTCCGCCGCCCGCCTCCAGGGTTTCGTAGGCCCGGGCTTGTGGGTCGAAATACACCAGGCGCACGGGAGGGAGGAGGGCGTCCCCGGCTAGCTTGGGCAGGATGGGGAGCCGCACGGTTCTGTGTGTCTGGTAGGTTCCTCCGCTGAACGCGCTCTCGTCCTCGGTCGTGGCCGGATAGGGAGAGAAGAAGGGCGAGGACGTCCGCTCCAGGGGGTCTTCCGGGAGGAAGCCCGCTCCTTCGATACGGAGACGGAGGGAAAAGGGCTGGCCCATGTCGGCCTTGGCGGGCGGCGGGGTGATGCTCGCCAGGCGGAAGATTCCCACGGCCCCTTTGAAGCCCGGCGGCGGCGGAGGCAACGGAAGAACGTCCAGGGAGGCCTGGCCTCCCGTCACGGTCACGCGCTGAGGGCCACCGGTACCTGAGGGTTCGAGGCGCAGCTCTGCGGTGAAGGGACCCACCTCCAGCCGTCCCGTGCGGAGCGGGAAGAGGGCCGCGCGCTTCACGACCACGTCCAGATAGACTCGCCCTTCCCGGTTGGCTTGCCGCGTGGGGCTCCCCGTGGCGTTCGGATCCTCCACCCGCTGAAAGCCTGAAAAGTCAGGGGATTGGACCAGGTCCAGGCCGCGCACGGACCGCCTCGTGAGGAGGTGAAGGGCGTAGATGACGGGCTGGCCCTGGTACACGCGGGAGGCGGAGAGGGAGCCCGACAGGAGAAGGTCCGAGCCCGCCTTTGGCAGGGGCTGCGCCTCGCCGGGAGGTCGCCCTTGGGGACGCCCGGGGGCCGTCTCCACGTCCGCCGAGAAGCCCGTCACGGGATAAGTCTCCCCCCCGATGCGGAGGTCGAAGTTGGGCACCGACAGATGGCCCGCTTCCGTGGGAGTGAGGAGGTAATGATAAGCGAGGGCCATGCCCGAGGGGGTAGACTCGGGTGTCATGTACTGTCCCACGCTCTTGAACCCCGGGAGAGGCGGGAGGGCCGGTTGAGGGATGGCCGACTTGGCGCCGGAGATGACCAGGGTGAAGGTGAGGTTTTCGCCGATGCGAAGGCTCGTCCGGTCCGTCCGCGTGGAGACGCGAAGGTCCTGTGCCAACGCGGTGAGGGTAAGGGCGGCCATGGAGAGGGCCAAGAGGACAAGCCTCCCGCCCCTCAAACGAGACGCGAGGTGTGAAGAGGTAGACACGAGCAAGCCATCACGTGATGATGCCATCCGAGAGGAAGTCCTTCGCAATTCGCAAGTCCCCTTCCGAATTCCGAATTCCGAATTCCGAATTCCCCAATCCTCCCTCACCCCTTCCCCACGCCCAGTTTTTCCTCCACCTCGGCCAGCCGGACGGAGACGATCCGGGAGATGCCCCCTTCGGGCATGGTGACGCCGTAGAGGACTTCCGCCATCTCCATGGTCTTCTTGTTGTGGGTGACCACGATGAACTGGGTCTGGCCGCGAAACTGCTCCAAGAGGCGGTTGAACCGGTGGACGCTCGCTTCGTCCAGGGGGGCGTCCACCTCGTCCAGAATGAAGAAGGGCTGGGGACGGTAGCGGAAGAGGCTGAAAAGGAGGGCGATGGCCACCATGGCCTTCTCGCCGCCCGAGAGCTGGTCCATGTGCTGGAGCTTCTTCCCGGGAGGCTGGGCGAAGATCTCCACGCCCGTATCCAGGGGGTTCTGCTCATCCAGCAATCCCAGGCGGGCTTCCCCGCCCTCGAAGACCTCCTTGAAGAGATGGGCGAAGTGGATTCGCACCGCCTCGAAGGCCTCCATGAAGCGCTCTTTCGTGGTTCGGTTGATCTTGCGTATGGTGTCCTGGAGGTTGGCCACGGCTTCTTCCAGGTCCTTTCGCTGGCCCGTGAGGAATTCGAAGCGCTTTTCCAGTTCGCCGTACTCGTCCCTGGCCAGCATGTTCACGGCGCCCAGCTCGGCGATGCGCTCCTCCAGGCGGGCCAGGGCCTTGTGCTCCGCTTGGCGCTCCTCGTCGCTCAGGGGCGGTTCGCCTGAGAAGGCCTGGGCGAGGGCTTCCGGATCCTCCTCGAAGACCTCCCCCATGCGCTCCGACAGGTTGCGCAAGTCCGCCTCCACTCCGGCCAGGGCCACTTCGGTGCGGGCCACTTCCTCGCGGGCCACCTCCAGGGCCTCCCTGGCATCTTTCACGTGCCGCTGGGACGCCTCCACGCCTGCCTTGAGGTTTTCCAGCTCCTGCTCGAAGGTGACCTTGCGCTGACGCAGCTCCTCGAGAGCCAGGAGGAGGCCGCGGAGGGACCGGTCTCCTTCGGTGATCTCGGCGGTGAGCGCGGCCACCCGTGCCGTGAGCCCCTCTCCCTCGCGGGCGATTCTGGCATCCGTCGCGGCGAGGTCTTCCAGGGCCTTGCCCGAGCGTTCCAGCGTGTCGCGGCACGCCTGGAGGCGCTGGTTCACTTCGCTCCACGCGGACCGGGTGTCGGCCACGGCCTCGTGGGCCGTGTTCTGGGCGGCCTTGGCGGCGTCCGCCGCCGTCTCGCCGGCCTTGATCTGGAGGTCCACACGGGCGGCCTCCGCGGAGGCCTTTTCCAGAAGCCTCACCATCTCGGCCAGTTGCGGTTCCCAGGTGGATCGCTCCTCACGGGCTTGGGCCGCCTCCGTCTCGAACAGCTCGCGGGCGGACTCCAGGCGGCGTCCTTCCGATTCGAGGGCCTCGACGTCCCGGGCGAGACTTGCGGCCACCTTGGCCGCCTCGGTTTCGGCGGCCCGCGCAAGCTCGAGGGCCTGCCTTGAGGCCTCGCGCTCGCCCCGGACCTTCTCCAGGGCGGCCTGGGCCTCCGCCGTGGCGGAACGCGCCGCCTCCAGGTCCCGCTCCGCCGCGCGCCGTTCCCGCTGGTGTTCGAGGAGCGAGGCGCCGCCCTTTCCTCCCGCGCCGCCTCGCATCCACCCCTTCGGATGGGCGAAGATCCCGTCCAGGGAGACCGCGGCCACTCCCTCCATGGCGAGGGCGCGGGCCGCCTCGGGATGGGGAGACAGGGCGACCAAGGGCAAGAGGCCCTTCAAGTCTGCGGGGATCCCTTCGGCCTCGTGGAGCCAGCCTTGAAACTCAGGCCTTCCCTGGAGGGTGGGCAAGGGGCCGTTCTCCCGCAGGGCCGCGTCCAGGAAGAAAACCGCCTCGCCGGCCCGTCCGGCCCTGAGCGCTGTGAGGGCCGGAGTGACATCGTCCCACCGGCCCTTGAGATACCCTTCCAGGAGGTCGCCCAGGGCCGCGGAAAGGGCCGGAACGAGCCCGTCCGGGACTCCGGAGAGGGCCTCCGCGAGGGTGCGCTGCACGCGTTCGGGGTACCGCTTTTTCAGGAACGCGTGGGCGGAGGAGCGGAGGGTGGCCTCGTGCTGGATGAGAACCTCCAGCCGGCTCTGGGCCGCTGCGCTCCTCTGGCGCCCTTCGGCCAGGGCCGTCGTGGCCGCCTCCAGGGCCGCCTGCGAACGTTCGGACCGGCGCTCCGCGTCCTCCCGGGCGGTTCGGGCCTGAAGGAGGGCTTCGTCCGCCGAGGATCGTTCAGCGGACTTGCCTTCCAGGCTTTCCTGGAGGGACTGCTCCCTCGCCGCAAGGGACTCGCCCTCTCGCTGGAGGCGCTTCTCGCGCTCGCCCAGCCGCCGCAGCTCCTCCTCCTGGCGCTTCACCTCCGAGGAGGCGCGGGCCTGCTCCTGGGCTTGGGCGAAGGCCCGCTGGCGGAGCTCCCTCTGCGCCCCTTCCAGGGCCTCGACGCGGGCGCGGGCTTCTTCAAGCGCCTTGAGGGAGCCTTCCGATGTGGCCCGGGCGGCCGTTTCCGAAGCCGCCAGCGCCGTTGCCTCCGCCTCCAGGCGCTCCCGGTCTGCCCGTCCCGCCTCCATCCTGCGGCGCAAGTCCTCCCGGTCCGCCACGATCTGCCGCAGGCGGCCCTGGCTGGAGGCCACTTGATCCGTCCGGCGCTTGATTTCCTGCTCCCCGCGCTCGTGGTCCAGCTCCTTGTCGTGGATGGACTGGATAAGGGACGCCAGGGAAGTCTCGTGCTCGCTCAGCTGGAGGGTCGCCTGTTCCAGCTCCGACTGGAGCCGGGAGAGGGCCGTTTCGCGCCGCTGGCGCTCTTCCTGGAAGAGGGCGAGGTCCCTCGCCAGAGCCGACCGCTGGCCCGTGAACTTGCCGAAACTGCGCCCCCAGAAGGACCGGCGCCGCTCGCGAAGCTCATCCGAGAGGCGGACGAAACGGTCCGCCTTGGACGCCTGCCGCTTGAGGGTCCCCATCTGGGACTCCACCTCGGAGACGATGTCGTTGAGGCGGGTGAGATTGCCCGTGGTGGAGTCGAGCTTGGAGAGGGCGCTCCGGCGGTTTTCCTTGAAGTGGGCGATGCCGGCCACCTCCTCGAAGATCATGCGCCGCTCTTCGGGATTGGCTTCCAGTAGGGCCGACACCTCGCCCTGCTCCACGAGGTAGCTTCCCTGGGTGGAGATGGCGTATCGCATGAGGAACTCGTGCATGTCTTTTAGGCGCACGGGCCGGCCGTCCATGAGGTAGGTGCTCTCTCCCGAGCGGAGAAGGCGCCGGCCCACCTGGTACTTGGTTCCGTCCGTGTCCTCGAAGGTCATGAGGACCTGGGCGGACCCCGCCGCCGGCCGCTTCTGTGTCCCGTTGAAGATGACGTCCACCATCTTCTTGCCCCGGAGGGACTTGGGGCTCTGCTCGCCCAGGGCCCAAAGGACCGCGTCGGTGACGTTGCTCTTGCCCGCGCCGTTGGGGCCCACCACCACGAGGATGTCTCCCGGGAGGGGCATCTTGGTGCGTTCGGCGAAGGACTTGAAGCCCTGGAGTTCGATCTCGCGAAGGCGCAGCATCACCCCTTCTCCGTGACAAGGAACGGGGCGGCCGCGGCACGGAAGCGCTCGGGGACGGGCTTCTTTTCGCCCCGGGCATAGTCGTAGAAGACCTGCACCGTGCGGCCCTCCGCGACGAGGTCGTCACCCGCCAGAAGGCGGTATTGGAAGGTGAAGGAGCTGGTCCCAATGCCCGAGACGCGGACCTGGGCCCGCAGGTCTTCCCCGTATAAGAGAGGACGCCGGTAGTCCACCTCGACCCGGGCCACCACGAAGTCGAAGTCCTCCGCAGCCGATAGGCCCAAGACCTGCCGGGCGAAGGCCGCCCGGGCCTCCTCCAGATAGGTGACGTACACGGCGTTGTTCACGTGGCCCATGGCGTCCACGTCCTTGAACCGGGTCGCCACGGGAGTCTCGAAGGTGCCCTCGGGCATGGCCGCCTCTCGTCCTCGCAGGGGGTGCGCCGCCCGGGGGCCGGGACGGCCACGTTACATTGGGCGGCGGCGGGGCTTCCACCCCCGGGCCGCATGAGCCATAATCCTCACAGGAGGTTGATCCTACCATGAACGACGACCGTTTACGACGGATTCAGGAGGCCCTTCGCGC
>JAKAKG010000063.1:0-2876 GCA_021813555.1 Acidobacteriota bacterium
GCAAGATTCGGTCTCCCGGCTCCCGCACTGAGCGCAGTGTATCCCCGCCTCGGCCACGGCGTCGCCGTCCCGGACGACGGGCAGATCGGGAAGGGGAGCGCCCGCCGGGAACGTCTGGTCCCACACCTCGCCGCACACGGTGCAGAGGAAACGCACCGGGCCGCCCTTGCTGGTCAGCACGTCGTTCATGCTCAGGTGACGGGACAAGCACCTCGGGCACTGCGGGCCTGCCGTGTCTCCGTCGTCCTCCGGGGAGGCCTCCGAGGGCTCCTCCGGAGGCGCTTCCGTGATCTCCTGCGGCACCGCCTCCAGGTCGTTGCGCCGCGAGGGTTCCGCGCTCCCACCGGCGGCGGCCGTCCCAGGTCCCTTGGTTTCCCGGGGCGATGGCCATCGGTGCTCGCAATTCTCGCACGCCCACCACGGGCCGTCCTCCGCCTGCTCTCCAACCACCGGTGCCAACCCGCTACACCTTTCCCGCCTGCTTGGGAGGTTCGCTCGCGGCGGCCCCCGATGGTCCTTTGGCGGTGATGAGGTTGGTGAGGTAGGCCGAGAGCAGCCCGCCCAGGCTCTCGCCGCCCTGCACGAGCAGGTCCGGCGTCACCTTCACGTTGCCCGATGAGATCTGCTTGGCGATCTCAATGGCCGTCACGCCCTGCTGGCCCACGGCCTTGTTCTGGAGTTCGTAGGCCTTGGCCGTGGCTTCGCCGATGGCCAGGATCTTGGCTCCCTCGGCCTCGCCCCTGGCTTTGATGCCCGAGGCCTCGCCCACGGCGCGCAGGCGGATGCTCTCCCCCTCGCCCTCGGCGAAACGGATGGCCTTCTCCTTGTTCTGCTCGGCGATTTTCACGCCGATCTCCGCCTCCACCAGGTTCTTCTGCTGGTCCGCTTCGGCCCGCGTCTTCTCCGTGGCGATGCGGGTCTGCTCGGCCTTCTGCTGGTCCTGGTACATGGCCTGTTGCTGCTGGGCGATGATCTTTTTGGTCTGCGTGTCCATGAGGTCCTGCGGGAGGTTGATCTGGCAGATGAGGACCGACACGCACTCCACGTGGTACTTCTCCAGCTCGGCCTTGGCCCGCTCCTCCGCCTTGCGCTGCTCCTCCTGGCGGTCCTGCATGAAGTTCATGGCGGAGGTGGAGGAGGCTTGGTTGCGGAAGCTCGAATCGATCATGGGGTGGATCACGTGGAGGATGAGGTTCTCGATGGAGCCGATCTTCGCCACCATGTAGGGCGCCTGGTCGGGCCGCACGCGGATGACCACCTTCACGGAGACGCTGATCTGGAACCCGTCCCGGGAGATGACCTTCAGCGGATCGAAGCGCGTCTCCTTGCTGTCGTCCCAGTCGATGGTGATGTTCGTCGTGTCCACGATGTACGCCATGAACGCCCGCAGGTTCAGGTAGTAGAAGCCGGGACCGGCCACCTCCTGCTGGATGCCCCGGAAGCCCTTCGGCACGACGTACCGCTCGATGCCCAGGTCCAGCCGGCCCTCCAGGGCCTCCCGCGCGCCTTCGCCGCCCTCCGTGCCCTCCCGTTTGGCGGCCTCCTCGATGAGCTGGCGCACCTGGGCGGGCTCCTCGCCCACGTTGGAGACCACCACGGCCACCTGGCCGCGCTCCACCACCGCCACGTTGTCCAGCTCCACCTTGAAGGCGAGCGGGTTGATGTAGTAGGTTCCCGGCTTGAGCACGTCGAATTGCGGTCCGCGCTGGCCGCCCGCATGGAGGAACTTGGAGGCGTCCTGGAAGTCGCTGTGGCCCGTCACCGGCTTGGCCACGTACTCCTTGTCGGGGAGGGGCTCGCCGTCCACGGCCGTGACCAAGCCCACGCTCTTGGCGGGAATGACGGTGGCGTCCATGATCTCCACCTTGAAGAGCGCCATGTTGATGCGGTAGGTGCCGGGCAGCAGGATGTCGATCTGCGGCCCCTTCTGGCCACCCAGGTTGAGAAAGGCCTGGCCGTCCTCGAAATTGGCGTGGCCCTCCACGTGCTGGGCCAGGAGCCGGCCCGGCGGTATGGAATGGCCGTCCATGGCGGTCACGAGGCCGATGCGCCCCTTGTCCACCACGATCGCCTTGGCCCGCGTCACCTTGAAGAGGACCGGGTTGATGCGGTACGTGCCGGGCGGAAGGATCTGGATCTGCGGGCCCTTCTCGCCCCCGCTCTTGAGGAACTGCTCGCCCTCCTGGAAGCTGTTGTGCCCCGGCACCACCTTCGCGAAGATCTTGCCGGGCTCCACCGGATCGCCGTCGATGGATTCCAGGATGCCCACCTCGTCCTGGGCGATGGTCGTAAAGGGAACCTTGCTCACGCGGTAAAGGAACGGGACCAGCATGTGGAGTCCAGGCCCAAGCGTCCGCGCCTGGATGCCCACCTCGCCCGAGAGCGCCACCACCCGGCCCTGGGCCATGTCCTTCCCGAAGTATTTGCGCTCGATGACCGCGATCTGCGTTCCGCCCACGATGACCACGGCCTTCATCAGGAGAAGGACGGCGGCCACACCCAGGACATAGGGCCCGTACAGCAAGGAAAACCTCACGACCTCCGACATGCCATCCTCCACAATAAAACCGCACCCCTGCGGCCCAGTCGCGGGCCCTTTAACGCTGCGACGGACGCGGTCCCACGCACGATCGCGTCCCCATCGCCGTCCGGTCCGGCCTGCCCGTCCATGTCTCCAGCATCCCCACCCGTTGAGGATACCACCGGCGGCGCTCACCGGACACTGGCTCAGAAAGCGTACACTATGGAGCGGCGGGAGGCCGAGGAACCGGGGAGCCCATGACCTACAATTTCGATCCGGATCGCTGGTACGACAATCAGCGCGCGGCCCTTGAGGCTCGTCTGGCGCGGGGCGAGATGGGGCGGGATGCGTTCGA
>JAKAKG010000063.1:2976-6559 GCA_021813555.1 Acidobacteriota bacterium
GCGGGCGAGCTGGCGGCGCTACGGGCTGTGGCCGCGGCGTGCGTGGAGGCGGCGGACGAACACGCCCTCATCGAACGCGTCACCGACATCATCTGCGGGGCGCTCTCCATCACCAACTTCGGCGTGATCCTCTACGACCCCAAAACCGGCCTGTTGCGGGACCACCCCTCCGCCCATCGGCGCAAGGGGAGCACGGCCCTGGAGCTGGTCCTGGGCGAGGGTATCGTGGGGACCGTGGCCCTCACGGGCCTTCCCAGGCGGATCCCCGACGTCAGCCTCGATCCCGTCTATCGCATGGGGGACCAGGACACGCGCTCGGAGCTGACGGTTCCGCTCAAAGTGGGCGACCAGATCATCGGTGTCATCAACAGCGAGAGCACGGACCTGGACGCCTTCACGGAGGAGGACGAACACCTGCTCATGGTTCTGGCGGGCCAGGTGGGGCCCACCATCGCGCGACTCAGGACGATCCAGACCCTCCGGAACAGCGAGGAGAAGTACCGCGCCCTCTACGAGGACAACCCCTCCATGGTCCTCACGCTGGACTCCCGGGGGACCATCCTCTCGGTGAACCAGTTCGGCGCCCGGCAGCTCGGCTACTGTGCCGAGGAGTTGGTGGGGCGGCCACTCTTGAGCATCCTCCATCAGGGGGCCCGTGCGGACGCCCTTTCGCTGCTGGCCGAGCGGCTGGCCAAGCCCGGCGAGGTTGCCCAGTGGGAGCGCCGGCACGTGCGGAGCGACGGAGGCGAGCTGATGCTCAAGGCGTCGGCCCGGGCCATCCGCGGAACGGACGGGGATCCGGTGGTTCTCGTGGTATGCGAGGACATCACGGAGCGAAAGCGGGAGAAGGAGCGCCTGGAGGACACCCTGCGGCAGCTCGAAAAACTGCTGGACGAGACGGTGCAGACGCTGGCGGCCGTGGTGGAAGTGAAAGACCCGTACACGAGCGGCCACCAGCGGCGGGTGGTCCAGCTCGCCACGGCCATCGCGGAGCGCATGGACCTGACACCCGCGCAGGTGCAAATTCTTCGCGTCGCGGGGCTCCTGCACGACATCGGCAAGATCCAGGTCCCCTCCGACATCCTCTCCAAACCAGGCAGTCTCAGCGAAGCCGAGCGGAGCATCATTCAAACCCACAGCGAGGTGGGCCACCGCCTCCTGCGTGGCATCTCCTTCGAAGGGCCCGCCGCGGAGATCGTCCTCCAGCACCACGAGCGCATGGACGGCTCGGGGTATCCCAACCACCTCAAGGGGAGCGACATCTTGCTGGAGGCGAGGATCCTGGGCGTGGCGGACGTGGTGGAGGCCATCTCCAGCCACCGGCCCTACCGGCCCGCCCTGGGCATCGGCCAAGCGCTGTCGGAGGTGTCTACCCTCTCGGGCGTCCTCTATGACCCGGCCGTGGTGGACGCGTGCCTCGGGGTCTTTGAAACGGGTGGTTTTGCGTTCGATTGATACCCTCAGACCGTCAAGCCCGCGGCGAGAAGAACCTGGCGCAGCCCAAGCGCGTCCGCTTCGGTGAAGGCGGCGAGCGAGCGGCTGTCCAGGTCCAGGACGCCCCAGCACGAGCCGTCCGGCTCCAGACATGGGACGACCACCTCCGAGAGGTTGGCGGGGTCGCAGACGATGTGGCTTTCGCCCAGGGCGTGGACGTCCTCCACCACGCAAGGCGTCCGTTCGCGCCAGGCCTTGCCGCAGACGCCGTGGAGCCCGATGGGAGAGCACGCGGGCCTGGGGCGGCAGACGCGCAGGAGCAGAGCGCCGCGGTCCGCGGCGATGTCGTAAAAGCCGAGCCAGTCCACACGGCAAGCCTGAAGTTGCCGCCACAGAATGTCCGTGACCGTGGCCATCCGCGCCAGGCGGTCCGCGCCCCGCGATATCTCCACGCGGGCGGCTGTCCCGCAGGCGCCGTAATCGCGGAGGGGCCGCGTCATGGCTCGCCGGCTCCCCTCGCGCCCTCCTCGGCGGCCCAGGGAATCTCCGCGCCGACGGGGCAATAACGCTCTGGATACTCCGGGGAAATGAGGGGAGTGGCGCTGGTGCGGGCCAGGAAGCCCGCCAGGCGGCCCAGGAGGACGTAGAGGCCCGGCTGGACGTAGCGCGGCGGCCCTCCCTGCATGGCCACGGGCTCGGGGCGGAGCATCTCCTGCACCAGGAAGCCGCCGTGGCTGATGCCCTCTCGGACGGCCTCTTTCCAGGTGTCCAAGGGGACGAGGGGGCCCACCACCACGCCCCGGCCTTCGTACCCTCGGACGGGCTTGAGAACGAATTCGCCCGGGTTTGAGAGGAGGAGGTCCTCCATGTCACGGGCCTCCCCCTCGTGGTCCACGGCGCCGGGACGAAGCAGGCGCGTCCACGGGATGCACGAGGCGAGCTCGGAGGCCAGAGGCGGCGGCACGATGCGCGCGAAGGCCGGGTCCGAAAGGATCACGAAGAGGGCCTTGCTCCAAGCCGGGTCGGTCCTGAAGCTCCCCACGAAGCAGGCCGCGTCTTCAAGGTAGCCTTCGAGGAAGGGGCGGATTTCGCCCGCGCGGAGGAAGGCCTCCTCGCTCACCACGCGCCGGTAGACCAGATTCACCTCGCCGGAAGGCCCCATGAGCGAGCCCTCCATGAGGCGAAGGGCCCTGGGGTCCTCCACCGTGGCGGGGTAGCCCGAAGCCGTGAAGAAGGCCGCCAACGCCTCCTGTTCCGACCGTGTTCCCACCTCCGCCCAGTCCACGATGGCGATGCGCGGCCGCTCGATGCCCCGCCTGTCCCACTGCCGGAAGCAGGCCAGGAGAGTATCCAGCAGGCGCGCCGTGAGGGGGTAGTCCTCCTGCGGCATGCCGTGGCGCTCGCGCCACAGCTTCGTGAGGGCGGCCGAGTAGTGCCATCCCGCGGTGCCGTCCGTGTTGTACTCCATGAAGCGCGGGCCCCTTGGAAAGAGGAAGGAATCCCAGCGGCCCAGCGGGATGAGGGGACGGTAGCCCGGATCCTTGAGGATGAACGACTCCTGAAAGGCGTCATAGCCGAAGAGGCGGCGAAGCGGCGGGTCCCTCGGAAAGGCCTCCACCACCCTCTCCGCGGCGGCGCTGGCCGCCTCCACCGAGCGGCGGACGAGGTCCACCTGGCCCTCCTCGATGATGAAGGGATGATCCGAGACGGGCAGCGCGAAGCCCCGGAACGAAATGCCCCTCCCGATCAGCTCGTTGTCGGTCCAAGGGTGCGGCGGCAGGCTCATGAACGCTCCAGCAGAGCCCTATACCACGAAGCCCGGCCCGCCCGCAAGGCGGAAGCGACGACGCGAGACGCGAAGGAGTGAAGCGCAACTCAGCGGGACGCGATGAAGCGAACGCGAGACGATGCTTTGTAGCGGCCGATCGCCGATAGGCCGAACCCATCGGGCCGGCACCGCGTCCCCCGGCCTGCCAACGGCAGGCCGCTACCTACCGCCGTTGTGGGAGCCGTCGCCGACGGCGAACCTTCCGTAGCGGTCGATTGCGCTTGCCCTGAGGACTACCCTCGCGGGCTTCCACCGAAGGGGATCGGCCGAAAACCACCGGCCCGCCACCGCGCCCCCCGGCCTGCCAACGGCAGCCCGATA
>JAKAKG010000232.1 GCA_021813555.1 Acidobacteriota bacterium
ATACAGGCGCATGACGGGGTAGGACAGAGCCTTCGCCATCAGGTACGAGAGGGTTTTCAAAAAAGGCTTCAGCGTGGCCAAGGAAGCTCCTCCCGCCAGAACTTTTAGACTAGCCCAAGGAAGGCGGAGAGGACAAGGGGTGTTCGGCCGACGCGGTGACGCAGGCGTGGAGCAAGGCGGCGGCGAGGCAGAGCGCCCGTAGAACCTTCCAGTGCCTTTGCGTGGAGTGGCCTCCCCGGCCTGCACAGTCTGTCCCCCAAGTTCACCACGTCAGGCTAACTGGTCCGGTGGCACAAGGGTGGAAGGGCGGGAAGAATGGCGGATGGCGAATGGCGGATCTCACCTTCTCCGAAGCATGGCGCGCCTCGCATCTGCGTTTCGCGCTATCCCTCTACCCGGCTGGCCGGAGCGAGAGCGCGCGTGTGGAGAGCGCCGCGGCGAACAGAACCACAAATCCCGTAAGGCTAATAAGGGCCACCCCCCAACCTTGATGCAGGAGCGGTTCAAAAGCGGCTCCTACGGTTCCTATTTCGCTGAACAAGGGCTGGACGTAGGGCGACACGGCGAGGCGCACCGGTTCCGGCACGGCGCCGGTCCAGAGGCTCGGCCCGGCGTAGATGGCCATCGCGACCATGCCGGCGCCCACGAGTGCGGAGACGGCGGCCTCCTCCGCCATGGCCGCCACGTGCCTCCAGAACATGGGGGTGGCTCCCGCCACGGAGACGATGGCGGCGCGGGACCGCGCCGAGAGCCTGGGACTCTCCGCCCACCGGGGCGCGCTCCGGAGGGTGCGTTCGAGGCGGAGGACCAGGGCACAGCGGGGGCAGGTGGCGGCGTGGCCGGACCACTCGGCCGGGGGCGGGTCTCCGTCCAGGTCCGCGTCCAGGATTTGGATGAAGTCATTGCAGTTCATGAGACCACCTCCGGCACGAGGTTAAGAACCCTTCCCCTGAGGGCGTTCCTGCCCCGAAAAAGGAGAGTCTTCACGGAGCCCTCAGGCATGCGGAGGGCGCCTGCGATTTCACCAACCGATAACTCGTCCCAGTAAAAAAGGTGCAGAATCTCGCGCTGACTTTGGGGCAGGGAAGCCATGGCCTCTTCGACGGCCTTCTGCATCTGGGCCTCCTCTACGCGGGCCTGAGGACTCGGAGCGCTGCTTCGGGCTTGGAGGCCGCCCTCCTCGCGCTCCTCGATCGAATCGCTCCCGGGCTCCTGTGAGCGGATCTGGTCCGTGGCGGCGTTGTGGGCGATCCTGAACAGCCAGGTCTTGAGCGAGCTGTCCCGGCGGAAGGAGGACAGTCCCTTAAGCGCCTTCAGGAAGGTCTCCTGGCAGAGGTCCTCGGCACGCGTGCGGTCTCCCGTGAGGCGGGTGAGGAGGCCGAGGATGTAAGGCTCGTAATGATTCATGATCGCCACGAAGACGGAGGCGTCCCCGGATTGGAACTTTCGTATGAGCTCCCTTTCGCCGGGCAGAGCCTCCATCTCCGACTCCTTCGAACGCTTGGACGGAGACAGTGTACCTCCGGTTTCACGCGCTTCTCTTTGAAACCGAAATCCTCCCGCGGCCGTCCAAGGGGGTGAACGAGGAGGCTGGCCATGGACGGAAACGTGATCCCTATTCTGGCGATTGGAGGAGGTCTGCTCACGGGCATCATCATCGCCGTATCGGCCATGTATTTTGACCACAAGAAGCAGGTGATGCGAAACCAGGAGCGGATGGCGGCCATCGAGAAAGGCGTTCCCCTGCCCGATGTGGGGAAGGCGGACTCCTCCGGCGGCTGCTCCCGTAACTCTCTCTACCGAGGCCTCAGGCTCCTGTTCATAGGGCTCGGCCTTGCGGTTGCGCTCTATGTCACGGTGGACTTGAAGGTGGCCATCTGGGGCGTGTTCGTGGCGACCATCGGCCTCGGACATCTGTGCTACTGGTTCTTCGTCGAGAGGAACCAGATGAGCGGAGGCACGCCCTCGCCATAGCGCGGCAAGACCACCACCGCTCTCCGTAGATCTGTAGCCCGAGCATCAGAGGCCCCCTCGGGGGCCTCGCGCTTTTCTCGCCGGTAGCTTAAAGTGCAGGCACAAGCAGCCGGCGGAGAGCCACCCGCCCGGTGGGGGAGAATCGGTCCACGACGCAGGAGGCGTTCATGAAAACCCAGGTCAAGGGGACGGCGGTGATCTCGACCATCCGCTTCATCAAGGAGGAGTTCGGGGAAGAGGGGCTGGCCAAGGTCGCCAAGCGGCTCGGTCCCGAGGATCAGTCCAGGATGGAGTCGGTCGTCCTGGCCTCCGCCTGGTATCCGGTTTCCTTCCTGCTCGCCCTCATGAGGGCCGCCAAAGCCGAGTTCGGTGGCGCCATGCCCGACCTTATCACGCGGATGGGGCGGGCCTCGGCCGACTACGCTCACACCACGGTGTACAAGCTGGTCTTCAAGGTCGGCTCCACCCAGTGGATCATCTCCAAGGCCTCGGCCATCTTCTCCAACTATTACGACCAGGGGAAGATGGTCGTGACCGAAAGCGGAGAAGGGTTCGCGAACATCGAGCTCAGAGACTTCGGTGAGCCCGCCCCCGAATTCTGTGAGCGGATCGCCGGCTGGACCGTGCGCAACTTCGAGCTCACCGGCGCCAAAGACGTGGAACTCCGCCACGTCGCGTGCACGAGCAAGGGCGCCAAGGTCTGCAGGTTCGAGGGTACGTGGAAATGAGAGGCAAGGGGCAAGGGGAAATGGGCAGTAGGCCATAGGCAAGAGGCAAGAGGCAATAGGCAAGAGGCAACAACAGAACAGGCGGCGCGATGGCCGTTCGTGGTGGTCCCGCTCTCTCTCCTGAATACGCTACAATGCTCCCCGGGGAGGAGCGAGCATGTGTGGCATTTGCGGTGAAGTGGCGTGGGGAGGGGATGCCGTCGTGGACCCGGAGCGGGTGCGCGGCATGGCGCGCCGCCTCGCGCACCGGGGTCCCGACGGGGAAGGCCTCTGGCACGAACCCGGGGTGGCTCTGGGCCACCGCCGCTTGGCCATCATCGATCTGAGCGCCGCCGCGGCCCAGCCCATGGCGAGCCCCGACGGCCGCTACCAGATCGTTTACAACGGAGAGATCTACAACTTCCAGCAGGTCCGGGCCGATTTGCAGGAGCGCGGAGAGGTCTTCTCGACCCGGTCGGACACGGAAGTCCTCCTTAGAGCCCTCATGGTGTGGGGTCCCGGCGCCCTCCGCCGCCTGAACGGCATGTGGGCCTTCGCCCTTTGGGACCGGAGGGAGCGCCGGCTCACCCTCGCCAGGGACAGGCTGGGCGTGAAGCCCCTCTACTGGGCGCGCGTGGAGGGCGGGATCGTGTTCGCCTCCGAGATCCCGCCCCTCCTGGATCATCCCCAAGTTAGCCGGGAGATCAACCCCAGGGCCCTTGCCGAACAGGTGGCCTGCCGGTACGTCCTCGCCCCGCGCACCCTGCTCACGTCCGTTCAGAAACTGCCGCCGGGACACCTCATGACCGTGGGGCCCGAGGGCAGTTCGGTGACCCCGTACTGGACCTTGCCCGTGGGTGACCGGGCCAAGAAGCTGGAGGACCAGCACGCCCTCGGCCGCTTCGGCCACCTCTTCGAAGCCTCGGTGAAGCGCCGGCTCATCGCGGACGTCCCCGTGGGCGTGCTCCTCTCAGGGGGTCTGGACTCCTCCGCCGTGGCCGCCGCCCTCCGCCGAGGTGGCCAGGAGCATTTGGCCACGTTCACCGTGGCCTTTGAGGGGGAACCCGAGTGCGACGAGCGGCCTTGGGCCCGCCAAGTGGCGTCCCTCCTGGGTTCGGATCATCACGAGGTGGTCATCAGCCCCGGCCGGTTTGCTGAAAGCCTTGGCTCCGTCCTGTCACACCTGGACGATCCCGTGGCCGACATGGCCGTGCTGCCCCTGTACCACGTCTGCGCCCTCGCCTCCGAGCGGGTGAAGGTGCTCCTCACGGGCCAGGGGGCCGACGAGGTGCTGGGCGGCTATCACATGGAGCGGGTCTTGCGCCAGATTCGCGCCATCGTTGCCCTGCGGAATCTGCCCGGCGCCAAGGCGGTGGCCGCGGCCATCGCCCGGCGGGACCCCAAGCGGGCCTATCTCGCTCACTGGGAGGATATCAGGAGGGCGGAGCCGGGACAGCTGCCGGGCAAGATCCGCTACGACCTCACCATGCCCCTCCCCCGAGAGGAGATGGACCGCCTGCTCAAGGACTGCATGCCCCCGCCCTACGACCGAACCCTGGATGCCTTCTATACCGAAGTGCCCAGCCACCGCGGGCCTCTGGACGCCATCCTTGCCACCCTGTGCAAGGGTTGGCTCCCCGACAACCTCCTCAATCACGGGGACCGCATGTCCATGGCCCACGGGATCGAGCTGCGCGTGCCCTTCCTGGACGTGGACCTGGTCCGCTACTGCTTCCGCCTTCCCCAGCGTCTGAAGGTGAGCGGCGGGACAACCAAAGTCCTCCTCAAGCGCTACGCCGAGGCCGCGGGCATACCCAGAAAGGTCGCCTACAGGAGGAAGCTCGGGTTCCCTGTACCCTGGAACACCTGGGTGCGCGGGCCCCTCAAGGGGTTCGTCAAGGAGACCTTGGCGGGCGCTTCCTGGATGGACCGGTACTTTCACCGGGAGGGGATAGACGCCGTGCTGGCCCAGCACGAGGCCGGCAAGGACCGCGGCCTGCTGCTCTGGAACCTCGTGGTGCTGGCCCACTGGGGGCAAGAAATCGTGAGCAGGTAATCAGGGGTTTGGGGGAGGAGGACGTCAGCCATTCTTCAATGGCTTCCTTCTCATCTTTTCACCTACTCACCTAATCACCTACTCACCTACTCACCGTCTTACGAATGCTTCGTCTTGAAGTCCTTCCCGAGCCACCCCTTGGCCAGGATGAGCAGGACCGTGGACATCATGGCCACGACGCCGAAGATGAGCCACATGGTGCCGCTGTGGTTGGGGCCCTTGCCCGGTTCGGGGCACCAGCGGGCCAGAGCCGTTCCCGAGTAGAGGGGAACGATCATCTTGGTGAGGAACCACGGGAACTGCGCCACGCCCATGTAGGCTCCCGTGCGGCCCTCGGGGGCGATCTCCGCGGCATACTGGAGGAACCTGGGCTGCCACATGGCCTCGCCCACGGTCATGAGGACAATGAAGGTGAACAGGCCCCAGATGGTGGGCCCGATGGCGAGGAAGAACGTGGGCGCCGCCATGACGGCGGTGCCGGCGATCATCATGTTGTAGACCTTGACTCTCGTGGTGAGGGCCGCGACCATGGGGCACAAAATGAAGATGAGCAGGGAGTTGAGGTTGGTGGCCGTCTCGAATCGGGTGCCCACCCAGGTTCCGGCAAAGGCACGGTTGACATACTGGGGAAGAACGAGCCAGTTGTAGGCGAAGAGCGTCTGGACGGGGATCAGGCAGAAGATGAAGTACGCGAACTTCTTGTCCGCGATGGGGTGGTTCTTGAACCAGTGGAGGGTGCGGCCCCATAGATCTTCCGGGGCGGCTTCGGCCGCGGCGCGCTGCACGCCTGATTCGCTGCCCGCCTTGGCCTGTCCCTCATCCGTGGCGCTCGCGGCCTTCGCCTCGGCGGTGGCCTTCTCTACGGTCCTCTTGCTCAGCATGAAAAAGAGGATCACAAGTCCCACCAGGGTCGTGCCAGTATAGAACCAATAGGCGCCCTTGATCTCGTAATGCTCCCGGATGGGAGACATGAACGTGGGCAGCCATCCTCCCAGGTTCATGACGGCGTAGAGCATGGCGTAGGCCATGCCGGCCGTGGCGGGCGTCGTGAACTGGCGCGCGGCGGCGTAGGCCGCGGGCTGGTACATGCCGTAGCCGAGCACAATGAACAGGATCCCCGCGATGGCCAAAGCGTTCAAAGGAGAGAGGACCGATCCACCCGCCAGCCCCAGCCCCGGCGCGGCGGACAAGATGGCGCGCCCCACCACCATGAGGCCCAGCGCTATGAGCAAAGCCGGACGCACGCCCCACTTGTCGGCGCGTCCTCCGAAGAAGAGCATGGAGAGGGTGATGCCCCACGTGAGGACCCCCACCATCAGCCCCGCCCACTGGTCGTCCAGCGCTACGTATTTGTTGAAGTACATGGCGAGATAGATGACCATGCCGAAGTAGACAAACCCCTCCAGCAGGTAGTTGAGGTTGATGGCCCAGAGTGCCCGGGGAGCGTGCCACAGGTCGATGAAGGGCTGGGTGATCTCTTTCAGCGGTGAGGGCTTTTCGGCGCCGCATCCGCCTGCGGTGGGTTCTTCGCTCAAGGCATCCTCCACTCTAAAATCAAGCGCCCATGATACACCGGAATAGGCCATGCGGCTCCTCGGTTTCGGCGAATAGGATGGCCTAGGCGCGAGAATCCCCACGGGGATCAAGGAGCGGCTCATGGTGAGATTTACGCGTGGTAATGCGGTTCTGGCTTTGGCCCTGGCCCTGGGTTTGGCGGCGGGGCCGTTTCAGGCGTGGGCCCAGAAGCCCGCCGCGAAAGAAGGAGCTAAGGAAGCCATGGACGACAAGGTCCTGCAGTTCACGATGAAACTCAACGACGG
>JAKAKG010000102.1 GCA_021813555.1 Acidobacteriota bacterium
TCTTTCCGAATTCCGCTTTCCGAATTCTACAAGATGTACTTGCTCAAGTCCTGGTCTCCCGCGATGTCCTTCAGGCACCGGTCCACGTAGGTTCGGTCGATGGTCACGCGGGTCCCGGCCAGGTCGGGCGCGTTGAAGGAGATCTCCTCCACCACCTTCTCCAGGACCGTGTGCAGGCGCCGGGCGCCGATGTTTTCCAGGCGGTCGTTGATGTCCGCGGCGTAGTCGGCGAGGGCGGCCACCGCGTCTTCGCTGAAGGTCACCTCCACCCCTTCGGTGGCCAGGAGCGACGTGTACTGGAGGATGAGGGCGTTCTGGGGCTCCTTGAGGATGCGCACGAAGTCCTCGCGCTTGAGGGGCGTGAGCTCTACGCGGATGGGGAAGCGGCCCTGAAGCTCGGGCAGGAGGTCGCTGGGCTTGGTCATGTGGAAGGCGCCCGCCGCGATGAAGAGGATGTGGTCCGTCCGGATGAGGCCGTACCGCGTGCTCACCCGCGATCCCTCCACGATGGGGAGGAGGTCCCGCTGGACGCCCTCGCGGCTCACGTCGGGACCTTGTCCGCCGTGACCCTTCCCGGCCACTTTGTCGATCTCGTCGATGAACACGATGCCCGCCGTCTCGGCACGCTCCACCGCCTCACGGGAGATCTCGTCCTTGTCGATGAGCTTCTCCTCCTCCTCGCGCCCCAGCAGGTCCAGGGCCTCGGGAACCTTCACCTTGCGGGTCTTGCGGCGCCCTCCCATGAGGCCGGGCATGATGTCTTGAAGGTTGATGCCCATCTCCTCCATGCCCTGCTGGGTGAAGAGGCGCATGGAGGCTCCGCCTTCGGGCACCTCCACTTCTACCGAGCGGTCGTTCAGCTTACCGGCGCGCAGCCATTCGCGCATCTTCTCGCGGCTCGTGGCCGCCGAGGCCGCGCCGGGCGGCGGCGGAGGCGCCCAGGAGGGCTCGCCCGGGACGGCGGGGGCGGGCTCACCAGGCCTGTAAGACGGCGGAGCGGGAGGAATGAGCAGGTCCAGGAGGCGCTCTTCCGCGGCGGCCTTCGCCTTCTCCTGAACGCTGGCGATCTTTTCGGCCCGGACCAGGTTGAAGGCGATCTCCGCCAAATCCCGGATCATGGATTCCACGTCCCGGCCCACGTAGCCTACTTCCGTGAACTTGCTCGCCTCCACCTTGAGGAAGGGCGACGCCGTGAGCTTGGCCAGGCGCCGGGCGATTTCCGTCTTGCCCACGCCCGTGGGCCCGATCATGATGATGTTCTTGGGGGCCACTTCCTCGCGCAGCACAGCCTCCAAGGCCTGCTGCCGGAGGCGGTTGCGCAACGCCACGGCCACGGCCCGCTTGGCGGCGGCCTGGCCGATGATGTACTTGTCCAGCTCCTCCACGATTTTCTTGGGGGTCAAGGGATCGTTGAGGCGGTTATAAAGAGAACCCGGTTCGGTTGTGATCATGTGGAGTCCTATGAAAGCAATCCTTCGTGGGTGGTGACGGGAGCAGGTAGCGGGGAGCGGGAAGCATTCCAGCCCGACCTCGCGCTCGGTCCAGACTTGCCCTTCTACCTGCTTCCTGCTCCCTGCTCCCGTCCTTCTTTGACAAGCGATACCCGCTACAATTCTAAGACGGTGATGGTCGCGTTCGTATACACGCAGATTTCGCCGGCGATACGAAGGCTCTCCTCGGCGATCTCCCGGGCGTTCATGTCCGAGTGGCCCAGCAGGGCCCTCGCCGCAGCAAGGGCATAGGGGCCGCCGGAGCCGATGGCCAGGACGCCGTCGTCGGGAGAGATGAGCTCCCCGCTGCCCGAGAGGAGGAGCTGGTCCTTGGCGTCCGCCACGATGAGCATGGCCTCCAGGCGCCGAAGGGCGCGGTCGGTGCGCCAGTCCTTGACCAGCTCCACGGCCGCCCGCTCCAGGTTCCCGTTGTACTCCTCGAGTTTCGCCTCAAAGCGGGTGAAGAGGGCGAAGGCATCGGCCACGCCCCCCGCGAACCCGGCCAGCACCTGGTCGTGATAGAGCTTGCGCACCTTGCGCGCTCCGTGCTTGAGCACTGTCTGGCCGAAGGTGACCTGCCCGTCCGCCGCCATGGCCACGCTGCCTTCCTTGGCCACGCAGAGGACCGTGGTGCCGTGCATTTGGTCCATACCAACCTCCGGTGAGAGCATAGCGCGGACGGCGCGGCGTGGGAAGACCGGGGCGCTGAGATTCCAGGCGCCCTCCCCTGCCTATGGGAGCGGAGATGGGTTCGTCTTCCGTGGGGAGGGTCTTCCTCCCCGGAATGCCGCCCGCTCGCTTTCTTACGGCTTCCCTGCTTTGAGTTGAAGCACCACGGGCCCCGGCGCACCCTTCGCGGTGAGCGTGACCGTCGCGGTCGCGGCGAGCCCCTCTTCGTTCCGGCAGCCCAGCACCACGGTTCCTTCACCCAGGCCGGTCATGCGAAAGTGCCCCTGCCCATCGGTCATGGCGGCGTTCTGGGGGTTGGCTCCCACCCCTTGATAGCCCAGAGCCACGAGGATATTCGGCGCGCCTTTTCCCTGCGGGTCCAGCACGGTTCCGTTGATCTCCATTCCCCGAAAATTCCACGAAAGATACGCCGGCGGCGGGGACGGAATGGTGACAGGCATTTTATAGTCCATATCGTTGTAGCGAAGAGTGGCCTGGCCCAGCCCCGGCGAGACGCCCTCGATGGTCACTTGCCCTGCGGCATCGGCCACTCCGCTGCGAGGAAGGGAAGGCAGGCCGAGGATCACGTTGCCCCATTCGGAGTTAACCGCCACCACCCCCGACTCAAACACGGCATCGCTCGGGCATGACAGGCCTACCGCGGCGCCCCCAGCTGGACGGCCTTCCACTTGCACGAAGGCCGTCACCGTCATCCCGCCCACGGGCACGATCACCTCTGCCTCCCGCCCGGCCATGAGTTCAACCCGCTGGTCTGCTTCGGGCATGAGCTTGAGCGGTGCATAGGCCTGAAGGCGGTAGACGCCAGGAGTCAAGTCCAAGAAAGTGAAGGTGCCGTCCTCCTCGGTAAAGGCCGTGGACGGATTAAAGTCGAAAGCCTGGGTGGTGAGCGTGATCCTCCAAGACGACACGCTTTTCCCGTCCGATCGAACCAGACTCCCCCGGATGGAGGAAGGTTTCTCCAGCAAGATCCTGCCCACGTCCACGTCCTGCGTCTCCACGGCCACGGGATGGATGGTTTTCTTCCACAGCCCATCCGAAGCAACGAGACGATAGCGCCCCGCGGCAACGCCGCGGATCACAAAGGCACCGTCCGAATCTACCGAGCCCTCCAGGTTCCTGGCGTTGAGGGCCGTGACCACTTCTTTGAAATTCAGGTCACGTTCGAGATGAACCGATGCGCCGGCCGACACCGCCTCGTCCCCCGGAAGGGCGAGAACGCCCTTGACGGCGGGGTGTCCCGAAAGAAGGAGGTCGCCCAGATCGTGGGGCTCGGTTGCCGTGATAAGGACGGTTACCGGCGAAGCGGTGCCGTCTTTGGCATACGCTCGAACGGTGTACGATCCCGGGTCCAGTCCCGCCTCGGCGAAGGCGCCATCCTGATCTACCTTGGCATCGAACGATACGCCGCGGGAGCTCGATGTCCCTTGCACATGAAAAGTGACCTTGGCGTCGGAAACTGGCTGCCTCGTCTCCTCGTCCAGGACCCGCCCGCTTATCGTGGCGCCGCGTTCCAGCACGATGTGAAGCGCCCGGTTATCCTTGGCAGGGAGGTCCTTCACGTCCCGGTCCAGATAGCCATCCGCCCCCACCGAAAGGGTGTACGGCGCGCCGGACCTTGCCAGCGGCGGCAACTGAAAGGCGCCGTCCTTGCCCGTGCGGGTGGATGCGCCGTCAAAGACTTCTCCCACGCCGACCCAGGCCTCGCGAATGGCCTTTCCGTCCGAATCTGTCACAAGGCCCGCGAGGATCACGCCGGTTTCGAGCAGGACGTCCAGACGCCCGCTGGCATGAGGTTCCTTCAATTCGATCATGGCGGGAACGCGCCCATCCGCCTTCAGCTTGATCTTGCACGGATACGCGCCCGGACTGACCACGCCCGAGCCTTCAGCCCACTCGGCCTCTCGCTTAAAGACAAGGACGGGGATGGTGGCGGAGCTAAAGGTGCATTCGGCCTTCACGTTCTTGACGGGACTCTTCGTTTTGGCGTCCAGCGCGAACACTTTTATGGCGGGGGCGGCTTTGAGAACTACCACCTGAACCGATTCGAGCGAAGGGAACTCCGCCAAGGAGCACCCCGGCGCGAGGAGGCCTCCCGCCGCGCGCTCCAGGCCCGCGGGCACAAGAACGCGGCCCGTCTCGTCTCCCGCTGCCTGCCGCTGGATCGCCTTCATGTTTTCCATGAGCGCCAAGGGGTCGGCCATGGCCTGGAGGGGAAACGCCTTCAGCTCGGCGCCGGCGAGATCCCGGCCGTAGGCGTCTCTCACGTGAAGGACGCGATCGGGATCACGCACGAGCGGCAGTCTGGCCTGGCTCACCGAAGGAGCGAGCTCCGTCACCAAAGGCAGGTAACCGTCCTCCTCCACCCAGACCAGCGTGCCCTTGCCAACCTCGGCCGGGATCATCGCCTGCCCGTCCTGCCCTGTTTTCACTCGCCCCAAAGGTTCGGGCAGGTTGGGCAGGCCCTCGGGCTTCCATTCCAGGCGGATTCCCGCCGCCGGAGCGCCCTTCGCATCCTGCACCGACACGGCCACCGTCCGTCCCTCCGGGAACGCCTTCGGCGCGGGGCTGCCGGCTGGTATCAACAGAATAGGTGCGCCTTCACGCCATATCGCCGTGTCAGCGGACAGTGCGCGCGCCGGTGCACACGGTTCGATCTTCGCGGGCGGATCGCCAGGATTGAGACCGCATCGCCAAACCGGCGGCCCCGCCTCTTGGGCCTTGAGAGGAGGCGCAGCGCCGAGTGCCGCCATGACAGCTAAAACCATGAGCACCTGCTTGATTACCATATGACCTGGCTCCTAAAAAGCCGGGCGCTCGGAACGGTTCCTGGCTGCTGGCGGCGAACGAGGAAAAGGACGCCCTCCTGGCGGTCGCAAATAATTCGCGCCACGACATCCCACTTTGATAGTTGGGCGGGCAATTCAATCACTTCCTCCTTCACCGGGTCGAGATCAAGGGTCAACCACGATGCGGTTAGGCGCGGCCCGGCAGGCGAAGGGCGCTCAATGACGAGGGCGATCCAGTCTTTGACGACGAAGATCCCCGCGATGTGAGGAGTCGCGGCCAATGTTTCGGCCTGGAGATCCTCGTGCGCGAGAACTTCACGTGAAATGGCCGGGACATCAAGCCCGCGCACGGGAGTCTCGCGGAGGACTTTTCCCCCTGGCCCGAGAAGAAGGAGCCGCCCTGGAAGGGCCTGGCAGACTGCCATACGTCCATGGGGCACGGGGGCGGAAAAGCCTGTTCCGAAAAGGGTCCGGCCGATCCGCGCCGCGGCGGGCAGGTTTTCTTGCTTCAGGATATCCAAACCCCGACCGTCAAGATCTGTGCTAAAAAGGGTCAGCGCTTGGGCGGGTTGGTCGAAGGAGGGCGGCGCTCCCTGGAACCCAAGGCCCGTATAGAGGATTCTGTCGTTCCACAGAGTAAAACCCGCGGACGGATTTATCCTCACTTCGCCGTGGAGCACTTCGTAAGGGATGGTCTGAACATGGCGCCTCGTCTTCACATTAACGATGTGGAGGCTCATGTTGTGATCCTCCACAGCCAGAAGGCTTCCTGATAACGAGAGGCGCCCCGGGAACTCGAGCCCCCCGGGGAAAAGCTTGGCGCCTTCCAAGATCTCTGGCTCTTTGCCAGAAGGGGTAATCTTCACAATGCTTTTTCGAAGAAGATCTGAACACCACAGATTCCCGTCCTCATCAGGAAGCAGGTCCCCACAGGATTTTGGAAGAATGCCCATAAGAATCTCCTGCGCGGGCTTAAGATGGGGAGGCGAAGTGGAAGTCGCAGCCAAGCCCTTTCCAACCAGCAAGAGACCCGAGGCGAGCAGCACTACCCACAGCAGACTTTTCCCGTCGGCCGTGGGGGATTTCGTCTGTATTCGAAAGAGGGATTTCATTTTTTCTCCGTCATGGCAAGGAAGGCTCGATCGAGAGTCGTGACCACTATCGAGGTCTAATTTGCTTTGCGAGCGATAGACCTACGGAAGAGCTATTGTTATTGAAGTGCAATTTTCACATCCCGCATCGTAACAAGTCATGGTCGACCAGACGAAGTAGCCGCAATAGCTATCCGGTGGCTTCATGCTAAAGACGCTTCCGCTGAAAACAAACAGAGTGGTCATAAGAAACGCGACGCGAAGCTTTTTCCGGCACCTCGCTATTTTGTGTGGGTAGTTGTTTGAGGCCAGGGGAAGCCCCGTGGAAGGTGGCGCGCCTGATGGAAAAGCCTTTGGCTTTCCCACAGGTGCTTGGAAAACCTGGAGGGAATGCGTTC
>JAKAKG010000060.1 GCA_021813555.1 Acidobacteriota bacterium
CCAGAAGCATGTCATCGAAGGCGGAGGCCAGCTCCGCCAGTTCGGCAGGCCACGGTTCCTCGCCCATGCGTTCGTGAAGGCGCTCCGCCGTGATTTGGCGAGCCTTCTGGGCCATGGTGCCCAGGGGGCGTAGGCCGCGCCTGGCCGTCAAGAACCCCAGCAGCGCGGCCACCGCCAGGCCCGCCGTGAGAGAAAGGGCCATGGTTCGGCGGTAATCCTCCAAAAGATCACTGGCATCGCTCACATCCACGGCCACCTGGATCTGCCTCGCGGGCCCCTGGCCGCCCCTCTTGACCCATGCCGAGCCGAGCAGGTACGTCCGCTCGGAATCGGTTCGCCACGTCACAGCGCCGTGAGGATCGCCGTCTCCCGGTGCTGGCGAGGGGAAGGGAGCCCCCTTGAGCTGTTCACTCATCCCCTGCGTTTCAAGAACCACACCCCCCGAGCCGTCCAGCACCCGGCTGTAGTACCTCGTGAAGGAGGGGGAGCCCGCCTCCCACTGCACCTCTTCGAGCAGGGGAATTATCTGCCCCGGCTGCTTCTGGAGAATGAGGGCGATGGCCGCGAGCTTGTCCGAGAGGGCGCGCCGGTTCTGCTGAGCAAGGTGGCGGTGGAGCGACCAATAGAGAGGGCCCGCCGAGGCCACGAGGAGGAAGGCCGTGGCGGCCGAGAACAGGAGGGTGAGGCGGGCCGAGAGGGAGGCGGGGCGGCGAAGCCACCGGGGAGGGCCCATCTCAGCCTTCTTCCCGGTCCGCGTCCAGCACGTATCCGGCGCCCCGCACGGTGTGGATGAGCTTCCGCGCAAAGGGGTCGTCCACCTTTCGCCTCAGACGGCGGATGGCCACGTCCACCACGTTGGCGTCTGAATCGAAGTTCATGTCCCAGACCTGCTCCACGATCTGGGTCCTCGACAAGACGTCGCCCGGCCGCCGGGCCAAAAGGGCCAGCAGGGCGAACTCCTTGGAGGTGAGGTGAAGGGTCCGGCCGTCGCGAGACGCCTTGCGCCTGGTGTGGTCCACCGTCAGGCCGGCCACGGCGGTGACGTCCGGCAGGAGGGCGGGAGGCCGCCTCATGAGCGAGCGCAGCCGGGCCAGAAGTTCGGAGAAGGCGAAGGGCTTGACCAGATAGTCATCGGCCCCCAGCTCCAGACCCCGCACCCGGTCGTCCACGGCGTCCCGCGCCGTGAGGAAGAGGACGGGAGCATGGCGCCCCGAGGCTCGCAGCTCTCGCACCAAAGACCATCCGTCCCGGCGCGGCAGCATGACGTCCAGCACCAGACAACCGTAGTCGTTGAGGAGCGCCAGGTCCAGGCCCGTTTCCCCGTCGTCCGCCGTGTCCACCACGTAGCCGCTCTCCGCCAGGCCGCGGCGGAGGAAGTCGCGCGTTTTCTTTTCGTCCTCCACCACCAGGACGCGCATGATCGTAGGTCCTCCGGATGACTTGATGCCCATCATGGCACCGCCCGCCGCCGGACTCAAGCCTCTATGCTTGGGGCCGGAATGAACGGGGGAGTTCGATCGTTGAACTCATGGGTTCAATAGGGCGTCCAAGGCATGGTGCACACTCAGTCTATAGTAGCCGCCAAGCACGAGTTCCGCGAGGATCACCTCGGCACCCGGACGCTGCTGCGCCAGCAGGGCAGGCGAGCTGCTCCGGGCCATGCCGCTCGCGCGGTTACCGCGCCTCCTGAAGTTGACGGGGCCGGGCCGCGCCAGGCGGGGGGACATCCTGCTACAATATAAAGTGACCAGGAAGACCCGGTTGCTGCCCCGGGCTTCCAGCTGAAGGCCCGCCTCAAGGAGAGGGAGGCCTGACCTTACCGCCATGTCCGGCACGGGCCGGAGGAGGAGATCAAAACGTGCGTGAGCCCGACCATGGACACCTTCCTTTTATGACTGGAGGCGCGGCCGTGAGGGCCATCAGGGTAGCCGCAACCGGAGCGACGCTGCTGTGGCTCGCACCCGTTTGGGCGCAAACGGTCCTCACCCTGCCCGAGGTCCTGAGGCGCGCGGGTGAAACCTCTCTCCAGGCGGACACGGCCAAGCTCGACGAAGCGTCTGCCAAAGAGCAAACCCGCGAGATCAAGTCCTCTTACTATCCCCAGATCACCCTGGACGGTGGCCACACGAACCTGGACAACCAGCCCTCCTTCAGGAGCGGCCCCATCGTGTTTCCGTCCAGCAATCAGGCCTATTGGCAGTATTCCTTTTCGGTGAGGGAGCTGCTCTGGGACGGCGGCCGCCGCTCCACG
Source organism: Acidobacteriota bacterium (assembly GCA_021813555.1). GTDB lineage: Bacteria > Acidobacteriota > UBA4820 > UBA4820 > DSQY01 > JAKAJA01. The sequence continues at coordinate 2,252 of JAKAKG010000060.1, forward strand.
GCCATGGCGGCGAGCCGCACCCGCGAGTCCTCCGTCACCTTGAGCGGAGCCGCGGCCGTGCAAGAGGCCCAGTCGGCCGTGGCCGACCGGTACGTGACCCTCCTTTCCCTTCGGGACCAGCGGGGTGTCGTGGCTCAGCGGCGCAAGGCCCTCGAGGATTACCACCGCGTGGTCAAGGACATGTTCGGCGAAGGGATGGTGGCCAGGAACGACCTCCTCCGAACGGAAGTGGCGCTCCGGTCCGTCGAAGACCAGGCCTCGGCGCTGGAAAACGCCGTGTCCACCGCCCAGGAGGCCCTCAACAAGGCCCTGGGGCTGGATCCGACCGTGCCCCACCTCCTGCCCGACGGCCTTCCTCCCCCCCCGCCGCTTCCGTGGGACGACACGGTGTGCCGAACCCGCGCCATGGACCACAACTACGGCGTGCGGGCCCTGGAGGAGAAGGTGAAGGGGCTCGGCCAGATCGCGGAGCTGCGGCGGCGGGACTACTATCCCAGCGTGGTGGCCCAGGCCGGACACTCTTACCAGCAAAATGACTACCTCCTCTATCCCCACGTGAATTCGCTCTTCATAGGGATCTCCCTCGACGTCTTCGACGGGGGGGCCCGCGCGGCCAGAATCAGCCAGGCGAAACTGGACGTGGACAAGGCCCGGCGCGATCTGGAAGAGGCCAGGCGCGGGGTGAGCGTGGCCGTGGGACAGGCCTACAGGGACTTTCAGGAGGCCCTGAAAGAGGTGGCAACGGCGCGCACCAATGTGGCGGCCTCGGAGGAGAACCTCCGCATCATCGAGGACCAGTACAAGGAGGGCTTGGCCCGGACCACGGACGTCCTCGATGCCGAATCGGTGCTCGCCGAGAGCCGGTACGGCGTCGTGCGCATGCACTACCAGGCCTATGCCAAGCAGGCCGCCCTCCTGGCGGCCATGGGCGAAGATCTGCCAGCCTTCTACGAATCTGGGCTCGCCGTCTCCAAAGGGGAGAACTGATATGGCACTCAAGCGAAAGTGGGTCGCGCTGCTGATCCTGGGGCTCTTCGTGGTCGCCGGGGGAATCTTCGGATACCTGCGGTGGCTTCGCGCGCAGTGGTACATCGAAACCGAAGACGCCTACGTGAAGGGCCACGTCTATTCCGTCGCCTCGCGGATTCCCGGAACCCTCCTCACGGTGGACGTGGAGGACAACCAGGCGGTCAAAGAGGGCCAGGTCATCGCCACCCTCGATCCGAAGGACTACGACCTGGCCATCACTAAGGCCGACGCGAGCCTCAACGAAGCCACGGCGGACCTGACCGTGAGGGAGGCGGGCATCGCCCAGGCCAAGGCCCAGGTGGCCGCGGCCAAGAGCCAGCTTGAGCTGGCCAACCAGGACCTCGGCCGCATCGCCGCCCTCTACCAGCGCCAGTCCATCCCCAAGCAAAAGTACGACCAGGCGGTGGCCGGCCAGGCCGTGGCGAAGGCCCAGCTTCAGGCGGCGGAGAAGACCGTCTCCCTCGGGAAGGCCGCCTTCGATGTGAGCCAGAAGAAGGTGGAAATCTCCCGGGCCACGCTGGAGACGGCCAAACTCCAGCGCACCTACTGCACCATCGTCTCCCCCGTGGCGGGAGTCGTGAGCCGGAAGATGGCCGAGCCGGGCAACGTGATGGCTCCCGGCCAGCCACTGTGCGCCGTGGTTCCGCTGAACCTGAGCGAGATCTGGGTGGACGCCAACTTCAAGGAAACCCAGCTACAGAACGTGCGCCCCGGCCAGAAGTGCACGCTGACGGCCGACATTGACAAGGGCAGGGAGTACACGGGCAGGGTGGAGAGCGTCAGCGCCGGCACGGGCGCGGCCTTTTCCCTTTTGCCCCCGGAGAACGCCACGGGCAACTGGGTCAAGGTGGTCCAGCGGGTGCCCGTGAGGATCAAAATCGATCCCTCCTCCGATCCCGAACACAAGCTCCGCGTGGGCCTTTCCGTCCAGGTAGCCATCGACACCCGGTCGAAATAGGCCGGGGCTATAGCGATGGTAGCTGCATGAGAAGGCGGACGCTTCGCCCCGTTCTGGTCCTGGCGGCGTGCCTGCTCCCTTGGGCTTCGGCTCGTCCGGTGCGGGCCCAGGAGTTCGCTCTGCGTTCCGCCGCCGCTGCCCAAGGATTCGCGGACAATCACGGTGTCAGCATCCACTACGAGGACGGCGGCTCGGGTCCGGGGCTTCCGGTCCTCTTCGTCCACGGCCTCGCGGGAGACCTGGACATGTGGCGGGCGCAACTGGACCACCTCCGCCCCGCACGACGTGCGCTGGCGCTGGACCTGCGGGGCCACGGCCTCTCCGGGCTCCCGAAGGACGGGGACTACTCCATCCCCGCCATGGCCTCCGACGTGCTGGCCGTGGCGGATGCCGCGGGCATAAAGCGCTTCGTCCTCGTGGGGCACTCCATGGGAGGCGCCGTGATCCTGGCCGTGGCTCAGGCGGCGCCCGGCCGCGTGGCGGGCCTCCTCTTCGCGGACCCCGCCGGAGACGTGTCGCGCCTGCCCAAAGCGCGGCTCGATCGCATGCTCGGGCAGATGGACGGCCCGGGCTACATGGAGTTCATGAAGGGATGGTTCGGGGCCAGCCTCCCCTACGGCAAGGCGGCAACACGTACGGCGGTGTTCGCCGGCCTCCGGCGCACGCCTCCCGGCGTCGTCCGCGCCTGTTACGCCGGACTGGCCGCCTACAGCCCCGTGGAAGCCTTGGACGCCTACAAGGGCCCGATGCTCACGGTGGTGCTTCCCGCCAGCACCCGGCCCTCAAGCTACCAAAACCTGGCGACCCATCTCCCCGCCGTCCTCGTGAAGGGCGCGAGCCACTGGCTCATGATGGACGATGCCCCCGCCTTCAACCGCATCATGGACGGGTTTCTCGATGGCGTCGCATGCAAGAGCGCACGCCCTCCAGCGTCCTCCCCTAAGCCGTAGCACGGGCACGGCGGGGCCGGCCGGCCTGAACCGCGCAGCCTCGCTCTGGACCTTGAGCCGCGGTTCGAGTACAATCCCTTCAGTCCAGTCAAATTGCACGCGGCGGTCGTAAGGAGACTTCGCCGCACGAGAAAGGCCGGGGGTTGGGGCTTGGCCGAGAACACGGGGACAGGGAGTTCAGGGGACGGCACCGGCCGGGTATCGTCCCCGAGGGGTGAAAGCCGAGGCCTATTCGCATTGCCCGCTCGCTGGCGGCCGCAGCGGCGTCTGGGCGCGGGCGGACAGGCCGAAGTCTGGCTTGCCATGGACATGCAGCTCAAGGAGCTCGTGGCCATCAAGGTCTACGATGGAGCCTTTGCGGACGAGTCTCACGCCCGGTGGCGCCGCGAGCTGCGGCTGGGCCGCTCTCTCCAGCATCCCCACCTGATCCGAATTCACGAGCTCATCGAAACGGAAGAGGGTGTGGCCCTCGCCATGGAGTATCTTGCGGGGGGCAGCCTCGCGGAGCGTTTGGCGAAGGAGGGCCCCTTGTCCCCCGGCCAGGTGGAGGACGTGGCCGTCCACGTCCTGGAGGCCCTGGCCTACCTCCACGCCCACGGCATCATCCACCGCGACGTGAAGCCGGGCAACATCCTTCTGGACGAGGCAGGTTCCTTGCGGCTCGCTGACCTGGGCGTGGCCAAGTCCCTGGCCCCAGCCGGCGACGCCACGCGGACGGCGCTCACGCCCGGCTCCCCCGCCTACATGAGCCCGGAACAGCTCCAGAACGGCAACGTGGGTCCCCCAAGCGACCTCTACTCTTTGGGGATCGCGCTTTACGAGTTGCTGACAGGCAAGCTCCCTTACGAGGGCAAGAGCACCTACGAGGTGGCCACGGGCCACCTGACAGGCGATCTCCCCCCTCCCCGGCTCGCTCGCCCCGACTGTCCGCGGTGGCTCTCCCGCTTCATCCTGCGCCTCCTGGAGAAACGCCCAGAGGACCGGTTTACCAGTGCCGAGGCGGCCCTCAAGGCGCTGGAGACCCACAGAGGTCTTCTGTCCCGCCGCATGTTGAGGCGCGTAGCTCTTCGCTCGGCGGCCCTTCTCATGGTGGTGGCCTCTGCCACGGCCGGCCTTCTGGCCTGGCACCACGAAGGGGGCGCCGCGGCTCCCCAGGCTGTCCGTACAGCCTACGAAGGCAACCGGCTGCGTGGATTGGACGCCCAGGGGAACACGCTTTGGACGATCACGGCCCTCGCGCCGATTCAACAAGTGGAGCAGGC
>JAKAKG010000080.1 GCA_021813555.1 Acidobacteriota bacterium
CCTCGGGCGCGACGGACTGGCGCGGCTCCTCAACTCCGTTTTCGACGGCATCGCGGATGCTAAGCATGCACACAGGGGGGTTCGATCATGACACGTTCCATCGTCTCCATAGCCCGGGCCGCGGCATGGGCTCTTTCGTGTGCGCCGGTCCTGCTCGTGGCCGCCGCCTGCTCCCAGCAAACCGGGGGCCAAGCCCAGGGCGGAAAGCCGCCCGTGGCCGTGGACACGGCCCGCGCCGGCACCGCTGACTTCCAGGAGAGCACGGAGGTGGTGGGCACCCTCACGGCCAAATCCGACGTGGAGGTCAAATCCGAATACAGCGGCGTCATCACGCAGATCTACGTCACCGAGTGGGTGCCCGTGAAGAAGGGCCAACCCCTGGCCCGTCTGGACGACCGCGAAACAAGAGCCAGCATGCTCCAGGTCAAGGCCGAGGCGGCCCGCGCCGACCGCGAGTACGAGCGGGCGGTAAAACTTAAGGAAGTGGGTCTCATGACCCAGCAGGGGCTGGAGGATACCCAAACCCAGCGCGACGCCGCCAAGGCCATGCTGGAACTGGCTCAGGCCAAATTAGACAAGGCCCTGATCCGCTCCCCCATCGACGGCATCGTCGCCGCCCGAGGCGTGAGCGTCGGCGACCGCGTGGAGAGCATGGGCGGTGATCCCATGTTCCGCATCGTGGACAACCGGCTCTTCGACCTGAAGGTGACCGTGCCCTCGGGGAAGATCGGCGCGATCCGCGTGGGCCAGCCCCTCACCTTCACCACCGAGGCCGTTCCGGGACGTGCCTTCGAGGGCAAGGTGGCCTTCATCAACCCCGCCGCCGACGAGGCCAGCCGCGCCGTGGGGGTGGTGGCCGAGGTGCCCAATCCGGACGGCGCCCTGCGATCGGGCCTTTTCGTCAAGGGAATGATCGTGACGGGACGCCGGGCCGGCGTCCTCCAGATACCCCGCGCCGCCCTCCTCACGTGGGACCTGGAGTCGAAGAAGGCCGAGTGCTTCGTGGTCCAGGGGGACAAAGCCTTCCGGCGCGCCGTGACCACGGGCGCCAGCGAAGGCGACACGGTGGAAGTGGCCTCGGGCCTGAGCGCGGGGGACACGGTGGTGACGCGCGGCGCCTTCAACCTCAGCGACGGGGATCGGGTGGCAGCGGGGGGCGAGACGCGAGACGCTAGACGCTAGACGCAAAAAGGGAAGTGCTCTTCGCTACATCGCGTCTCGCCTCATCGGTCAATGGCGTCTCGCTTAATCGCCTAATCGCGTCTCGCCTCTCCAAAGGGAGCCTTCGAAGATGTTTCTCTCCAACCTGTCCATCAAGCGCCCCGTCTTCGCCACGGTGATGATGCTGGCGCTGCTGACCCTCGGCCTCTTCTCCTACAAGCGCCTGGCCATCGACATGATGCCGGACGTGGAGATCCCCGTGGTCTCCATTTTTACGACGTACCCGGGCGCGAGCCCCGAGACCGTGGAGCGCGAGGTGAGCCGCCGCATCGAGGAAGCGGTGAACCCCATCCCCGGCGTGAAGCACGTCTCCTCAACGTCACGGGAGGGACTCTCCAGCGTCATCGTGGAGTTCGAGCTGAACGTGAAGGTGAACGAGGCCTCCGAGGAAGCCAGGGCCAAGATCAGCGGCATCCGCAACGAGCTGCCCCAGGGTATCGAAGAGCCCGTCATCCAGAAGCTGGATCTCCAGGCCACGCCGATCATCTCCCTGGCCGTGCGTTCCGACACGATGTCGCCTCGCGATCTAACCACCCTCACCGACCGCCGCATCCGCCGCCGGCTCGAAAACATCCCCGGCGTGGGCAAGGCCAAACTCGTGGGCGGCCTGAAGCGAGAGGTGAACATTAGCGTGGACCCGGCTCTTGTCCAAGCCATGGGACTGGGCGTGGACGAAGTCCTTTCCGGCATCGCCAGAGAGAATGTGAATACGCCCCTGGGGCGGTTGAACCGGGGCTCCAGCGAGATGCCCCTGCGCATCTCGGGCAAGCCCACGGAGGTGGCGGGCTTCGGCCCCATGGTCATCGCCGCGCGCGGGGGCCATCCCGTCACCCTCGCCGAGGTGGCCCAGGTGGTGGACGGCGTGGAGGAGCAGCGCTCCCTCGCCCTCATCAACGGCGTCCCCGCCGTGGCCCTGGACATCCAGAAGCAGTCCAAGGCCAACGTGGTGGACACCGTGGACCGGGTCAAGAAGGAGATCGCCAAGCTCCAGCAGGAGGTCCCCCCGGGCGTCAAGATCGAGGTGGTGCGCGACAGCTCGTCCATCATCCGCGAGTCCGTCTCGGACGTGCAGACGACCCTCGTCCTCGGCGGCCTCCTGACGGTCCTCATCGTCTTCTGCTTCCTCAACTCCTGGCGATCCACGGTCATCACGGGCCTCACCCTTCCCATCAGCGTCATCTCCGCCTTCATCCCCATGTACTTCCTGGGCATGACCTTGAACGTCCTCACCCTGATGGCGCTGTCGCTGGCCATCGGCCTGCTCATCGACGACGCCATCGTGGTGCGGGAGAACATCGTCCGGCACCTGGAGAAGGGGCAGGACCACATCACGGCGGCCCGGGACGGCACCGCGGAGATCGGCCTCGCGGTCCTCGCCACCACCTTCTCCATCGTGGCCGTCTTCGTGCCCGTGGCCTTCATGAAGGGCATCATCGGGCGGTTCTTCTACCAGTTCGGTCTCACCGTGGCCTTCGCCGTCCTCGTCTCCCTCTTCGTCTCCTTCACCCTCGACCCCATGCTCTCCTCACGGTGGGTGGACCCGGACATCGAACGCAAGGGCAAACGGAATTTCATCACGCGCCTGCTGGACCGCTTCAACGCCTGGTTCGACCGCACGGCGGACCGCTACAAGCTGCTCATCGCCTGGGCCCTGGACCACCGCAAGACCGTGCTCGGCGTGGCCTTCGCCGCCTTCGTGGCGGGACTCTTCGTCATGAGCCAGCTCCAGAGCGAGTTCTTCCCGTCTTACGACCACGGCGAATTCGTGGTGCGATACAAAACCGCCCCCGGCGCCTCCATGGAAGAGGGGCGCGGACGGATGGACACGGTGCTGGCCGTGCTAAAGGGCTACCCCGAGGTGGCGCACACCTACGGCGCCATCGGCGCGGGGGACCAGGACACGGTGCGCGACGCCTACGTCTACATCAAACTCAAGGAAAAGGCCCAGCGGAAGCGCGACCAGAAGGCCCTCATGACCGCTGTGAGGGCCGACCTGGAGCGCATCCCGGGCCTCATCATCTCCGTGGAGGAGGACCCCGACAGCTTCCAGAAACCCATGCAGGTCTACATCCGCGGCGAGGACATCCCCAAGCTCAAGCACTACGCCGCCCTGCTCAAAGCCGAGGTCTACAAGATCAAGGGCATCGTGGACCTGGACGTCTCCATGGAGCAGGACCTGCCTGAATACCGGCTCACGGTGGACCGGGAGCGCGCCGCCCAGCTGGGCCTCTCCACGGCGGACGTGGTCCGCACCGTCAGCGCCATGGTGGGAGGCCAGGTGGCCTCCACTTACGAGGACGAGGAGGGCGAGGCCGTGGACGTGCGCGTCCGCCTCCCCGGAAGCCTGCGAGAAAACATCAGCCAGGTGGGCGACCTGCGCCTCTCCATCCCGGGCGCTTCGGGCAAGGTGGCCCTCGTCCCCCTTTCGGACCTGGTGGCGATCCGGCGCTCCGTCTCCCCGGCGGAGATCAGCCGCAGGGACTTGAGCCGCCAGGTGGTCCTCTCCGCCAACCTGGACCGCCTCCCCCTGGGCACCGCCAGCGCGCAGGTCATGACCGCCGCCGCCCGCATTCCCATGGAGCCGGGCTACCAGGTCGTGCTCTCGGGCGACACGGAGATGATGGAGGAATCCTTCGGGTACATGGGCGAGGCGCTCCTGCTCGCCATCATCTTCGTGTACCTCATCCTCGCCGCCCAGTTCGAGTCTTTCATCGATCCTTTCGCCATCATGCTGTCCCTACCCCTTTCCATCGTGGGCATGGCGGGCATGCTCTTCGTAACCCGCGATACGGTCAACATGATGTCCCTCATCGGCCTCATCATGCTCATGGGCCTCGTGACCAAAAACGCCATCCTGCTGGTGGACTACACCAAGGTTCTCAAGCGCGGCGGCATGGGGCGGAGGGAGGCGCTGATCGCGGCGGGCCGCACGCGGCTGCGGCCCATCATGATGACGACCCTGGCCATGATCTTCGGCATGCTGCCCCTGGCGCTGGCCCTCGGCCAAGGCGCGGAAATGCGCGCCCCCATGGCTCGCGCCGTCATCGGCGGCCTCATCACGTCCACCGTCCTCACGCTCCTGGTCGTGCCCGTGGTCTACACCCTCCTGGATGACTTCGCGGGGTGGGTCCACCGGCGTTGGGCGGGAGCTCCTCAGGAGAATACGCCATGACTGGGAATAGACGAAGTGCCTGTGAGCAGATGAGCCGGAGGCGAGGAATCCTTGTGCTGCCATTCGCCCGCTCCGCGGCACGATGCGCCCTGACCCTCACACTTGTGCTGGCGCTCCTGCCCGCCAAGGTTTTCTCGCAGGAAGCCGTGACGACGCTCACCCTCGACCAGGCGCTGGCCATCGCCGACGGCCACAACCGCGACATTCAGAAGGCCGAGGAGTACCGCACCTGGGTGAAAGGCAAATACGTAGAAGAGCGCGCCTCGGCCCTGCCCCAATTCACCCTCAGCGCCTCGGGCCGCCGTGACGTGGATCAGGCCTCCCTCTTCAAGGAGCTCTTCCCCACCACCACCGACACCCACTCCGCCGAAGTGGGCCTGAGCCAGGCCCTTTGCACGTGGGGCCAGGTGGGCGCGGCCATCAAGGCCGCCCGCGTCGGCATGGAGAGCGCCGAGGAGCAGCTCCGCCTCTACCGCCAGGCGGCGCGCCGCGACGTGACGGCGGCCTTCTACGACGTCCTGCTCGCCAGGGAGCTGGCGGACATCGCCGCCCAGAACCTCACGCAGAAAGAGCGCCACCTGGACGAGGCGCAAAAGAAGTTCGACCTGGGCACGGCCACGGACTACGACGTGCTCGCCGCCCGCGTGGACGCCGAGAATGCCCGTCCCGCGGTCATCCGCGCCCGCAACCTCGTGCGGGTGACCCGGGATCAGCTCCGTTTTCTCCTGGGCCAGGACTCGGGCGACGTGGACGTGGCGGGGTCCCTTGACGTCTCGACCTCCCAGCCCCCGCCCTACGAGAGCGTCCTCGCCACGGCGTTCCAGCGCCGCCCTGAACTCACGGGACAGGCCATGAACGTGGAGGTGTACAAGCAGCTCGTGAAGATCGCCAAGGCCGGCGACAAACCGCGCCTGGACCTGGCCGCCAACTACGGCTACAAGTGGACCGACGCGGGCAGCGCCCTGTTCAACGGCGTCCCCACCCGCATGAACCCGGAGGGGACGTATTGGTCCCTCGGCATCTATCTCAAGTTCGCCTTCTTCGACGGCATGCGGACCAAGGGCCAGGTCATGCAGGCCCGCTCCGACCAGACCACCCAGGAGATCCAGCTCGCCAAGCTGCGCGACCAGGTGGCCCTCCAGACCCGCACGGCCGTGGACGCCGTCAAAGAAAACGGTGAGATCGTCAAGGCGCTCTCGGGCACCGTCGAGCAAGCCCAGAAGGTCCTCTTCATGGCCGACAAAGGCTACGAATACGGCGTCAAAACCAGGCTCGACGTGGACGATGCCCAGCAGAACCTCAATCAGGCCCGCGGCAACCTCGCCCGCGCCAAGCGGGACTATCTCGTGGCCCAGGTGAACCTCCTCTGGACCCAGGGCGTGCTGGGGGAGATTGGGGAATGGGGAAAAGGCAATGGGCAATAGGCAATAGGCAGTAGGCAATAGGCAATGGGTGGGGGAGGTTGCGGGGGATCTCGGAATGAGGGCCTCGTCTCCCGGCTTTCCTATGCGCCCTCGTCCCAGGGGAAATATAGAGCCGCGATGACGCCGAAGACCGCGGTGAAGGCGAAGAGGACGGCGGCGGGGAGAAGGGCGGACTGAAACCCGCCGCCCCGCCAGATGACGGCGTCGAGGCCGTCCATGGCCCAGCGGGTGGGAACGGCCAGGGTGCACGTCTGCATCCACCTGGGGAAGAGGAAGGCGGGGACCCAGCCGCCGCCGAGCATGGTGAGGATCAGGACGACGAAAACGGCGATGCCCCGCGTGGCCTGCGGGGTTTTGCCGAAGGCCGCGATCATGAGACCGAAGGCGGACGCCATGCAGGCCGAGGCGGCGCAGAGGAGGAGGAAGCCCGGCCAGCTCCCGTTCACGCGCACGCCGAAGAGAACCATGCCCGCGCCCAGCGTCACCGCCAGGGTCAGTCCGGCGATGGCCGCGCCGCTCAAGGCCCTGCCCAAAACCACCGTCCCCTTGGAGATAGGTGCGGCGCGCAGGCGCTTCCACAGTCCCATCTGCCGCTCCGTGAGGACACCCACGCCGAGCTCGAT
>JAKAKG010000125.1 GCA_021813555.1 Acidobacteriota bacterium
TCCCCAAGACCGAGTGCCCCAAGTGCGGCGCCAAGCTGGCCAAGGGGGCCAAATTCTGCGCCGAGTGTGGGAACAAGATGTGAAGGGGACGCGATTAAGCGATTAAGCGAGACGCGATTAAGCGAGACGCGAAGCGCGATTACGCGAAGCGCAAGATGCAAGGCCCGATTGAGGGAGGTAAACCGCCATGGACGCACAAAGCGTTCGCGTAGGAACAAGCTACACTTCGCGTCTCACGTTTAGCGTCTAGCGTCTAGCGTCTCGCGTCTCGCGTCTCGCATCTAGCATCTCGCGTCTCGCGTCTAGCGCCTCCCGGAGGCCCCCATGCCCAAGACCTGCACCTACACGTGGAACGGAGCGACAGGCAAGGCCCAGTGGTCCTTCACGGAGGACACCCTCCTTCTTCTGCCTGAAGGCGGCTCTCCCCTCCCCTTTGCGGTCAAGGAGATGTCCGGCATATCCGGGGACGGCTACGCGCTGGACCTGCGTGTTCCGGGCGCCGTGCTCTCGCTGGGCAAACTCGGCCAGGACGGCCCCACGCTCCTGGAAGCCCTCCAGCGCACCTGGCCCCTCCTCCGCGCCGACGCCCTCCGCCTGAAGGGAACGGGCGATCCCAAGCGCTTCGTGGGCCGGGCTTCCTCGGAGACGGGCGCCAAAACGGCGGTAGCGCTCCTGTACGAGGATGTCCTCTTGCTGGCGCGAGACGGAGATGATCTCGCCCCGGTCTTCCTACCTCCCCTCCTTTCGGCGCTCTACGACGAAGACGCCTTCGCCGTGGCCCTCCAGAGGCGGGGATTGCCTCCCGTGGTCCTGTCCAAACTCGCGGGAGCTACCCAGGCATTCCTCGACGGCCTGAACGCTGCCCGCGCGGCTCTCACTCAGGAATCGCTTCAGGTTTTGTCGGAGAAGATGCCCGCGCTGTCGGCCATGCAGAAGGCCGCTCTCGCCGGCCTCTGGCCTCCGGGCTTGGTCGTGTCCCTGGAGGAGCTGGAGAACGCGTGCCCGGGCTTCACGGTGGCCTTGCGCGCCGGGTGGCTCGCGACGGCCCTGCGGAGGAAGGAGGGCGAGGCGCTCCTCGCCGGTGCCGGTCCGGGGGAGGCGTTCCTCGGATTCGCGCGGCCCAAAGAGGGGCCGCCCCCAGCCGCCGGGCAGGAGGCCGAGGAAGAAGCGGCCACGGACGCGGAGGGCGGTTCGGGACAAGAGACACCCGCCGCCGGGGAGGATCCCATCCTCCTGTGGCTGCTGGTTCGGCGCGGCACGAGCTGGTTCCTGGAATCGCTCACCGAGCGCAACCACGCCACCTACCGGTTCGAGGGCGGAGAGGAGATGCCGGACCTGGCCACGTGCCTTCTCTGCTCGCCCCAATTCTCCCGCGAGGCCCTCTACCAGCGGATCGAAGCGCTCACGGGCGACAAGGCCGGCCTGGCCATCGCCGCCCGCGACTTGGGTTTCCTCAAGGAGCTGCGCTCGCGGTTCAAGGAAAGGATCATCCATACCGGACTGGAGTCATGGAAAGCCAAGGTTCTGCGGTAGGGAGCGTAGCGCTGAGAGTTGAGAGTTGAGAGTTGAGGGAAACCGCCATCCGTGAGAGGCTGGCGGCTCCCTATCTCCTCGGCTCCCTGGTTCCCCGCCTCCCCAGCTCTACTTCCCGGCCTGGGCCATGATCTTCTTGAGCATCTCAGGATCTTTGGGAAGCAGGTCCACGCCAGGCAGCCGGGGCGTCAGTTCGGCCCAGCGGGGCTCCTTGGCGAAGACCGACTTGAAGATCGGCAGCGCCTCATCCAGATGGCCGTTGCTGGCCAGAGCCACGGCCTCCCAGTAAGGCAGCTCCTGAACTTGCGGGGCGAGCTTCGCGGCCTGGGCGTACTCCTTGAGGGCCTCGTCCAGCTTGCCGGCGGCGGTGAAGTCGTCCCCCGCGGAGGCGTGGTTGTAGGCGCGCTGAAGCTGCACGAGGCGCCGGAGCTCCTTCAGCGGTTCGGGGCTGTCCTCCACCCTGAGGTTAAACACCGTATCGGCCCACGGCCGGCCCGTGCTCGTGCCTTTCACGATGAGGATGGCGGCCGACTGCATGCCCCGGATGTCCCCGCCCACCGACTGGGCCGCATCGAGGGCCGCGAGCATGCGCTCCGCCAGGTCGCCCTTGGCCTCCCTGAAGGCCTTCGCCATGGCGGGCCAGACCTTGTCGTTCTCCATGAGGTTGGCCTCCACGGAGAACTGGTCCCCCGTCTCCTGGCCCGCGGCGGGAATGCATTTGGCGCCCGTGTGCGCCGCCACGCGGCCCTTGGCATCCACCATGGCCACCTGGCGGACTTCCCTGCCTGGATCAGCGGCGAGCAGGCCGGCCAGGGCCTCCGGCGCGCTGCGGCCCGCGCGCATGAGGTCGAGGCCCAGGGGGCCGTAGGACGAATCCACGAAGGACTGCGTGGCCACGGCGCCCACGCCGGCTTCGGCGAAGGGCACGGCGGAGCCCACGGAGAACCAGTGGGACTGCACGGCCACGCCCATCTCACCCGTGGCCGCGTCCCGCGCCACGATGGAAAAGGTGAAGGCCCGCGGGTCAGCGGCTTGGGACGCCGCCGCCACGGCTAGGCTGAATGCGGCTGCGAAAACCACGGCGTGTTTCATCGTCCACCTCCCAATGAAAGATCTAGCATAGACTCGTTTCCGCCCAATTTCGAAATCTTTCTCTGCGGTGCTCTCGAAACTCCTTTGTCCAGAAAATCGGACAAGATTCTTTTCCATAGGCAGTTCATAGGACGTTGATACGCTAGAACATGTGTGCTCACGGCCTCTCGCCGTTGCCGTCATGGCATGGAGGTTGCTCTTGAGTTATGGGTACGGGGCCGGCGCGGCCGAAGGCGGCCCTCCGCCAAGTGAGGTGGCGGATCGAAGGCAAGACGTCTATATTATGAAACTGATGAGGTGAACCATGAACAAGCTCGTCACCGTTTTCGTCCTCGCGATCCTCGTGACGGCGATCGTGCCGCTGGCTGCGGAACCGAAGGCAAACCCCCTCGCCGCCGAGCCGCTGATCCTGTCTCCTCCCGCGTCCGCGGCCCCCACTGGAAGCTGGTCTTACGTCACGTCCTACGGATACATGTGGATGCCCTCCGCGATGACCGAAGCGGAGTGGGCCCCCTGGGACCCCTGGTGGGCCATGCCCTACGGCAGATGGGCCTGGGCCGCTGGTATGGGCTGGGGCTGGACGCCCCTCCTTCCGCCTTGGGACATGAGCCCTCTCGGCTGGGGATACGATAGCTGGTATGGAGGATGGTACGGCATCCCCGATCCCTTCGGGATACCCTGCTACGGCTGGTCCGTCGCTCCCGGCCATCGGGCCGCCACATCGTGGACGAGCTTGGGGCTGAGCCGTGGTGCCGCGCGGCCGAAGCGCGCCCGGCTCGTGGCCGTGGTGGCCATGCCGCCCAGGAGTCTCGCCTTCATTCGTCCCATGCGAGAGCCGGCCGACCGCACCCGTATGGATGTACGGGGTTCGGGGCGCTCTGACCCCCGCGGCACCGGAGCACGAAGCGTCCGGGGAACTCCCACCGGCCTGCGCGGCGGAAGGGGAAGCGGGTCCCGCGTTGAACCCTGGTCCCTGCCCCCCGGGCACATGGGAGGCGGTTTCTCCGCCTCAGGGAGCGTGAGCGGCGGCGGCAAGAAGCTGAAGTAGGAAGGCCAAGTGGCCAAAAGATAATGGCTATTGGCCGGTGGTAAGTTACCGAACGCGGATCACGAATGACCGGCCCCTGGCTCGCTCAGTTCTGCCCGGGGAAGACCGTGCGCTGGCCCGATTCCTGAGCGCGCGACCATTCGTCGTCGTTCAGGTTCTCCCTGCACTGGCGCACGAATTCGTCCACCTGGGCCTGGAGGGCGGAGGGGAGCCTGTCCTTCCAGCGGATGACGGGATACACGGCGGCGTAGGCCGCGATGATGGCGTCCTCGTCCGTGTTCACGTGGGACGTGGCCTGTTCCAGCACCGACGAAGCATGGTCCAGAAGCGGCTTTGAGCTCTCGGCGAGGGCCTGCTGGGCCTTGTTCTCGGCGTCAGCAAGCCGCTCGCCCGCGCGCCCGATGGCGGGCGCGTCCGCGGGAGCGGCCGAGGCCTTGAGCGCGTTGAGCCTCCTATGGAGGTCGTCGAGGGTGCCGTACACCTTTCCGAAGCGGCGCCGGTCCGCCAACACGCCCACCTCCTGCGACGCGGCAACGATGGCGTCCGCCTCCGCCGCCACACGGGGTGAGGCCTGGGGTGGGCTGGTCCGGGACGGGAGCCCTGGGACCTGGGCGCGCGGCATCCGGCCGGGAGTCTTGGGCACGGGCGGCCACTTGGGCTCACCAAGGGGAACCTCGGGGGCCGTGCCGGAAGGCTCCGGTGAAACGGCGCCTGTTTGAGGCGAGGCCGCCGGTGACGGCTGGTCCCGCTGATCCTTTCCCGACAAAAAGTGGACGGCCACCACGATGGCAGCCATAAGCAGAAGCGCCGCGAATCCCGCCGCGCCAAGGCCCAAGGCGATCCAGAGCCCCTTGCCGGGACCGCTCCTGCCAGAGGGACTTTCGGGAGCAGGCCGCCCCGTCTCGGAGACCTCCTGCACGGGGGGAGGTCCATCCGCCCCCGACGGCGGGGGTGAGGGTACGTCCCACGTCTGAGTGAGGGAACCCGAGACGGGAGGGCCGGGCGGCGGAAGGAGCTGAACCTCGTTCAGCGCCGCCACCAGGTCCAGGCCCGTCTGAAACCTCCCGTCCCTGGACTTGGCCAGCAGCTTCTGGAGGATGGGGAGCAGAGGGAACGGCACGCGCAGATCCTCCGGCACGGGCTCCGGCTGGCTGTGAACGATGTGGTAGCAGACGGAGGAGACGGTGTCGCCCCTGAAGGGCCGGTGGCCCGTAAGAAGCAGGTAGAACACGACCCCCAGGGAGAAAAGGTCGGACCGGCCGTCCAGGGGTTCTCCCAGGATCTGCTCGGGGCTCATGTAGTGCGGCGTCCCCAGCACCTCTCCCGTTCGGGTGAGCTCGCTGGTGTTCAGGTGCGCGGCGCCGAAGTCCGTGATGACGGCCCGGTGGTTCTTGTCCAGGAGGATGTTGTCGGGCTTGATGTCCCTGTGGACGATGCCCCGCTCGTGGGCGTAGGCCAGCCCCAGGGCCACCTGGCGGACGATGGCCGCGGCTTCCTCAAGGGGAAGCGCGCCGCGCTCCCTCATGAGAGTGGCCAGGGAGCCGCCCTCCACGAATTCCATGGCCATGTACGGAACGCCGTCGGCCTCGCCCACCTCGTGGATGACCACGATGTTGGGATGCTTCAGGCCGCCCGCGGCCTGGGCCTCCACGAAGAAGCGCGCCTTGAACTCGGCCCGCTGCTCATCGGGCAGCAGGTCGCCGAGGGAGACGCGCTTGAGGGCCACGAGCCGTCCGATGTACGGATCCCGCGCCTTGTACACGACGCCCATAGCCCCGCGGCCGATGAGGGAGAGCACTTCAAACTTGCCGATGCGCTCGGGGAGAGATCCCATACCTCTACCATAAGGCACGAGCCGCGCCCGGAGCAAGGGCGCACCGGGGGCCCTGTCCTCACAAGGAGCTGGCGGTCAGGATTCCAGAAGCTTCTCCACGGAAGCCACTTTCTGGGCCATGTGGTAGGGCTTGTCACGGCGCTCGCTGATCTTGAGGGAGGTGGACACCCGGGGGGCGCCCATCTCGAAGAGGCGGTCCTGGCAGCGGCGGACCAGTGCCATGACCTCCTCCCATTCCCCTTCGACGTTGGTGCCCATGGAGTGGAACTCGAAGGGGAGGCCGCTCTCCCTGATGAGTTTGAGCGCCTCGGCCACGAAGGGCGAGAGGGAAACCCCGGCGCCGAGAGGAACGAAGGACACTTCGATGATCACGTGGGCCATGGCGATCTCACCGTATTCCTTTTCACAGGACAGCGCCTCCCGGCTCTGTCAATCGGAGGGGGGCGAGCCGTTTCCTGTTTCCTGGGCCTTGGGAGCCACGGAGGCCCTCACCCTGTGAATCCGCCGCTTGTCCGCGGCCAGCACCTCCACCTCCACTCCGTCGATGGCCAGGTGCTGGCCCTGGTGGGGAATGGCGCCCAGGGAGGTGGTGATCCACCCGGCGACGGAGTCGTAGTTGCCTTCAGGCAGGTCCACCTCCAAACGCTCTGCCAGATCCCACAAGGGCGCGCGCCCCAGTGCCTCCACGACGCCGGGAGCCACCTGCGTGATGGGCCCGTCACCGGGTTCGTCGGCCTCCTGGATTTCACCCACGATCTCCTCCACCAGGTCCTCCGTCGTCACCAGGCCGTCCACTCCGCCGTACTCATCCACGACGATGGCAAGCTGGAGCTTCTGGGCTTGAAACTCCCGGAGGAGGGCGGAGATGGGCTTG
>JAKAKG010000100.1 GCA_021813555.1 Acidobacteriota bacterium
AGACGCTGGATCACGTGAACGCGCTCAAGGCCATGAACTGTCCATACGGCCAGGGGTTCTACTTCTCCAAGGCGGTGGACGACGCGGGCGCGGAAGCCCTCTTGACTAAGGGATGGCTCTGGTAGCCCCGGCCGCCAACGCCTGGCTTTTCGTTTTCCGCTTTCCACTTTTCACTTTTTGCTTTTTACTTTTTACTTTTCATCTCCCCGCGTCTCCAACGGCCGCCCTTCGTTGAAATACGCCACCAGACGCTGAGCCTCCTCCTCCCTGCCGGCGGGGACGGGGACGCGCACGTCTTCGCGCTGCCGCCCGCTCTTTGAAGGAAAGGAGTAGGCGAAAACCATGAGGAGGGATTCGCCGCGGAGGAGGGTGACGCCGTCCAGGGTGGCGCCCATCATGGTCCAGGTATGCAGGGTGCGATTCAGATAAACGCCCGCGCGGGCGATGTAGGCTTCCCCAACCCCCGCCGCCAAGTTTCGCCCCGTCAGCGTTACGCTGAGGAACGCCGTGAATCCTATGACCACGATGAGCCCCATCATGGTAAGGAACACGGCGAACCCACCGTTGGGGGCAAACACGAGGAACATGAGACCGAAGAACAAGGCGAAGCCGGAGATGACACAAAACAGGATGGTTTTGGAGCTCTTCTGCCGCTCGTATTCGGCCTTGGCGTAGGTGGCCCACTCCTCCGGCCCGTAGGTCCAATGAGCCACCAGGTCCTCGCCGGAGAGGATCCGGTTCAGCACGGCGGCCCTGTAGACGTAGACCATGGCGCCCACGCCGAAAAGGATCATAAAAAATCCGCTCAGGCAGGAGACCGCGAAGCCCCCGTTCATTCCGTCCATGGCCAGGAAGGGCACCACCACACCGACGAGGGACAGAATGCCGCCTCCCGCCCACCACACCGCAACCTTGAATTGCGGATTATCCAGCCAGCTCATGCCCCCTCCCCAGGCCGAATCCGTTTCAGCGCAATTCGCCGTCCTTCACGTGCACGAAGGAGACCGCCGTGACCAGGCCCTCGTCTTGGTAGGTGCTGAAGCTCACCACGACGTCCACCCGGCCCTTGTCGAAGGTGCACAGCACGTGGACGCGCCACTGATCACCGTCCAAGTCGGCTCCCGTCACTTCCCTGCCCTGAAACCGGCCATAGCGCTCCAAGAGGTCTAGCCAGTTCGCTTCGAGGGCGCCTCGAGACAAGGTTTTTCGAGCGCATTCTGCGGCGTGTTGCGACGCCTGGTAGAATGTGCCCGCCGCCAGCATGTCCACGAAGTCAGAGGCCTTCGAATAGGGGGCGTTGGCCAAGGCGCCATAGGCTCCCCCTCTTTGCGCCGCGGCCGCCAAGCCGAGAGCCAAAGCAAGGACACACGCCAGGGCAGCTCTCATGAGGCTCTCCTTCACCCATACTGTATCCGTCCAGGGCCACCGCGAAACAGGCCTGCTGCAGGCCTTCCACGGTGACAACATAGGCCCCCATCCGGTCCGCACGCAATGGTGCCCTGCAAATTCCCCCCTTGCCGGAGCAGGGACCGTGCGGCTATGATGGCCCGGACCAAGTGCCCGGAAGGAGCAGGTGATGCTTCCGGGGCGCTTCCGTTAAGGAGCCTTTTTGACCATGCATGCCGCTGAGGCGGCCCTCATCCATGAACTGCCCAAGGAGGCCATCAACGACCTGCCTCTGAGGGCCTACGGCGGTCCGGTCCACGTGGTGGATTCGGACCGCGGCCTGGAGGGCGCCATCCACCGCCTGCGGACGGAGCGCGTCCTGGGCTTCGACACGGAGACCCGCCCAGCGTTCCAGCGCGGGGTTTCCTACCTTCCCGCGCTCCTTCAGCTCGCCTCGGCTGAGGCAGTCTGGCTCTTCCACCTCCAGCGTATCACTTACCCCAACGTCCTCTGGGACCTTCTTTCGGACCCGCACCACCTCAAGGTGGGAGTGAGCCTGGAGTACGACGTGAAGCAGCTTCAGCTCCTCTCCCCCTTCGAGCCCGCGGGCTTCGCCGATCTCGTCACCCTCTCCGCGCCCCTGGGATACAAGGCTGCGGGCCTGCGAACCTTGGCCGGAAACCTCCTGGGATTTCGCATCTCCAAGGGCCCCAAGACTTCCAACTGGGAACGGCTTCCGCTCTCCCAGGCGCAGGTGATCTACGCCGCCACCGACGCGTGGGTAGGCCGGGAACTCTATCTGAAACTCAAAGCCGAAGGGGACGGAAAAGGGTGAGGCAGGGCCACCCCCGGCCGCCGGCCCTCCCCGTCCCATAGCCCCACCAGAACAAGGAGAAACCATGAGCCTGATCGCGATGTTGACCGTGGAGTTCGGCGGCGAGGTGACCGAAACCCAGCGGACCTTATTCTCGGGCGAGCTGGCCAAATACGACTGGGAACTGGTGGAGCCCATGAAGGCAACGTGGTGCGCCTCTTGCGAGGAGAGCCTCACGGAGGACGACGCGGCGGAGATGGCCATGGACGACGTGGCGGACGCCGCCGAGGTGGCGGGCATCGATCACTTCAACGCGTGCCTCCACTTCGGTCCCGGCTCGCCGTCGCTCTTTTCCGACCAGGACTACGAAGAGGCGGAAGACGACGGCGGAGACGATCAGCCCTGATTCGCCGAGGAAGAACGCGCTCTTGCCCGCCTTCGCTCCACCTGGCCCATGGCGATGGCCTTGACCGCCTCCACGGCGTGGTCGATGTGGGCCTCGGTGTTGAAGGGCCCTACGCCGAACCGGACGGCCCCGTGGATCTTGTCGATCCCCAACTGCTCGTGCACCAGGGGCGCGCAGTGGAGGCCCGTGCGGCAGGCGATGCCGTGGTTCACGTCCAACATCACGCCCGCGTCCGCGGCCTCCAGCCCGTCCACGTTGAAGAGGAAGACGCTGATGTGATTCGTGAGGTCTTCCTGGCAGTAGAGGGTTACCCCCTCCACGTTTCGAAGGCCGTCGCGGAGCCGGGTGATGAGGGCCATCTCGTGCGCGTGAACCGCATCGAGGCCTCGCTCCAGGATCCATTGGACTCCCGCGTTTAGGCCCGCCACCCCCACGATATTCACGGTTCCGTACTCCAACCGGTAAGGGTACTCGTCAAGGTGCAGGTGCTGGGCCGACCGCACCCCCGTCCCGCCGGCCCTCGTATGGCGAATGTCCACGTCGTCACCGACGCACAGGCCCCCGATTCCCGTGGGCCCCAGCAGGGACTTGTGGCCCGTGAAGGCCACCACGTCGATATGCTGGGCCTGCATGTCCACGGGAACCTTGCCCGCGGTCTGGGAGGCATCCACGAGGAAACGGATGCCGTGCCGGCGGCACCTCGCCCCGATCTCCGCCACCGGCTGCACCGTGCCGATGACGTTGGACCCGTGGTTCACCACCACCAGGCGCGTGTTCTTTTTGAACCGACGCTCGATGTCCTCCGGATCCACGAAGCCGCGGATGTCGAAGGGGACGTGGTCCACCTCCACGCCCTGCTGTTCCAGGTGGTACAGGGGCCTCAGGACGGAGTTGTGTTCGAGGGTGGTGGTGATGGCATGGTCGCCCGGCTTGAGCATGCCGAAGATGGCCAGATTCAGCGCATCGGTGGAGTTGTAGGAGAAGATGAGGCGGTTCGGGTCTCCCCCGTTGAAGAAGCGGCAAAGGAGCTTGCGCGTCTTGTCCACCATATCGCCCGATTCCATGCACAGATCGTAGCCGGAGCGGCCGGGGTTCACCCCGTAGTTGCGGTAGAAGTGATCCATGGCCCGATAGACGTCCTCGGGCTTCGGGAACGAGGTCGCGCCGTTGTCCAGGTAGATGAGGTCATCCATGAGGTCCCCCTTGAACCAAGCGCGTATTGTAGACGCCGCGGGTCTGGCCGGTCAATCGCCGAGGTACGCCTTTCCTGCCTCGGCGTCATGCGCCCCACCCCACGGCGCGGCCGCGGCGTGGTAGACTTCCTCCACTTTGGCGCGGTGCGCGGAAGGAGGAGGCCATGGGATGGGTGGCGATGTTGACGGTGGAGCCCGACGGAGGCGTACCGAAGGCGCTTTGGGAGGCCTTTCGCAGCGAGATGGACAAGCTCGAGTGGGATCGCGTGGAGCCGTTTGCCGGCACGTGGTGCGGCGCCTACGAAGATGATGTGACCGAGGACGACGCCATCGACATGGTCATGGAGGACGTGGCCGCAGCCGCCGACGCCTCAGGCTTGGACGCGTTCAGCGCCGTGGTCCACTTCGGCCCCAGCTCACCGGCCGTTTTCTCCGATAAGGACTACGACGAGATCGGGGACGACGGCGGCGAGACGACCTGACTCCTTACGCGGGATTTCAGCCCATGAAAAGGGCGGGCCCGCAGGCCCGCCTCTTCTTTTTGCGTCTAGCGTCTCGCGTCTAGCGTCTAGCGTCTCGCGTCTCGCGTCTCGCGTCTTGCGTCTCGCGTTTTTCTCTACCCGTTCTTCTTGACGAACTCCTCCATGAAGCTCACGAGTGTCTCGACCTGCGGCACGGTAACGGCGTTGTACATGGAAATGCGGATCCCGCCGATGTCGCGGTACCCCTTCACGCCCACCATGCCGGCCTTCTTGGCCTCGGACACAAAGGCGGCGGTCAGCTCCTCCGTGGGCAGGAAGAAGTCCGCGTTCATCAGGGAGCGGTCCTCCTTGACCTTCACAAACCCTTTGTAGAAGCCCGCGTGCTTGTCGATGCAGCCGTAGAGCAGCTCGCCCTTCTTCAGGTTGTTTTTGTAGATGGCCTCCACGCCGCCGATGGATTTGTTGTAGGCCAGCACGTTGCGGAGGATGTAAATGCCGAAGGTGGGAGGCGTGTTGTAGAGGCTGTTTTTCTCGGCGTGGATGCGGTAGCGCAGGTAGCTCACCAGCTCCTTGTCCAGGCACTGCCCGAGCAGGTCGTCGCGGATGATGACCACGGTGACGCCCGAGGGACCGAGGTTTTTCTGGGCGCCCGCGTAGATCATGCCGAAGGGCTTGATGTCGAAGGGCTTCCACATGAAATCTGATGACATGTCGCAGGCGAGGGGCACGGAACCGGCCTTGGGGAACGCCTTGAACTGCGTGCCCTCCACGGTGTTGTTGGTGGTGAAGTGCACGTAGACGCTGTCAGGGTTGACCTTGATCTCCTCGGGACGCGGCAGGCGCGCGTATTTCTCCTCCTTCGTGGAGGCGATGCACCGCACGTCGTCGCCAGCCACGATCTTGGCCTCCTTATAGGCCTTCTCGGCCCACGAGCCGGTGCAGATGTAGTCCGCCTTGCGGCCCTTGTACAAGAGGTTCATGGGGAGCATGCCGAACTGCAGGTGCCCGCCGCCCTGAAGGAACAGGACTTTGTAGTTGTCGGGAATGTTCAGGAGTTCCTTCGTCAGCGCGATGGCCTCGTTGTGGACCGCCTCGTACTCCTTGGCGCGGTGGCTGATCTCCATCACCGACATGCCCGTGTTTTCGAAGTCCACCAGCTCCGCCTGCGCGCGCTCCAGGGCCGGCAGCGGCAGTCCCGCAGGACCCGCGTAGAAGTTGATCACCCGTTTTGCCATGGTTTTCTCCTAGGTTAAAAGCGTTCACCGCTCAGACGCGAAGCGCGGAAATTGGTTTCCCCATGAAGGGGTCTTGGCGTCCTCGGCGGCTTCGCGGTTCAATGTCCTCTTATCCCCTCTTCTCGAGGATCTCGACGACGATGTCCCCGATGCGCAGGAGGTTCTCCTTGGACGACGCGCCGATGTGGGGCGTCATGAGCACATTCGGGGCCACCAGCAGCGGGCTGTCGGGGGGAGGCGGGTCGCTGGACCAGACGTCCGTGGCGTAGGCCCCCACCTGGCCCGAGCGCAGGGCGTCGGCGAGGTCCTGTTCCGCCACCACCTTGCCCCGGCCCGTGTTCACGATGACGACGCCCTTCTTCATCTTGGCGAAGGCGTCCCTGTTGAGCATCCCTTTGGTCTGGTCCGTGAGGGGCGTGTGGACGCTGAGGTAGTCCGCTTCCTTCAGAACCTCGTCCATGGAGTGCTTGATCTGCGCCACGTCGTGGTTGAGGACGAAGGGGTCGTAGGCGATGACTTTCATGCCGAAGGCTTTGGCCCGTTTGGCCACTTCCGTGCCGATGAGGCCGATGCCCAGCAGGCCCAAGGTCTTCTGGTAGAGCTCGGTGCGCTTGAGCTCCTTCTTGAGGAACTTGCCCTCTTTCATGCCGTTGTGCGCCTCGATGAGGCGGTTGGGCACGGCGAGCATGAGGGCCATGGCCAGTTCCGCGACGGCCACCGAGGAGGCCTTGGGCGTGTTCATGACCTCGATGCCTCTGGCCTTGCACGCTTCCTTGTCCACGTTGTCCAGGCCCACGCCCCCCCGGATGACGAGCTTGAGCTGGGGTGCCCCGCCGAGCATCTCCTTCG
>JAKAKG010000068.1 GCA_021813555.1 Acidobacteriota bacterium
GATCTTGGGTATCTGGGGTAGGCCTTCGTGGGCTCGTGAGTAGGACAGTAGGAGAGTAGGGGAGGAGGAACCCCCAACCCTGGTCGGTTCTTATCGGGCCTCTCCCTACTCACCTACTTACCTACTCACCTAATTACGACTCCCACGGGCTCCTTCGAGGCTCAACGATGATCGACCTCCACACCCACTCCACGTGCTCGGACGGGACGCTCAGTCCCCATGAGCTGGTGCGCGCGGCTCGGGAGGCCGGCGTCACCCACCTGGCCCTCACGGACCACGACACGGTGTCAGGTCTTGCGCAGGCGAGCGAAGAGGCGGAACACCTGGGCATGGCCTTCCTCGGCGGCCTGGAGATCTCCGCCGAATTCCAGCCCGGCACCATGCACATCCTGGGGTACGGCATCAGCGCCGCGGACGGTGATCTGCACGAGAGCCTGGAGTACGTGCAGCGCGCGAGGCGCGACCGCAACCCCAAGATCGTGGCCAACCTCAATCGCCTGGGCGTGGCGGTGACCATGGAGGACGTAAGGGCCGAGGCGGGAGGCACGGTGGTGGGCCGGCCCCATTTCGCGGCGGCCATGGTGCGCAAAGGCTACGTTCGGAGCACGCAGGAGGCCTTCGACCGTTACCTGGCCAAGGGACAGCCCGCTTACGAGCAGAAAGTCCGCCTGAGCCCCGAGGAGAGCATCCGTGCCATCCGTTCCGCGGGAGGGGTCGCGGTGCTCGCCCATCCCCTCCAGCTCAAGGCTGAAGACGATGCCCGCCTGGATTCCATCGTCGCGGGCCTTGCCGGCGAGGGACTTCAGGGCCTGGAATGCTACTACCGCAATCACACCGAGGCGGACACGGCCCGCTTCCTCGCCCTCGCCCGCAGGCATGGGCTCGTTCCCACCGGCGGCTCCGACTTCCACGGGTCCAACCGTCCCCGCATCAAACTCGGCACCGGCGAAGGGAATTTGAACGTGCCCCAGGCGTGTTGGGACGAGTTGATGGCTAGGGGATTTAGGTGACTAGGTGACTAGGGGACTAGGGGACTAGGGGGAAGCGCATGCGGCCGCACGAGCGACTCGATGTCTGGAAAATCTCGCTAGATCTGGTGGCCGATATTTATAGGATCACGACGTCGTTCCCTAAGGAGGAACTTTACGGCCTATCCGCCCAAGTGAGACGAGCAGCCGTGAGCATCCCTTCAAATATCGCCGAGGGCTGTGCTCGAAAAGGGAAGAAGGAACAGCAACAATACTTATACATTGGCCGAGGATCGCTGAGTGAAGTAGAAACTCAGTTACATATCGCATTGCGGCTGGAATATATCAACAAGAAAGACCATTTGAAGCTACTGACAACATGTAATCGAATATCGGCCATGTTAGACGGACTCATCGCGAGGTAACATAGAAGGCGGTATCTCTCAGGCGGGGGATCTCGTCTAGCGTTCGCTTGGTTTTCCTAGTTCCCTAGTCCCCTAGTCCCCTAGTCACGACCCGTTCTGGAGCCCCCCGATGGCCTTTTTCGGAAAATTGCTCTCAAAGAAGAAACCCCGCGCGGTCCTCATCGGTCTGGACGGGGTGCCCTACACGCTGCTTCAGACGCTCATCGCCAAGGGTGTGACGCCGAACCTCGGGCGCCTGGCCGCGGCGGGCCCCTCATACTTCAAGCAGATGGACGCGACCCTGCCCGAGATCTCCTCCGTCTCCTGGTCCTCGTTCATGACGGGGGTGAATCCCGCGAGGCACGGCATTTACGGATTCATGGATCTGAAGCCCGGCACCTACCAGATGTACTTCCCCAGCTACCCCCACCTCAAGGCCGAGACCATCTGGGACAGGCTGGGCAAACAGGGCAAGCGCTCCGTGGTCATCAACCTCCCCGGAACGTATCCCGCTCGGCCCCATGACGGGGTCCTCATCTCGGGCTTCGTGGCCATCGATCTGAAGAAGGCCGTGCATCCTCCCTCCATCCTTCCCGCGCTGGAATCCATGGGGTACCGCATCGACGTGGACACCAGCAAGGGCGCCGACGCGGACGCCCTCTACAAGGACCTTTCCGAAACGCTGGCGGCGCGCGAGAAGGCCTTCGATTACTTCTGGACCGGGGAGGACTGGGACCTATTCGTGGCCATCATCACGGGGACCGACCGCCTCCAGCACTTCCAGTGGCACGCCGTGGCCGACGAAACGGACCCCAACCACGGCAGGGCCATGGACTTTTACGCCAAAGCTGACGCGGTGGTGGGCCGCCTCCTGGCGCGCCTGACAGACCAGGACCTCTGCATCCTCATGAGCGACCACGGCTTCTGCGGCATCCAGAGCGAGGTCTACGTGAACCGGTACCTCGTGAACGAGGGCATCTTGGCCTGGGAAAAGGACCCGCCCGAGTCCTTCGCGGACATGGCCTCATCGAGCCGCGCCTTCGCCCTCGATCCTTCCCGGATCTATGTTCACAGGAAGGGCCGCTACCCCAAAGGCCTGGTGGAAGAGAAGGACGTCCCGGCGCTTCGGGAGGAGCTGAGAAGCCTTTTCCTCTCCCTGGAAAAGGACGGCGTGCGCGTGATCAAAGAGGTCTTCTTCCCCGAGCAGATTTACAGCGGGCCGGAGTTCGATAGGGCTCCCGACCTGGTCCTGCTCACGAAGGACGGCTACGACCTGAAGGGGAACATCAAGAAAGCGGAGGTCTTCGGGGGGACCCACTTCACGGGCATGCACAACCGCCACGACGCGTTTCTTCTTTCCACGCGGCCTCTGCCCGACAAGCGGCCCCACATCGAAGACGTACCCGGGCTGCTGATGGAGCAACTGGGTGGCTAGGTCATGAAGCAGTCAGGCGAGACGCGATGAAGCGAAGCACTGGTTTTTCTTTCTGCGTCTTGCGTCTCGCGTCTAGCGTCTCGCGTTTCCCGGAGGTCTCCCCCCGTGAGTGAACCCCTTCCCATCTTAAGCGTTCGCTGGCAGCTCAAGTTCACCAAGTGCAGCCTCAAGTGCCCTTACTGCATCGCCGAGTGGACCAAGCGGCCCGTGGAGTTCCGCGCGGACCTCTTCACCAGAATCATCGACCGCCTTCTGGCGCAGCCCTACCGGCTCGTCATACGCCTGGGCGTGGAGGGCGAGATCTTCCTCTCCCCCGAAATCCAAGAAGGGGTCGTCAGGCTCTCCCACCATCCCAAGGTAGAGGGCGTCTCGTTCTCCACCAACATGATGGCCTCCGACGAGAAGGTATCCGCCTTCCTGGACCGGGCCGACTGCTCCAAGCTCGGCATGGGGTGCACCCTCCACGACACTCAGATCACGCCCGAGCAGGTGGAGGGGTTTTTCAGGCGCATCGAGATGATCCAGAAGCGGGGCGTCCTTCTCTTCGTGGGTTACGTGGCCAAGCCCGACTGCTTCGAACAGATGCGGCGCTACAAGGAACGCCTCGACGCCATGGGCGTCCCCTTCATCTCCAACGAATACAACGGCGCCTTCGAACACGTGCCGTACCCCGAGGCCTACACGCCGCAGCAGCGCCAGGAGCTGCCGAAGTTTCTTTGGGCGGACCACTACTACCGCATGCTCGTGGAGCGGGAGAACCCCAAGGGCAAACCCTGCCAAGCGGGACACCGGTACATCTACATCGGGAGCGACGGGAAAATCCTGCGCTGCGGCATGGAGCGGAACCTGCCCTGGACCCTGGCGCAGAAGCTGGCCTGGCGCGTGAATAAGGACTGGCCCGCCAAGATGCAGCAGGCGCGCATCCTGAAGCGATCCCTCGGCAACATCCTGACGGACGACCTCACCCTGGATGCAACACCCGGCCCCTGTCCCCACACGTCCTGCACCTGCGGCAACGAGGCCCAGGCCTTCGATGCCGTGGGCAAGGAGTACCACCGCACGCGAACCCTTCGCGTCATCTATCCCAAGGACCGCGCCGCCGAGTACGAGGCCAAGTATCCCAACCTCAGGCCCCTGCCGGATGAGGGGACCAAAGAGCCGTGATGAGGGGATGCCGAGATGAGGAATCCCACGCCGATACGGCCTGTGTTCTTCTTTCCCTAATCTCCTAATCTCCTCATCTCCTAAATTACGAGGGACCATGCTTGCCATTCTGATCACGCTGGACTGCGTAAGGGCGGATGTCTTGGAGGAGGGATCGGGCCTGACGCCGCGCCTGGACGCCCTGGCGCCGGAATGGACCACCTTCACCCAGGCCTTCGCCCAAAGCCAAAATACCCTCAGCTCGCACCTGAGCATGCTGGGCTCCAACTATCTCTTCCAGCACGGGGTCTATTCCAACTTCTCCCAGAAGGCCCTTCCCGCCCACGCCCTGCCCAGACGCCTCGCGGAGCGCGGCTGGGACTGCCGCGCCTTCACGAGCGTGGACTTCCTGGCGCTCCTGCTGGGAAATCAGGTGGGGCGCCACGATCCGCGCTTCCCCCCCGCGGAGGACCGCTCCATCGCGGCTCGCCTGGCCCGGCGCTATTTCGGCCGGCGGAGCCCCGCCAGCGTGACCCTCGACCGGGGACTCAAATGGCTCAAATCGGCCAAACGAAGGCAGGACGCCTTTCTCTGGCTTCACCTCTTCGATGCGCACATGGCCTACGAGGCGCCCGCCATGTACCTCAAGCAGCACGTGACGGCCAAGCGGCGCGAGGCCCGCACGGTGCGCGAGCAGATGAAGGAGCGGGGATGGTTCTCCCCCGATTTCCCCGAGTACGGCTGGAAGGTTCCCCTGGAGCACTTCCCCCAGAGATACCGCGCGGCCGTGGCCTACCAGGACCAATGCCTCGGGGAATTCTTCAGCGGCATCAAGCGGGCGGGCTGGTGGGACGAGGCCCTCGTCTTCGTCACGGCGGACCACGGCGAGTGCCTCATGGGTGACCACGACGTCTACTGCGCCCACAAGAAGCTCTTCGACACGACGGTGCGCGTGCCCCTGCGCGTCAAGTTCCCCCAAGGCCGGTTCGCGGGGGAGCGCGTGGAAGCCCTCGTACAGCACGTGGACATGGCTCCGACCATCGTTGCCTTGGCGGGATTCCAGGAGCCCTTGTACGTGGGGCACGACCTGTCCCCCGTGGCGGCGGGCCGCGCGGATGGACATGAGGTGGTGTTCTCCGAGCACGTGGACAACTTCCTGCGCTCCGTCAGGGACCGGGACCACGTGTACGTGGAGCAGGTTCCGGGCTCGCCCAACAAGTGGGGCCTGCGCATGGAGGAGGGGAGCCTCTTCACCCGCGTCTCGGAGCCCGTGAAGGACGAGGCCGTGGCGGGACGCCTCAAGGCCCAGCTCGACGCCATCCTCGCCTCGGGAAGCGATGCCCAGGCCGCCTGGGGCACCGCCACCGGTGCCGATGATGAAATCGCCGCCCGCCTCAAATCGCTAGGGTATATGTGATGGACCAGCGGGAGCAGGGAACGGGGAGCGGGGAGCAGATGTCCGTGCCAAACCCCGAGCCCCCCGACCACGCGGCGCACCACCGCACGGTGGCGCGCGAAGGCAGCTGGGCGGGCATGTTCAACCTGATGGGCGCGGCCATCCGCTACGTCAACAACATCATCCTCACGCGGATGCTCGGCCCGGCCCACTATGGCCTCTTCGCCCTGGCCAACACCATCGTCACGGTGGTGGCCATCCCGGCGGGGCTGGGTCTGCCCACGTCCATGGTGCACTTTCTCGCCTCGGGTTCGAGCGCGAAACAGTGGCCCAAGGTGCGGTGGATGGTCAAGGCGGCCTTCACCGCGGCCGTCGTGGCCAGCTTGGCGGGAGCGTGTCTCGTCATCGCCACGTCGCGCTGGATCTCCGCCCTGTTCCTCCTCATGAAGGCAAAGCAGCTCTCGCCGGCCCAACTGGCGTTCCAGAAGGAGAACCTGCCCTCCGCCCTCGAGATCCTGGCGCTGGCCCTCCCTTTCCTGGTCCTTTACGCCGTGTGCGCCGGCGGACTCCAGGGGCTGAGGCAGATCCGCGCCAAGGTCTTCATCGAGCGCATCGCCCACCCGCTCTTGTTCAGCGCCATGCTCCTGGCCGGGGGATACTTCTTCCGGAGCCTTCCCTTCGTGCTGGTGTGCTTCTGGGTGGCCGCCCTGGCGGTCTTTCTCATGTCGGCCTTCTGGTTCCGGCGTCAGCTCCGCTCCCTTCCCAAGGCGGAAGGGCCCCTCACGTCGCACTGGCGCGAGCTCAGGGCCTTCTCGACGCCCGTCATGTTCATGAACCTCCTGGGGTATTTCGTGCTCCAGTCGGACATCCTCGTGATGGGAGCCTTCCGCGGCCTTGCGGAAGTCGGCATCTACACCATAGCCTCGCGCCTGGCCCAAGGAGTAAGCCTTCCCACCGACGCCCTGGGAGT
>JAKAKG010000131.1 GCA_021813555.1 Acidobacteriota bacterium
CCGGTGAGACGCACCCGGCCAAGATAGCCGCGGCATAAAAGCCCAGGGAGTACCCAGCGGCCACCGCCGGGGGGCCCCAACGGTCTTCCGCCGCCTTGCCGCAGAGGCAGTCGTAGAGGACCATGACGGCGGGCGCCGTGAAGGCCTCTGAGATTTCCCCTTGCGGGGCTTCCGTCATCCAGCGTTCGAAGCGTCCGCCGGTTAGGGCGCCGAACTCCTCGGCGGCGCGCCGGAACACGGGGCTGTCCCTCAGGGACAGGCCCATGCCCTCCCGTTCAGAGAGCTGGCCCGCCATGAGGATGGCGTAGGATTCGGAGAGCGGGTTCAAATTGACTCCCTCCGGCTTTCATATTACCATGCGGCTTGCTGGAGGGCCCATGGCCTTGGCATCGGAACCCCTCGCTCAGCTCCCCCTCCTGGATGGCCTGGAGGCGGATGAGTTCTTCGCCGTCACGGGAAGGTTCAGCCGGGAGCAGTACCCAGCGGGCACGCGCATCCTCGAAGAAGGATACGGAGGCCTCAAGCTCTTCCTTCTGGTGGAAGGCCGGGTGCGCATCGTCAGAAGCATGGGCACCAGCCAGCTCCTCATCAACACCCTGGGCCCGCCGCAGGCTTTCGGAGAGATCAGCTTCATCGACGGCGGGCCGGCCAGCGCCACCGTGGAGGCGGAAACGGACGTGGTGGTCCTCACGATCCTGAAGGAGGACTTCAACGAGCTTTTGGAGGCCTCCCCCGCCCTCGGCACCAAGATGTACAAGAACCTTCTGAAAGTAACATGCCAGCGGATCCGGTCTACCACCAACCAGGTCCAGGACTATTTCGCCATCAACCAGGCCCTTTGCGAGAACGAGCACTTCCGGAAGTTCTACAAGCTCTTATGCCTCTAAGATTCCCCGGTAAAATGATGAGACTGGCCCTCTGGTTCCTCGCCGCGGGCGTCGTGGCGGGCGTCTCCGTTGGCCTGTTCATCACCCGGGACATCCCCGAGGTGGACAGCCTCCAGTTCACCACGCCCAACATCATGACCCGCATCTACGCCCGGGACGGCCAGGTTCTTCAAGAGTACGGCCAGGAAAAGCGCACCCTGGTCCAGTACTCCGACATCTCCCCCTATTTCTTTCAGGCGCTGGTAGCCGTCGAGGACGCCAACTTCTATCACCACCACGGTGTCTCGCCCAAGGGGCTCCTGCGCGCTCTCATCCAGGACATCCTCCACGGAAGGCCGGGCCAGGGGGGGAGCACCCTCACCCAGCAGCTCGCGCGCCAGTATTTCCTCACCCCCGAGAAGACCGTCACCCGCAAGGTCAAGGAGATGATCCTCGCGGTGAACATCGAGCGGCACTACAGCAAGCAGGCCATCCTGGAGATGTACGCCAACAAGGTCTGCTTCGGCCACGGGTATTACGGCGTGGAGGCGAGCTCCCGCTTCTACTTCGGCAAACCCGCCAAGGACCTCACCATCCCGGAGGCGGCCCTGCTGGCCGGAATCATCCAGCGGCCCAGCGCCTACTCGCCCATCAACCGGCCCGAAGCGGCCCTTGCCCGCAGAAACCTCGTCCTGCAGCGAATGTGGAAGACGGGAACCCTGTCGGAAGCCCAATACCGAGCCTATGCCGCGGAGCCCATCAAGCTAAATCAGACGCCCATGGAGGAGGACAGCCTCGCTCCCTACGTGGCCGAGCGCGTCCGCATGTACTGCGAAGCCAAGTACGGCGAGGAGGCCCTCTACCAAACGGGCCTCCAGATCTACACGACCATAGACCCCAAGCTCCAGGCCCTGGCGCAGGCCGCCGTGCGGGACGGCCTTCACGAATACAGCCACCGGCACGGTTACAAAGGCCCCCGGCGAGGCAAGGACGCACCGCCCGAATACACCAAGGACGACCTCTCTCCAGACGACCGGAGATGGGCCACGGTGAAAGAGGTCTCGCCTACGGAGCTGACGGCGTCCGTGGGCGGCACCACCGTGACCCTCACCCCCAGGCAGTGGGCGTGGGCCAACATTACCTACCCCACTCGAACCTTCCAGCGGGGCGACCGCATCCTCCTCCACGTCACTAAGGTGAACCCCCTGGAAGTGGAGCTCGACCAGGAACCCCTGTGCCAGGGCGCGCTCGTGGCCTTGGACCCGCACACGGGCGAGGTATTGGCCCTGGTGGGAGGCTACGAGTTCACCTCCTCCATGTTCAACCGCGCCATCCAGGCCAAACGGCAGACGGGATCGGCGGTGAAGCCCCTCGTGTACGCCGCGGCCATCGCCAACGGATTGACCCTGGCGGATACGGTCGTGGACACGCCCACGCTGTTCCTGACGGGACGCGAGAAGGCCGACCAGCTCTGCACCGAAGGCTACATCCCCAGGGACTTCGACCCCGATTACTTCGGGTATATCACGTACAGGACGGCCCTCGAACACTCGGTGAACATCGCCGCGGTTCATCTGCTCAATCAAACCGGGTTCAGCAAGGTCATCGGCCTGGCCCGCCGCCTCCACATCACCGCCGCCCTCGAGCCTTACCCGTCGATGGCCCTGGGTGCCTTCGAGATCACCCTCTGGGAACTCACCTCCGCCTATTCGGCCTTCGACAACAACGGCGTGTGGGTGGAGCCTCGATTCATGACCAAGATCTCGGACAGCCAGGGTCAGGTCATGGAAACGTTCCATGCGCTAGCCGAGCCCGTTCTGGACCCCAAGGCCGCCTACGTTCTCGTCCAGGGGATGACGGGCGTCATCCTTCGGGGCACGGCTGGCACGGCCGCCGACATGAAGGGCCACTTCGCGGGCAAAACCGGGACCACCGACAGCTTCACCGATTCATGGTTCATCGGCTTCAACCCCAATCTGCTGTGCGGAGTTTGGGCGGGACGGGACGACCACAAATCCCTCGGGCACAACGAGACGGGAGCCCGGGTCGCCCTTCCCATTTGGAGAAAATTCATGGAGCCGGCGACGGCCGGACAGGAGAACGTGGACTGGGCTCCTCCCGAGGGGATCGTCCAGGTCCCCATAGATTCGGCCACAGGGCTGCGCGCGGGATTGGACGGGTCCTGCTCTGAGGTGCGCACCGAGGTCTTCGTGGAAGGAACGGAGCCAAAGGCCTTCAGCACGGCCCGCGACTGTTTCCGGTTGAAGCTCCCGCACTTCCTCCAGTCCTATCCCTTGAAGAGCGACGATACCCTCGTCATCCCCCAGGCCGACCTTTCGGCCCTCGCGGCCCTCTACCCTTCGGCGATCACGCAGGAGGGACGTAAGTTGTCCGTGACCTGGCGGGGCGCTACATTCGCGGTGAAGGTCGAGATCGCCCCTCCCGCGGAGGGCCCCGTTCCTCAGGCGGTGATGCCGGGCCTTCCTCACGAGGGGAGCATAGCCTGTGGCGCTCGCACCGAGTACCTCAACGAAAAGCAGTGACGCCCTTCTCTGGCTTCCCGGGGAAGGCGGCGCCGTGCGCTGCCTCCTCTGCGCGCACCGCTGCACGATCCTTCCGGGCCGGGCGGGCGTGTGCAAGGTTCGCGTCAACGAGGCCGGGGTCCTCAGAACCCTGGTGCTCAACCGCCTCGTCTCGGCCTCCGCGGATCCCGTGGAGAAGAAGCCCCTCTTTCACTTCCTGCCCGGGGAGCGCGCCTTCTCCATCGCCACGGCGGGCTGCAACTTCCGCTGCCGCTACTGCCAGAACTGGCAGATCAGCCAGGCTCCCAGAGACTCGGACGACGTGCCCGGAACCGTCACCCCCCCAGAGGACGTGGTGGCGACGGCGATCCGGATGCGGTGCAGCATCGTGGCCTACACCTACACCGAACCCACCATCTTCTTCGAAACGGCCGAGGCCGTGGGGCTCCTCGCCCGGCAGGCGGGCCTCAAGAACGTCTTCGTGACCAACGGGTACCTCACGCCCGAAGCGGTGGACCGGGCCCGCGCCTTCCTGGACGCCGCGAACGTGGACTTGAAGGGCTTTGACGACCGGCGCTACCGCCGTACATGCGGCGCCACGCTCAAGGGAGTCCTGGAGGGGATCGACGCCCTGCTGGCCGCGGGAGTATGGGTGGAGATCACGACCCTCGTGGTTCCGGGGGTCAACGATTCGCAAGAGGAACTGGCGGCCATCGCCCGCCACATCGCCGGCCTCAGCCCCGACCTCCCCTGGCACGTGTCCCGTTACCACCCGGACTACCGCATGACAGCGGGAGCACCCACGTCCCTGGCGTCCCTTGAGCGGGCGCGCTCCGCCGGCAAGGCCGCCGGCCTTCGATACGTCTACCTGGGCAACGTGTCGGGCCACGCGTCCGAAAGCACCACCTGCCCTAACTGTGCGACAATGGTCCTCAGCCGCGCCGGCTTCGCCCTCGCGGCCAACTGCCTGCGCGAAGGCCGGTGCCCTGCGTGCGGATGGAACATCGCGGGGGTTTGGGCCCCCTAAGGAGAGTCGAGCATGGCGTTTGGCTCCATGAAGCAAGATGGCGACCCTATGGCCGACATCAACGTCACCCCCCTGGTGGACGTGATGCTCGTGCTGCTCGTGATTTTCATGATCACCACTCCCCTCTTCGAACGGGGCATCGACGTCAACCTGCCCCAGACCGTTTCCTCCAACATCAGCGGCGCAGAGCGCGTCATCGTCACCATCCCCAAGGACAAGACCTACGTCTACTTCAACAACCAGCCCGTGAACCGCGCGCTCATGAAGGGCTATCTTCAGCAGATCTTCAAGAACCGCACCGACAAGACGGTCTACCTTTTCGCCGACAAGAGCGTACCTTACGGTGAGGTGTTGGGCATCATGGATGAGGTGAAGCAGGCGGGCATAGAGACCGTGGGCCTCGCCACCGAACCGCCGGCCCAAAAGTAGTCGCACAGGGAGGGTGGCATCATCATGGACGCGGGCCAGGGAGCCCCGTCCCCGTCGCCGGACGTCGGGCGGGGCAGCGGAGGCGGCGGAAGACAGCGCGGGGCCTCGGGACCACCCCGAACGCCGGCCGGGCCCGTGCTTTCTGCCCTGAGGCCCCTGCCCTCACGCCATAGCCACCTCCTTCCCGCGGCCCTCCTGGTTTCAGCCCTCCTCCACCTGCTGGCCATCGCGGGCTTCGTCATGCATCCCGCCAGCCGCCAGCGTCCCATGTTCAAAGAGCCCATGATGGTGAAGCTCATCGAGCTTCCCAGCGGAACGGGCGGAGCCACCACCGGAACGCCGGGCAGAACCCGCGAGGCCGCCCCGCCCAAACTGGCCGAACCTGTGCGCCCCGAGAAGGTCCCCAAGCTCACCCTTCCAGGCAAAGTCCCGCCCAAGCCCAAGGAGGGGCCGTCACCCCTCGCAACCGCCAAGCCGGGCCAGACGGTCGGCCTGGGTCACGGCGGCCCCGCCGGCCTCGGAGGTACGAGCTCCAAGATGATCCTCGACGAGCCCACGTTCCAGTACGAATGGTACAAGGCCCGCCTGGAGGACGCGCTCAAGAGCAACTGGAAGAAGCCCGTGCTCACGGGCACCAAGAGCATCACGGCCTCGGTGCACTTCAGCATCACCGCCTCGGGACAAGCCCAGGACGTGCAGATCGTCACCTCCTCCGGCAACTCCGCCTTCGATCAGACCGTGCTTCACGCCGTCTACGCCTCGGTTCCTTTCCCCAAGTTTCCGCCCCAGTACGACGCCCCCACCCTAGGCGTGCTCTACACCTTCGAGCTGAGCCCTGAGGGCACATCAGACAACACATCTCCGTCTGCTCAAAAGCCATCCAAAGAAAAACACCGCCGCTGAGCTGGCCTTCGATAGCTTAATTTGGCCGCCCAGGGTCCGTTGACCCACGACGGGCCTTGGTTTATGCTTCCTGCATGGCGCGCCTGCGCGATCTCCTCCGGACCAAGCACCTGGATCTCATCCTCGCCGAGGCCGAATCTTCCACGCAGAAACTCAAGCGGGTGTTGGGCCCCGTGGATCTCATCGCCTTGGGCATCGGGGCGGTGATCGGCGCCGGCATTTTCGCCCTCGTGGGAACCGCCGCCGCAGGCGACGCCTCGCGGCCAGGAGCCGGGCCCGCCCTCGTGCTGTCCTTCCTCCTCACGGGTGTGGCGTGCGCCCTCACGGGGCTGTGCTACGCCGAATTCGCGAGCCTCGTACCCATTTCCGGCAGTGCCTACACGTACGCCTACGCCACCCTCGGCGAGCTGGTGGCATGGATCATCGGATGGGATTTGATCCTGGAGTACGCCGTCGGCAACGTGGCCGTCGCCGTCTCATGGTCCGGCTATTTTTGCGAGCTCCTGCGGGGTTTCGGCATCGAGTTCCCGAGGTGGCTCGCCACGGACTTGAGGACGGCCCTCCACTC
>JAKAKG010000071.1 GCA_021813555.1 Acidobacteriota bacterium
GGCGACACGGACGGCGTGTTCCAGTTCGAGTCGGGCGGCATGAAGGACATCCTCCGCCAGCTCAAGCCCGCGCGCTTCGAAGACCTCATCGCCCTCAACGCCCTCTACCGGCCCGGGCCCTTGGACGCCAAGATGATCCCCAAGTACATCGCCCGGGCTCACGGCCGCGAGGACGCCACCGTGCCGCTCCAGGAGCTGGAGCCGATCCTCAAGGAGACCCTGGGCGTCATCGTGTATCAAGAGCAGGTGATGCTCATCGCCCACAAAATCGGCGGGTTCACCCTGGGGCAGGCGGACATCCTCCGCAAGGCCATCGCCAAGAAGGACACGGCGGCCATGCAGGTCCAGAGAGAGCTGTTCATGAAAGGGTGCGCGGAGCGCAAGGTGGACGCCAAGAAAGCGGCCGATCTCTTCGACGCCATGGAGACCTTCGGCCGCTACGGGTTCAACAAGTCCCACTCGGCGGCCTACGCCCTCGTGGCCTTCCAGACCGCCTACCTCAAGGCCCACTTTCCCACCCACTTCATGGCGGCCACCCTCTCGGTTCTGGCGAACAACACGGACGAAGTCCTCAAGTACATGAACTCGTGCCGTGAAATGGGGATCCGTCAGCTCCCGCCGGACGTGAACCGCAGCGAAGAGGGCTTCACCATCGAAGGGGACGCCATCCGCTACGGCCTGGGAGCCATCAAGAACGTGGGGCTGGCTTCCGTGGAGGCCATCCTCGACGCCCGGCGGCGCGTGGGTGCCTTCAAGGACCTGTTCCATTTCTGCCGGGAGGTGGACCGGTTCCACGTGAACCGCCGCGTCCTGGAAAACCTCGCCCAGTCGGGGGCCATGGACGCCTTCGGGGTGCCCAGGTGGGATTTGGTGGCGACGCTGGACGGGGCCATGGGCGCCGCGGCCAAGGAGCAGGAGGACAAGGCCCGCGGCCAGGTGGCGCTCTTCGGAGGCGACGAGGTGGGAGAGGCTCCCGCCGTGTACCTTCACGGCGAACCCTGGCACGACATCGACAAATTCGGCAAAGAGAAGGAGAGCCTGGGCTTCTACCTCACGGGCCACCCCTTGATGGAGCAGGAGGAGCTCCTGAGGCGCTACGCCTCCCACACGCTGGCCGAGCTGGAACGATTACCCGACGCCACCGAAGTGACAGTGGGCGGCGTGGTGGCTTCCTGGCACCAGAAGAAGAGCAAGGCCAAGGGAGAGATGTACGGCATCCTTGCCCTCGAAGACCTGGAAGCCCGGGCCGAAGTCATGCTCTTCACCAAGGACGATGTGTTCAATAAGTACCACGGCGTGGTGGTGAAAGACGCGGCCCTCCTGGTGGTGGGCAAGGTGGCGCGGGACACGGCCGCCGCCGAAGGGCAGAAGGCCAAGGTCAAAATCATCGCCAGCATGGTGGTCCCCTTCTCCAGGGCCCACGAGGAGCTTGAGCAGAAGGCCACGGCGGTGGTCCTCAGGGTGCCCGCCCTCCTGTGCGAACATGAGTGGCTGGTGGAGCTGGAAGCCGTCCTCCGCCGTCACGCCGGGGGCCTTCCCGT
The DNA here is from genome assembly GCA_021813555.1 of Acidobacteriota bacterium. Classification (GTDB taxonomy): domain Bacteria; phylum Acidobacteriota; class UBA4820; order UBA4820; family DSQY01; genus JAKAJA01. The sequence continues at coordinate 1,542 of JAKAKG010000071.1, forward strand.
CCTTCTCGACGTGGTGGGCGAAGGCAACGGCGTCACGCGGGTCATGCTGGGCGGCCACAGCCGGGTGCGGGCGGGGGATGCGTTCCTCGCCGATGCGGCGGGCCTGCTGGGCAAGGGCCGCGTCCAGTTCCAATTCCGCCAGGCCAACGGCGCCGGACGCGACAGGGAGAGGGCGAAGCGATGAAAGACCCACGGGATTTTGAGCGGCCCATCCAGGAGATCGAGGCGCAGATCGAAAACCTGGCCCTCTTCGGGGAAGACAAGAGCCGCGACAAGGAGATGGCCGCCCTCAGGAAGAAGCTGGAGAAACTGCGCCGCGAGGTGTTCGCCAAGCTCACGCCGTGGCAGACCGTGCAGCTTGCCCGGCACCCCAAGCGCCCCTATTCCCTGGATTACATCCAGGCCATGTTCACGGACTGGCAGGAGCTCAGGGGGGACCGGCGCTTCGCGGACGACCCCGCGATCGTGGCGGGTTTCGCGCGCTTCCGCGGCCGCCCCGTGTGCGTCGTGGGGCACCAGAAGGGGAGAGACACCAAGCAGAAGATCTACCGGAACTTCGGCATGCCCAAGCCGGAGGGCTACCGCAAGGCCCTGCGGATCATGAAGATGGCGGAGAAGTTTCGGATGCCCATCTTCACGTTCATCGACACCCCCGGCGCCTATCCCGGCATGGACGCGGAGGAACGGGGCCAGGCGGAAGCCATCGCCGTAAACCTTGAAGCGATGGCGCGCCTGCGGACGCCCATCCTCATCACCGTTACGGGAGAAGGGGGAAGCGGCGGAGCCCTGGCGCTGGGCATCGGGGACCGCATCAACATGCTTCAGTTTTCGATCTACTCGGTCATCTCTCCGGAGGGGTGCGCGGCCATCCTGTGGAAGGACGCGGCCCAGGCCGAGACCGCCGCATCGGCCCTCAAGCTCACGGCGCAGGACCTGCTCCGCCTGGGCCTCATCGACAGGGTGATCGAGGAGCCCCTGGGGGGCGCCCACGTGGATCCGGCCGCCGTTTTTCAGGCCCTGGAGGGCGTCCTCGCGGAAGAGCTCGGCGAACTCTCGGGCCTGGAGCCCGAAGACCTGTTCGAACGCCGCTACCAGAAGTTCAGAGCCATGGGCGCCTACCTGGACGCGGAGCAGGGCGAGGCGGCCAAGGCAAAAGGCCCAGCGCCAAAACCCGCGTGAAGGTTCGAAGGACGCCCTTCCGACTTGACACCGGGGAGGGGCTGACCTATGGTACGCGCATGGATGCCCGGGGGGGCAAGGACGCAAGAGATGACGCTTTATCAGGTTCAAGTCGATAACCAGGCCAGGCCCGTATACGCCTCGTGGGAAGGCCAGACGCTCATGAGGCAGGCCCGCTGCATCGTGCAAACCGACGCGGGTGAGACCTACGGCCAGGTGCTGGAGGCTCGAAATTTCATCCGGCCGCTCGCGGGCTCAGGCCAGGTGCTGCGCCTCCTGCGGCTGGCGAACGATGACGACCTCAAAAAGCGGCAGAAGCACAGGCAAGTGGAGCGGGAGGCCTTCATCTACTGCCGGGACCAGGCCAGGGTTCTCGGACTGGAGATGAAGCTCGTGCAGGTTCACATGTACTTCGACGAAACCCGCCTTCTCTTCATCTACACTTCAGAGAGCCGTGTGGATTTCCGCGAACTCGTGCGGGACTTGGCCCACCGTTTCCACATGCGCATCGAGATGCGCCAGGTGGGAGTCCGCGACGAAGCCCGCCTCCTGGGCGGTTACGGCCACTGCGGCCGGCCCTTGTGCTGTTGTTCCTACCTCCACCAGTTTTATCCCATCACCATCCGCATGGCGAAGGACCAGGGCCTGAGCCTGAATCCCGCCAAGATCTCGGGCCGCTGCGGGCGCCTCATGTGCTGCCTGCGGTACGAGTGCCCGTCCAAAAAGGGTTGTCAGAACCCCGCCCCAGCCGGCGAGTGACGTCGTCCAGGAGCCATAGATGCCTGACCGAAAGCTGATCCGGCCCAATCTCCGCGACTATAAGGGCTCTCCCAGGGAACCCCGCGAGGCGCGCGAAGTTAAGGAAGAAGAGCCCTCCGGAGGGACCGGCGGGGCCTTCATGCCCAGCCGAAGGAAGCAGGTCCCCCCCGAGCAAACCAACGCGGAGAACTTCTACTACCTCAAGCAGATGGGGGCCAAGACCCCGCTCGTGGTGGTGCTCACCGACGGCGAGGAGATCCACGGCTGGATCGAGTGGTACGACCGGGACTGCCTGAAAATCCACCGCTTGAATGAGTCCAACCTGCTCGTCTACAAGCACTGCATCAAGTACATCTTCAAGGAGCGCGAGGCATGAGCCGTCCGAGAGTCGTGATGACGGTGGGCGATCCCGGGGGGATCGGTCCCGAGATCTTGTGGTCCATCCTGGAACCGGGCGGCCTTCAAGACATGGCGGACATCACGGTCTTGGGGGCAGCCCGCACCGTCCCGTCCGTGCCCAAGGGGGTCCAGTGGGAGGACGTGGATCTGCCGTCCCTGAGGTTTCACCGGCGGCCGCACCCCGACAACGGGCGCGTGGCTCTCCTGGCCCTCGAAGAGGCCTGCCGGCGCATGGAAGGGCGTGAGTCGGACCTCCTGGTCACGGGCCCCGTGTCGAAAGAGGCCATCCGCCGCTGCGGCATCCCCTTCATGGGACATACCGAGTATCTGGGCCAGAAGTTCGGGGTGAAGCCTTACATGGTTTTCCTAACGGGCTCGGCCCCCGTGGCGCTCTTCTCCACCCACCTGACCTTCAAGGAGGTGCCGGCGGCGCTCACGCGCGAAGCCCTCGAAGGCTTCATCCGCGGCTTGGCCCAGGCCTGGCACCGGCAGCTCAATGCGCGGGCGCGCTTCCGCGTGGCGGGCCTCAATCCCCACGCCGGCGAGGGCGGCCTCCTGGGTGTGGAGGAGCGGGAGGCCATCGAGCCTGCCATCGAGGCCCTCATCGCCGAGGGCATCGAGGTGGAGGGCCCCGTGCCCGCGGACAGCCTCTTCCTCCGCACCGAAGACCCCGATACGATCCTGGTGGCCCTCTATCACGACCAGGGTATGATCCCCGCCAAGATGATGAGCCGGGGCCACGCCGTGAACTGCACGCTGGGCTTGCCTTTTCTCCGCACCTCGCCGGACCACGGGCCTGCCTTCGACATCGCCGGTACGGGCACGGCGGACCCGGAGAGCCTGCGCCGGGCCGTGGTGGAAGGGCTGGATCTGCTGAAAAAAAGACGGTAGCGGGGAGCAGGGAGCAGGGAAAAAAGAAGGAAGCCAGGCCCGAGGGCCTAAGCAAGGCCTCGGTTCATCCTCCTCCCCGCTTCCCGCTCCCGGCTCCCGTATTTGTATTGAGGGGGAGGCCATGCTCGATCTGAACCGTTTCCGCACGGAACCCGGCGCCGTCAAGGCAGGACTGGCCCGCAAGGGGGTCCAGCCCTCCGAGGTGGACGCGGTCCTGGAGCTGGACGAGAAGCGCCGGGAAGCCATCGTCCGGGCCGAAGCCCTCAAGTCGCGCCGAAACGAAGTGAGCAAACACATCGGCCTGCTCAAGAAGCAGGGGGCCGACACGGCCGCCGCCCAGGCAGAGATGCGGGCAGCCGGGGAGGAGATCGCCGCCTTCGACAAGGCCGCCGCCGCAGCCGAATCCGAGGTCCGGGACCGGATGCTGCGCATCCCCAACATCCCCCATGCCTCCGTCCCCGACGGGCCCGATGAAACGGGTAACAAGGTGGAGTTGGTCTGGGGAGAAGCGCCGCGGCTGGGTTTCGAACCCAAGGCTCACGACGACTTGGGGACTGCCCTGGGCATCCTGGACTTCGAGCGCGCGGCCAAGATCAGCGGGGCCCGCTTCGTGGTGTACCGCGGCGCGGGGGCCGCCCTCGAGCGGGCCCTCATCAGCTTCATGCTGGACATGCACACCCGCAAGCACGGCTACACGGAGATCCTCCCTCCCTACCTGGTCAAGCCCCACGCCCTGGAGGGAACGGGGAACCTGCCCAAGTTCGAGGCGGAGCTCTTTAAGGTGAACGGGGGAGAGTTTTACCTCATCCCCACCGCCGAGGTGCCCGTCACGAACCTCCACCGCGATGAGGTGCTGGAGGAGTCGCAGCTGCCCATCCGGTACTGCGCCTTCACCCCGTGCTTCCGCTCCGAGGCCGGTTCTTACGGCAAGGACACCAAGGGGATGATCCGGCAGCACCAGTTCCACAAGGTGGAGCTGGTGAAATTCGTCCACCCGGACACGTCCTACGCCGAGCTGGACAGCCTCACGGCCGACGCGGAGGCGGTCTTGCGGGCCCTGGGGCTGCACTACCGCAGGATCACCCTCTGCACGGGGGACATGTCCTTCTCCTCCGCCAAGACCTACGATCTGGAGGTATGGCTCCCTTCCCAGGGGCGCTTTCGCGAGATCAGTTCCTGCTCCAACTTCGAGGACTTCCAAGCCCGCCGGGCCAACATCCGCTACAAGCCTGCGGGCGGGGGCAAGCCGCGCTTCGTCCATACCCTCAACGGCTCGGGGCTCGCCGTGGGGCGGACCCTCGTGGCCGTCCTGGAGAACTACCAGCGGGAGGACGGGACGGTGGCCGTTCCGGAGGGTCTAAGGGCCTACATGGGCGGCGTGCAGGCCCTCGGGGGTTGACAGCCCCGAAACACCTACGCGACAATACCTGCGAGGGGTTTTACCGCAACCACACATCACCAGAGGGATCTGCTTTTTTGGAAGGAAGGAGGGTTTACATGAAGTGGAGGTAT
>JAKAKG010000175.1 GCA_021813555.1 Acidobacteriota bacterium
TGGCCACGAACCGGCTCAGGCGGAGCGATTCGTCGTACACAGACTGGGCCAGCTCCCGAACTTCCTCGGGTCCCAGCCCCCCCGAGGCGATGGCGCTGGATGCGCCCACGATGGAGGCCAGGGGGGTCCGAAAGTCATGGGAGACGGAGCTGAGAAGGGCGCTGCGCATGCGCTCCGATTCTGCCTCCATCTGTGCCTTTCGGGCCTGCTCCGCCAGGAGGGCGCGCTCCAGGGCGAGGGCCGTTTGTCCCACCGCAGCTTCCATGCGGTGGCGGCGCTCCGAGGCGCTCTCGTCGGGGTCCCGCCGGGGGCGGATCCCCACCACTCCAAGGATTTGGCCCGAGGCCTCCATGGGAACGTACAGGGCGTCGCTGCCCGGGAGGGTGTCCGTGTCCTGGCCCGCTGGCTGCCCGTGCTGGAGGGCCCACATGGCCACGCTCACCTCGCTGCTTCGAAACGCGAAGGAGGCGTCCTTCTCGGACAGGAGGGTGAGACCCCCGAGCCCGTCCGAGAGGAACACCGCGGCCTGGGCGCCGTAGAGATCGGAGAGGTGGCGTACGGCCACGGCGCCCACCTCCCTGGAGTCGCGGGCGCGGGCCAGCTCCTGCGTGAGGTCCACCATGGCCTCGGTTTTCTGCTGGGCCTCCCGGGCCCGGTCGGCCTGAAGCCGCGCCCTCGCCGCCAGGTTGCCCGTGAGCAGCGCCACCACGAGCATCACCAGGAACGTGATGAGGTACTGGGAGTCGCTCACCGCGAAGGTGAGATAGGGCGGGACGAAGGCGAAATCGAAGAGGGCCACGCTGAGGATGGAGGCCAGGATCGAGGGGCCCACGCCGAAGCGCGTCGCCACGAGCACGACGCCCAGGAGAAACACCATGGCGAGGTTGACGGGCTCCACGAAGGGGTTGAGGAAGGCCGAGACCAGGCCCGCGACGCCCACCACCCCAACACCGGATAGATAGGGGGACCAGGCCCTGGCCGTCCGGCGGCTTCCTCGAATCCGCGCCAGGCGCTCCTCCGCGTTGCCTCCGATGATGTAGACGTCGATCCCGCCGCTGTTTCGGATCACGGCGTCCACGAACCCGGGGCGGAACATTCTCAGCCAGTCCGCGCGCGGCGGCTTGCCCAGGATGATCTTGGTGACGTTCCGCGTCCTGGCGAAAGCCAGGATCTCCTCCGCCGTATTCTCGCCCGAGAGGGTCACGGTCTTGCCCCCGAGCTGCTCCACCAGACGCAGCGTGCGTTCCAGCTGCTCCCGGTCCGATTCGGCGATCCTGCCGTGGGCGGAGGTCTCCACGTACAGGGCGATCCATTCCGCCTTCAGGCGCGAGGCCAGCCGCTTGGCGGACCGCACCAGGTGCTGGCCGTAGGGGCTGGACCCGAGACACACGAGAACCCTCTCGGCCGTGGGCCACGTCTCGCCCACGGCGTGGTCCCTGCGGTAGCGCTGCATCTGGACGTCCACGCGGTCGGCCGTGCGGCGCAGCGCCAGCTCCCTCAAGGCGATCAAGTTGCCCGGACGGAAAAAGTTCCCGAGGGCCTGCTCGGCGAGCTGTGGGAAGTAGACCTTCCCCTCCTTCATGCGCTTGATGAGCTCGTCCGCCGGCAGGTCCACGAGCTCCACCTCGTCGGCCTCCTCGAAGACCGAGTCCGGCACGCGTTCCGCCACGGATACGCCGGTGATCTGGGCCACCACGCCGTTGAGGCTCTCGATGTGCTGGACGTTCATCGTCGTGTAAACGCTGATCCCGGAGGCGAGGAGCTCCTGGACATCCTGCCAGCGCTTGGCATGGCGAGAGCCGGGCGCGTTGGTGTGGGCGAGCTCGTCCACGAGGATGAGCCCCGGCTTTCGCTCCAGGGCTGCGTCGAGATCGAACTCGGCGAGCTCCGTGCCCCGGTAGCTCAGCAGCCTTGGAGAGACCCGCTCCAGGCCCTCCAGGAGCGCCTCCGTCTCGATGCGGCCGTGGGTTTCCACCCATCCCGCCACCACGTCGAGCCCTTCGGCTTTGCGGGCCCTGGCCGCCTCCAGCATGGCGTAGGTCTTGCCCACGCCCGGCGCCGCGCCGAAGAAGACCTTCAGCCGGCCTCGCTTGCTGCGGTGCTCCTCCTCCTGGACCCTGGCCAGGAGTTCATCGGGATCGGGGCGGCCGTCCATGTGCATTCCCGGGGAGGGCCTCCTTGGAATGATCCCGATTATGGCACATCTCGCGGCCCGCCCGCCTTGGGAGCGGCAGGTGCCGGCGGGGCCCTGCGGTCCAGGGCCAGGTTCAGTTCGAGCACGTTGACGCGGGGCTCTCCGAGGATCCCGAAGGTGCGGTCCTCGGCGTGGGATGCCACCAGGTCTTCCACCGATGACAAGGACAGGCCGCGGGCCTTGGCCACCCTGGGCGCCTGATAGTAGGCCGCGGCGAGGCTGATGTCGGGGTCGAGGCCGCTGGCGGAGGCGGTTACCAGGTCCACGGGAACGGGGGAGGTGTTGCCGGGATCGGCGCGCCTCAGGGCATCGATACGCGCCTTCACCTGCGCGGCCAGGGCCGGGTTGTTGGGGCCCAGATTGGAGCCCGTGGAGAGGGCCGCGTTGTCGGGGAAGGGCGAGGTGGCCGAGGGCCGTCCCCAGAAGTAGCGGGGGTCCGAGAAGGGCTGTCCGATGAGAGCCGACCCCGCGACGCGGCCCCCGTCGCGCAGGATGCTTCCCGAGGCCCGGCCTGGAAACGCCAGGGCCGCCACGCCCGTCACCGCCAGCGGGTAGAGGACGCCCGTCAGGAGGGTGAGGACCAGGACGGACAGGACCGCCGAAAGTACGTTCCGTTTCATGCGGGGCCTCACGCCAGGTGGAGGGCCACGAGGGCCATGTCGATGAGCTTGATGCCGGGGAAGGGGAGGAGGAGCCCGCCCACGCCGTACAGGAGGAGGTTGCGCCGAAGGAGGGCCGCGGCGCTCGCGGGCCGGTACGTCACGCCTTTAAGCGACAAGGGGATGAGGGCGACGATGATGAGCGCGTTGAAGATGACCGCCGAGAGGATGGCGCTCTGGGGCGTGGCCAGGTGCATGACGTTGAGCGCCTGAAGGCCCGGGTAGGTGGCGGCGAAGGCCGCGGGAATGATGGCGAAGTACTTGGCCACGTCGTTGGCGATGGAAAAGGTCGTGAGGGCGCCGCGGGTCATGAGGAGCTGCTTGCCGATGGCCACCACCTCGAGCAGCTTGGTGGGGTTCGAGTCCAGGTCCACCATGTTGCCCGCCTCCTTCGCGGCCTGGGTCCCCGAATTCATGGCCATGGCCACGTCCGCCTGGGCCAGGGCCGGAGCGTCGTTGGTGCCGTCCCCCGTCATGGCCACCAGGTGTCCCTTGGCCTGGTACTCCCGGATCAGCCCCAGCTTCGCCTCCGGCGTGGCTTCGGCCAGGAAGTCATCCACCCCCGCCTCCGCGGCGATGGCGGCGGCGGTGAGCGGGTTGTCACCCGTGATCATGACCGTCTTGATGCCGATTCGCCTCAGCTCCAGGAAGCGTTCGTGGATCCCGCCCTTCACCACGTCCTTGAGGTGGACGGTGCCCAGCACGCGGGCGCCGTCGGAGACCACCAGGGGCGTTCCCCCGTTTCGGGCGATGGCGTCCACGTCCCTGCGAACCTCCGCGGACAGCGTGCCTCCTAGGTTTCGGATGTGGGCCTCCACGGCGTCCGCCGCGCCCTTGCGGATCTGGCGCCCGTTCAGGTCCACGCCGCTCATGCGGGTGTGGGCGCTGAAGGGGACGAAGGCGGCGCCCAGAGCCGAGATGTCGCGGCCGCGGATGCCGTGCCGCTCCTTGGCCAGCACCACGATGCTGCGGCCCTCGGGGGTTTCGTCCGCCAGGGAAGCGAGCTGCGCGGCATCGGCCAGGGCGGCCTCCGTGACGCCCGGAGCCGGTATGAACGCCACCGCCTCGCGGTTGCCCAGCGTGATGGTGCCCGTCTTGTCCAGAAGGAGAACGTCCACGTCACCCGCCGCCTCGACGGAGCGGCCCGAAAGGGCGATGACGTTGGCCTGGATGAGCCGGTTCATGCCCGCGATGCCGATGGCGGACAGGAGGCCGCCGATGGTGGTGGGGAGCAGGCAGACCAGGAGGGCAAGCAAGGTCGCGATGGTGACCGCGGTCCCCGCTCCCGCGGAGCGCACGGCGTAGAGAGAGAAGGGCATGAGGGTGACCGTAACCAGGAGAAAGATGATGCTCAGGCCGGCGAGAAGGATGTCCAAGGCGATCTCGTTGGGCGTCTTCTGGCGCCGGGCCCCCTCCACCAGCGCGATCATCCGGTCCAGGAAGGTCTGCCCGGGATCGGCCGTGACCCGCACCACCAGCCAATCGGAGAGGACGAGGGTGCCTCCCGTGACGGCGCTCCGGTCTCCGCCGCTCTCGCGGATCACGGGGGCGCTCTCCCCGGTGATGACGGCCTCGTTCACGGAGGCCACCCCCTCGATGACCTCTCCGTCGCAGGGAATCTCGTCGCCCGCCTCCACGAGGACCGTGTCGTTCTTGCGAAGATTGGCCGACGGAATGACGGCGAAGTGCGCCCCGTGCCTGGGTTCGGTGAGGAACTTGGCGGGGATCTGCCTGCGCGACCGTCTCAGGGAAGCGGCCTGGGCCTTGCCGCGGCCTTCCGCCATGGCCTCGGCGACATTGGCGAAGAGGACGGTGAACCAGAGCCCGAGCGAGACGGCGATGACGAAAAAGGGCGAGCCCTCGCCGTGCCCCCTGAGGGCCTGCACCGCCAGGAGGGTCGAGAAAGCCGCCCCCGCCTCCACCACGAACATGACGGGGTTGCGCACCATGTGGCGGGGCGACAGCTTGAGGATCGAATCCCATATGGCGCTCCGGACGAGGGCCGGATCGAAGATGGGAGCGGGTTGGCCGGGATGGCTCATGAGGTCGTTCTCCTGCCGGGTTACCTGGCGTGCGTCAGAAACTCGGCGATGGGTCCGAGGGCCAGGGCGGGGAAGAAGGTGAGGCCGCCCACGATGATAACCACGGCCAGGAGCCACGCCACGAACAGCGGTGAATGGGTGGGCAGCGTCCCCAGCCCCGCCGGGGCCGCCTTCTTGCGGGCCAGCGACCCGGCGAGGGCCAGGACGGGGAGCTTCACCAGGAAGCGCCCGGCCAGCATGGCCAGGGCCAGGGTCATGTTGTAGAAGGGCGTGTTCGCGTTCAGTCCGGCGAAGGCGCTGCCGTTGTTGTTGCCGCACGACGTGAAGGCGTAGAGCATCTCCGTGAATCCGTGGATGCCCGGGTTGGCGAGGCCCGCGAGCCCCGCCTTGGTGGCGCTGGCCAGGGCCGTGCCCAGGAGCACCACGAGGGGCATGGCCAGGATGCCCAGGGCCGCCATCTTCATGTCGAAGGGATCGATCTTCTTGCCGAGGTACTCGGGAGTGCGCCCCACCATGAGGCCCGCGGCGAAAACCGCCACCACCACGAACAGGAGCATGCCGTAGAGGCCCGATCCCACGCCGCCCAGGACCACCTCGCCGAGCTGCATGAGGAACAGCGGCACCAGGCCCCCGAGGGGCGTGAAGGAGTCGTGCATGGAGTTCACGGCGCCGCAGGAGGTGGCCGTGGTGAGGGCGGCCCACGTGGCGGATCCCGCCACGCCGAACCGGGCCTCCTTGCCCTCCATGTTGCCGCCCGGCTGCAGCGCGGAGGCCGCCTGGTTCACGCCGAGCCTTCCGAGGACGGGATTCCCCGCCTGCTCCTGCGCGAGGCAGATCAGCATGAGCGGGACCAGGAGCAGGAGCATGGCGGCCAGGAGGGCCCATCCCTGGCGCCGGTCGCCCACCATGATGCCGAAGGTGACGCACAGGCCCGCCCCGATGGCGCCGATGGCGATCAGTTGCAGGAGGTTGGAGAGGGGCGTGGGGTTTTCGAAGGGGTGGGCCGCGTTGGTGTTGTAGAATCCGCCGCCGTTGGTGCCCAGGTCCTTGATGGCGACCTGGGAGGCCACGGGGCCGAGAGGGAGGACCTGCGCGGAGACGGTGGCGGCCTCCATGACGGGGTCGCCCCGGGCGTCCAGCACGGGCTTGCCCGCCGCGTCGAGCTTGGGCTGAGATACGGCGGCGGGCTGAAGGAGCGGCACCGTCCTGGAGCCCGTGAACGTCTGCACGACGCCCTGGGACGCGAGGGCGAGGGCGAGGACGAAGGACAGGGGCAGGAGGATGTAGAGCGTGCCCCGAACCACGTCCACCCAGAAGTTGCCGAGGGTGTCCGAGCGGCGCCTCACGATGCCCCGG
>JAKAKG010000058.1 GCA_021813555.1 Acidobacteriota bacterium
GGCAGCCTCACGGTAAACGTCGCCCCCGGCGGAGGGTCGTTGTTGGCCGCCGTGATGGTTCCGCCGTGGGCGAGGACGATTTTGTGCACGATGGCCAGGCCCAGGCCCGTTCCCTCCTTGCGTTTGCTGGCGAAGGGCATGAAGAGCTTGGGGAAGAGCGCTTCGGGTATACCTGGCCCTTGGTCACTCACGGAAAGGCACGTCTCGCCGCTGTCATGCCACACCCGCACCCGCACCTTCTCACCGCCTGGGGAAAAACTAAAGGCATTCTGGATGAGGTTCACGGCCACCTGCACCAGTTTTTCTTGGGCGCCCAGGACGGGCATGGAGTCTTCGGGCACCTCCACGAGGCACCGGGCCGAGGCGTCCGGCCAAGCGGGGGCCAAGGCCTGAAGGCTCTGCTCGATCACGTCACGCAAAAGCAGCGGCTTGAAGGCGGCGGTCTCCACGGGACGGCCCAGAGAGAGGAGGTCGTTCATGAGCTGGTTGAGGCGGTTCGTCTGGTCCATGATGTGCTGGACGTACTCGCCGAACTCGGGCTGGCCCTTGAGCTTGTTGGCGAGGGCCGTGACGACGGTTTGGATGGCGAAGAGGGGGTTGCGCACTTCGTGTGCCACGCCGCCGGCGATGACGCCGATGGTCTGGAGGTCCCGGGTCCGGCGCAGTTCCTCTTCCCGTTCGAGCTCATGGGTGATGTCCTGGATGGTCCCCATCATGCGGACAGGACGGCCTTCCGCATCCAGTTCGAGCTTGCCCAGGCCCGAGACCCAGCGTTCCTGCTTGTCGCTGGGGCGGACGATCCGGTAGGCGCGATTGAATCCGCTTCGGGTTCGGACGAGTTCCTGAAAGTAAGCCTTCATGTCCTCCCTGGAATCGGGCGCAACCAGGTCCAGCCATCCCTGGACCGTTCTTGGATACGATGCGTCAATGCCGAAGATCCCGTTCAGGGGCTCCGAGCTTTCCCAGGTGTTCGTGGTGAAGTCGAGCATGTAGCACCCGATGTGCCCAGCCGCCTGAGCCTCGCGCAGGAACCACTCGGTGCGGCGCTGGGTTTCCTCCGCGGCCTTTTGCGCCGTAATGTCCTGAAAGGCGCCCTGAACCCTTACGATGTCTCCATGTTCATTCCTGACGGCCTCTCCGATCGCCCGCACCCAAACACGCTTTCCGCTGGATGTAATGATCTGCATGACTTCATCATAGGGAATGCCCTTCTCGGCACACGCGCTGAACACCTCAGTGATTTTGTCCCGCCATTCAGGCGCATAAAAGCCGAGGCCTTCACTGAGCGACGGCGAGTATCCGGCGGGCACTTCATGAATGGCGGCCACTTCATCGGACCATATCACCCTGTTCGCGGGAAGCTCCACACTCCACCCGCCCAGCCGGGCCGTCTCTCCTGCGATCCGAAGGAGGGCGTAATTGAATCTCAACGTTTCTTCCGCGCGCTTTCGCTCCGTGATGTCGGTCAGCACGCAGTGGGTCTGCCTGAACCGGCCATGACGGTCGTGGGCGATCTTCCCATCGAAGGCTACCGTGATGGTGGAGCCATCTTTGCGCACCATCTGGAACTCCACGCCCCGGATCTCCCCGTTCTCCTTGAACTTCGGGAAGTTCTCACGAAAATGGCCCTGGGAGCTTGGTGCAAGAACGTCTCCGAACCCTCGGCCGAAGATCTCTTCCCTCGTGTAGCCCAGGGTGGCCAGCCAGGTGTCGTTGACTTCGATGAACCGGCCCTCACTGTCGAGGGACTGGTATCCGACGGGGGCGTTCTGGTAGAGGAGGCGGAAGTGTTCCTCGCTCTCGCGCAGGGCTGCGGTGCGCTCGGCCACGAGGCGTTCGAGGGTGTATGCCTCATCGCGCAGGCGGTCCTCCCCCTGCTTGATGCGCACCATGGCCCGGACTTGGGCCATGAGCTCGCCCGGCTCCACGGGTTTGGCCAGAAAGGCGTCACCGCCGATCTCCAGGCCTTTGATTCGGCTGGCCGGATCGGTGTTCTGGGCGGTCAGGAATATGATGGGGATGTGCCGCGCCGCGGGATCGCTTTTGAAAATCCTGCACGCTTCGAAGCCGTCCATACCGGGCATCTGGATGTCCAGGAGGATGGTGTCCGGATCGAAGGCCCGGGCTTTCTCCACGCCCTCTTCCCCCGAGAGCGCGGTGGCTACCTCGCAGCCCGGAAGGTACGTCCGGAGCATGGCCGCGAGGGAGACGAGGTTGTCGGCTCTGTCGTCAATGGCGAGAATTCTCATGGGCAATTCCCTCTCTCTCAGCCAACTGGCAGGCTGAAGGTGACAAGGATCGAATGTCCAATATCGAATGGCCAATGTCCAAGGGAGAAGGAAGGGTCGAAAGAAGGGTCGAAAGATGAATGTCCAATATCCAATGTCCAATATCCAATGGCCAATGTCCAAGGGCCAAGGACCTCGTAACGGCGCTTGTCCTCTTCCACTTCATCATTGGACATTCCTTGTTGGACATTGGATATTCATCCCCGCCCTTCCTTCATCATTGGACATTCCTTGTTGGACATTGGATATTCATCCCCGCCCTTCCTTCATCATTGGACATTCCTTGTTGGACATTGGATATTCATCCCTTTGTTGGACATTGGATATTCATCCCCTTGTTGGACATTGGACCTTCATTTCCTTCCTCCCACGCGCTTCTCAACGGCCTCCAACAGTTCCTCCATCTCGATGGGCTTGACCACGAAGCCGTCGAAGCCGGAGGCCAGCGCCCGCTCGCGGTCGCTTTTCATGGCGTGGGCGGTGAGGGCGATGACGGGGATGGCCCGCGTGGCCTCCTTTTCCTTGAGCCTGCCCAGGACAGTGAATCCGTCGAGCTTGGGCAGGGAGAGGTCGAGCAGGATGAGGCTGGGGCGCTGGCTCAGGGCCATGTTCAATCCCTCTTCGCCATCTTCCGCCTCCAGAAGTACGCAGCGGTCTTTGAGCATGGCCCTGAGGGTGGACATATTGTCGGCGTTGTCTTCCACGGCCAGGATGACGGGGAGCAGTCCCGCCGGATGCCTGGGCTCCTCCGGCCGAGATGGAGGAGGACCGGGAGGCTCCACCGCGGCCCTTGCGCTGGGCGCCCTGCCGAGAAGGTTGCCCACCTGGCGCAGGAGCTCGTCCCTGTCCACGTCGCCCTTCTGGATCAACTGCCGGACATTGTTGGCGCTGAGCCGGGCGAGGTCATCGGAGGTCAGATCCTTGGCCGTCAGGATGAGCACCGGAGTTCGGGCCGTGGCGGGCGTCCCGCGCAGGCGTTCGAGCAGCGTGAGGCCGTCCATTCCCGGCATCATGAGGTCCAGGATGATTCCGCCGGGAGGCGTGCCCGCCATGGCGGAAAGCGCCTCCTGCCCTCCACGGGCCACGTCCACGGCATAACCGGCGCCTTCGAGAACCATCTTGATCTGCACGATAGCCGGTTCGCTATCCTCCACGAGAAGGACCCGGTTCCCCCGGTCTGCGCCGTCATCATCCACGGCCAAAACCGATGTTTCGCCCGGGGGTGACAGGCGCCGCACCTCGGTGAGCAGCGCATCGCGTTCCACGGGTTTGGAGACGACGCCGATGGCGCCCAGCGCGAGGCCCGTTTCGCGGTCCTCGGCCATGGAGGCGATGATGACCGGGATGAGGGTGGTGGCCGGGTTGCGCTTGAGGGCCTGGAGAACCTCCCAGCCGTCCATGTCGGGCATGATCACGTCCAGGGTGATGGCGAAGGGCTGGTGGGCCGCGGCGAGCCGCAGAGCTTCCGGCCCCGAGTGGGCAATGAGGGTCCCATAACCCGCTTGCGACAGGTAGTCGGCGATGAGCGCCGCGTCGGCCCGATCGTCGTCCACCACCAGGACGGTCCTGCCCGAAGGGCCGGGAAACATGTGCGAATCGGGAGTCTGCGGCAAACCGGGCGCCGGTGTGCCAAGCGGCAAGGTGATGGAGAAGGTGGAACCCTGCCCCAGGGCACTCTTGACGGCGATTCGCCCTCCCAGCAGGCGCACGGACTTGGCGGCGATGGCGAGGCCCAGCCCCGTCCCCTCGAAGGCCCGCGCCGAGGTTCCGTCCACCTGCCGGAACTCGTCGAAGATGTGAGGCAGGTCCCTTTCGGGGATGCCGATGCCCGTGTCCTCAACCACGATCTCCACCTCGCCTCCGAGGCCGCGGGCGGTGACGCTGACGTGCCCCTCCCGCGTGAACTTGACCGCGTTCCCGGCGATATTCTGGAGGATCTGGTGGACCCGGCGCGGATCGCTCCAGAGTTTGGGCAGACCAGGCGCCACATTCACCGCGAGGGCCACACCCTTCTCGCGGCAGATCGGTTCAAGGCTCTCGGCGATGGCGGTGATCGTGTCTCCCAGCGAAAACTCTTCGCAGGCCACGTCCAGCCGCCCCGATTCGATTTTGGCCAAGTCGAGGATGTCGTTGATGAGGGAGAGGAGGTTCTTGCCGTTGCGCTCGATGATCTGAAGGTAGCCGGTTTGCTCGGAGGTGAACTGGTCCCTGCCCTGCACCTGAAGGACCCGCGAAAGGGCCAGCACGGAGTTGAGCGGTGTGCGCAGCTCGTGGCTCATGTTGGAGAGGAATTCGCTCTTGAGGCGGTTCGCCTCGGCCACCCTGGCGGTCTGCACCTCCAGCTCGGTGTTTTGCTCGCTGAGAATGTCGGACTGCCTGCGAAGCTCCACCGTCTGGGCGGTGAGCTCTCTTTTCTGGGCTTCCAGCTCGCCCTTCTGGGCCGTGAGTTCCGCGTTCTGGGCTTCGAGCTGCTGGGCCAGTGCCCGGATTTTCTTTAAAGCGAGCACGCCGTTGAGCCGGGCGGTGATGACGGTCCAGAGGTCGGACACCAGCCGTACCGCAGGCGCGCCATAGGTCCGGACGCTCGCCAGGGAGATCACCGCCACGACGTCCGCCCCTGAGATGACGGGGATGGTGAGGATCTCGCGGGGCAAGAAGTCCCCGGTGACCGCGGGGAAGGTGAAGCGCGAATCGGCCGGAATGTCCGTGATGCGCTGAATCTTGCGGGTGGCAAGGGCCGCGCCGAACTCGCCCTCAAACCCGGCGGCGGAGAACGAGGCGCGGCAGGCGGGGGAGAGGCCGACGGATTCGAAATGCTCGTAGTCCCGCTTCTGCGCGTTGAGGAGGTAGACGGCCCCGGCCTGGGATCCCGTGTGCTCCAGCAGCGCCGTGAGCAGCTCCCGGCAGAAGGCGTGTGATTCCTCCCGGCTCAGCATGGTTTCCGTGACCCGGGCGGCCGACTCCCTGCTTTGCCATTCCTCTTGCACCGTGCCGGCCAGCGCGTTGAAGGCCGCCGCGAGCGCTCCGAACTCATTGGCGGAAGTGTACCCGCTGCGGACATTCAGGTTGCCCCGGCGGAACTGCTCGGCCAGGGAGGTGAGGTCGTCAAGGGGGTCCTTGGTACCTCTCACCAGAAGATAGCTGACCGCCAACGTGAAGAGGAGAATGGCGCCGAGCACCCATCCAAGCATGATTCGGAGATCGTTTCGCTCCCTCTGGGCGCTGGCCCAGACCTCGGAGGCCTTGTTGGACGCGAAGTCGCTGATGGTCTTGAGATCGTTCAGCAGCGTCTTGACGTGGGCGCCGCCCGCGCCGCTCGCCTTCGTGCGGGCCACGGCTTCGGCGGCCCGCCCCGCCCGCAAGAGCCGGAGGGTCTCCTCACGGATGGATCGCCACTGAACCAGGGCGCGGCGGGCTTCCTCCACGTCGCTCCTGGGGCCGAGGTAGCTCCTTGAGAGCGCGTCGAACTGCTGGAAGGCGTCAGCATCGAGGACGTCTATGCCCTGGATGATGGGGAGCCGCTCTTCGTCGCTCTCCGCCTCGGCGAGGTCCTTCATATCCCGGTGCATGGTGAGGACGTCAGCCGTGAGCCGTTTGAGCGCCCTGCTCGTCGCGAGCGGATGGTCGTAGAGCCCTTGAGTCTCTTGCCACAGGCGGTCCGCTTGCACCCAGGCCACCGCGCCTAAAAGGGCCACCAGCGCCAGGATGGCCCCGAGGCCGATGCGCAACTGCGTGCCGATCTTCACGTCTCTCAGCCTCATGGGGCACCCCGCGCCGGAAAAGCGATCAGTCATCAGTCATCATGAAGTGAACGTCGGCCACTCACCGTTTACCACTCACCACTCGCCGCTCACTTTCCCTTCCGATAGAGCCGGCA
>JAKAKG010000018.1 GCA_021813555.1 Acidobacteriota bacterium
AGAATGTCTGGATCGTCCCGGACATGCCCAAAACGCGCTCGGGCAAGATCATGCGCAGGATTCTGGCGGCCATTTCCACGAGGGGCGCCACGGGAGACATCACGACTCTCGCCAACCCCGACGTGGTGGAGATGATCCGCGTCACCGTCCAGAAGGAGGGATAGGCTCCTTTTCGTCCATCGATCCTGCACTTTGGGGCGGGAGGAGCCTCGGCTCCCCCGCCCCTGCTTTTTAGCCCGGGCGGGAGTATATTTGAAATGCATTTATCGCTAGGGACCCGCGAGGAGGGGTGACGTGTTCAGCATAATTCCCAACGGAGCGGAATACCGCGAGTTCGTGCTTCTCAAAGACGGGCAGGGCCTTCTTCTTCGCATCGCCCAGCCGCAGGACGTGCCTCTCGTCACCGCGTTTATGGACGCCATGTCCAGGCAGAGCCTCTACATGCGCTTCATGGCGGGAGTCTCCCAAGTTCCCCGCAAGTTCATCGAAGACCTGTGCACGGGAGATCCTCGCGAGCGCGCCTGCGTGCTCGCCATCCTCGGCGAGGGGCGCGAGGAGGTCCTCGCGGGCCTGGGCAACTACGTGGGCATGGGACACAACGCGGCCGACGTGGCCTTCCTCGTGGCCGACGCCTTCCAGGGCCGGGGCATTAGCACCTTGATCCTTGAGCGCCTCGCGGGCATCGCGGCCGGTTACGGCTACTCGGGCTTCGAGGCGGACGTGCTCTCCGAAAACGACCGCATGATCCACGTGTTCAAGAACTCGGGGTTTCAGCCCACCCAGGCCATCGACGGAGGCGTCATTCACGTGGAGTTCCCCGTGAGCAGCCCCCACGCCGTCCAAGACCGGGCCGAGACGAGAGAGCGCATCGCCACGGCCAACTCTCTCGTACCTCTGATCAAGCCCAAGGTCGTGGCCGTGGTGGGAGCCTCCCGGGAGCCCTCCGCCCTCGGGACCCTTCTCTTCCGCAACATCCTCCGGGCGGGATTCGCCGGAGCGGCCCACCCCGTCAATCCCCAGGCCAAGGCCATCGAAGGGGTGCGCGCCTATCCCTCCCTGGAGGAGCTGCCCGAACCCCCCGATCTGGCCATCATCGCCGTGCCCGCTTCCAAGGTCCTGTCCGTGGCCGACCGGGCCCTCAAGGCGGGCGCCAAAGCGCTCCTGGTCCTCACGGCGGGGTTTGCCGAGACCGGCGCCGAGGGCCGCCGCCGCCAAGACAGGCTCGTCCGGCTCGTGCGGGGGCGGGGCGCGCGGATGGTGGGTCCCAACTGCCTGGGCTTGCTCAACACAGACCCGGCCGTGAGGCTCAACGCGAGCCTGGCCACCACCATGCCGCCCCTCGGGCGCATCGGCTTCTACAGCCATTCGGCGGCTCTCGGGCTGATCATCCTCCAGTACGCGGCGGAACGTGGTCTCGGCTTCTCCACCTTCGTTTCCGCGGGCAACAGGGCCGATGTCTCGGGCAACGACCTCCTTCAGTTCTGGGAGGAGGACGCCCTTACGGACATCGCCCTGCTCTACCTCGAAACCTTCGGCAACCCCCGGCGCTTTGCGCGCATCGCCCGGCGCATCTCGATCAAGAAACCCGTCCTGTGCGTCAAGAGCGCGCGCAGCGGCGCGGGACGCAGGGTCGCCCTGGCCCACATCGCCGCCAGCCCCCAAAACGACGAGGAGGTGGAAGCCCTCTTCCAGCAGGCGGGCGTCATTCGGGCGGAGACCCTGGAGGAGATGTTCGACATCGCCCTCCTCCTGTCAACCCAGCCGCTCCCCCGCGGCAACCGCGTGGCCGTCGTGGCCAACTCGGGCGGCATCGCCACCATCTGCGCGGACGCGTGCGAAGCCCACGGCATGGTCCTTTCGGGCCCGGGAGTGATGGACCTGGGCGCCATGGCCAGGGCTGAACACTACGAGCGGGCCTGCAAGCAGGCGCTGGAACACGACGAGGTGGATGCCCTCATCGCCACCTTCGCCTGCGTGGGGGCGTGCGATCCGAGCCCCGTGGCGCGCGCCATCCGCCGCGCCGCCATCCGGGCCGAAAAAGCCACGGGAAAGGCCAAGCCCGTCCTCCTCTCCCTCATGGGCGCCAGCGGCGCGATCCCCGTGGGGGCTACGGCGGTGGGAGAATCGGGAGGGCCCCGCCGCGTCTTCCCGTCCTACCGCTTTCCCGAATCGGCGGCGCTGGCTTTGGCCCGGGTCATGCCCTACGTGGCCTTTCGCTCGCGTCCCCCGGGCCGCTTGCCGTGGTATGAGGACGCTGAACCCGCCCGCGCCCGGCGCGTGGTGGAGGCGGCACTCGCCTTGCGGACGCGCGCTGACACGCCCGAGATCTTCACCGGGGAAAAAGCGCGTGATCTGCTGGCCTGTTTTGGGCTCGCCCTCAGAGACAAAGGGGCGGGATCTTCTCCCCGCAAGGCCGTCCGCCTGGGCCTGTCGCTCCACGCGGACCCCGACTTCGGCCCCCTCTGGCGCCTTCACCGGCAGGGCAAACCGTCGATTCTTCGCATCACGCCCATGACCGACGCGGACGTGTCCGAAGTCCTTCTGCGGCTCGGACTGCCGCTCAGCTCCGGCATCGCCGCCACCCTGGGCCGGCTCTCCCAGATGGTCGAAGAGCTGCCCTGGCTCTGCGCGCTCGAAGCCAAGGCCGTCCTCGTGGAGGCGGCGAGCGATGAGGCCGCCTCCATAGCCTTGGAGCCTGGCGTGAAAATCGTGTTCCGCAGAACCTGCTTTCGTACGGCCTGAATCGGGGAGGGCGCCATGCTCGTTCGGGAGATCATGAAGACTCCGGTCACCACCATTTCTCCTGACACCACCTTTCTCGAAGCATGCAAGCTTCTCCAGGAGAAAGGCATTCGCCACCTTCCGGTGATGGAGAACGGCATCCTAGCGGGGGTGATCACGGACCGGGACGTGCGCTTCGCCACCAGCGCTCTGTGCCCTTCACCCCAGCAGGGCTCGGACCCGGTTCGGAGCGCCATGAGCGCCTCCGTGGTGACAGCCGATCCCTCCGACCCTATCGAGGAGGCGGCCAGGGTTATGCGTGCGCAAAAGATCGGCTGCCTGCCCGTGGTGGAGGACCGGTCCGTGGTGGGCATCATCACGAACATGGACCTGCTCGACGCCCTCCTCAGACTGGCCGGCGTCTACGATTCCACGGGCCGGCTGGAGGTGTCTCTGGACGACGTTCCCGGGGAGCTCGCCCGCTTGACGTCCTTCTTCGGGCACAGGAACGTGAACATCCGGTCCGTCCTCACCTACCCCAACGGCCAAGGCCTCATCAGGACCGTGCTCCGGGTGGACACCAACCAGACGCTTCCCCTGGCCGAGGCGTTGCGCGAGGCGCAGTTCACCGTCCTCTGGCCCATGCCCAAGCCATGGCTTCGGTAATCTATCATCCCGAGTACCGCCGCTACGATTTCGGCGAGGACCACCCCTTCACTCCCGCCCGCCTGGCGTGCCTCATGGATCTCCTCGCCTCTTTGGGATACCCCATCAGCGCCGTGGAGCCGCCCGTGGCAAGCCGCGAGGAGATCCTGACGGTGCATGGCGAGGCCTACGTGGCGGCGGTGGAAGCCTTGGACCGGGGCGAGTCCGAGGCCGGGGCCATGGAGCACGGCCTGGGCACCCCCGACAATCCCATTTTCCCTGGCATGGATCTGGCAGCCCGGTGGCTCGTGGGCGGGACCCTCCATGGCGCACGCCTGATCGCCGACGGCGCGGACACTCGGGTCCTCCAGCTCGGGGGCGGCCTCCATCACGCGGCGCGGGCCAAGGCCGCCGGCTTCTGCCTCTACAACGATCTGGCCGTGGCCATCCAGGAGTTTGTCAGCCGGGGGTGGTACGTGGCCTACCTGGACATCGACCTGCACCACGGCGACGGCGTCCAGAGCCTCTTCTACGAAAGCGACCACGTCCTCACCGTAAGCCTTCACGAGTCGGGCTACTACCTCTACCCCGGCACGGGGCACATCCACGAGCTAGGGTCCGGCTCGGGCCGGGGCATGAAAATCAACATCCCGCTGGAGCCCTTCACCGAGGGCGACGACTATCTCGAAGCCTTCGACGCCGTGGTGCCGCAAGCGCTCTCGTGGTTCTCCCCGCGGGTTCTCGTGGTCCAGGCCGGGGCGGACGGCCATTTCGCCGATCCCATGGGCGATCTCGCCCTCACGACGCGAACCTATCAGGCGCTCTACACGCGCATCCTCGATCTCGCGGCCCGCCACACCGAAGGCCGCGTTCTCTTCACCCTGGGAGGAGGCTACGCCCCCGCCGTCGTCCCGAGGGTGTGGGCGCTCCTCTACCTGACCCTCATGGATCTGCCCGTGCCCGAGCGCCTGCCCGAGGACTGGATGGTGAAGTGGGCTCACGTCCTCGGCCCCGGAGCGATTGCCACGCTGCACGATCCCGATCCGCCCTACCCCGCCTTCGCCGGAGGCGAGGAGCGGCGCCGCCGCAACCGCAACACCGTCTCCCGCCTCCTGGACTCCCTGAGCCGGTACTGGTTCTGACACGCTGGACGCCAAGCATTTCCGGCAGATCCTTAAGCACATTCTGGCGCTTTCACAAGATCCTCTGCCCTCCGATTCCGAGACCTTGAGCGGGTCCGAGCTCCGCCGGGCGGATATCGGGGAGTACCGGATCATCTACAGCTTCACGAACGAGGTTCTCACCATCGACGACGTGGGCAACCGAAACGACGGCCGCATTGACCGCCACCTGACGTGAAAAACATTCAGGCAGGCGGCTGACAGAGCCGGCCGCCAAGAGCCGCCGTGCACCCCTCAGAGCTAATAGATCTTCTCGAACAGCGTCTCGGCGAGGGCGGGATCGATGCCCTTGAGGATCTTGTACTCTTCCAGGGCGAGGCCGCGGTTGCCGGAGGCGAGGGCGCACAGGCCAAGGCCGAAGTGGGCGTCCGCGGCCCTTGGGCTCAGGCGGATGGCCTCCCGGAAGGAGGAGGAGGCGTCCCCGTTCCTTCCCATCTTGTAGAGGGCCATGCCCATGCCGCTGTGCCCTTCCGGCGAGTCCGGGTCCTGGCGGATGGCCTGCTTGAAGGCCTCCTGGGCCAGGTCGAAGCGCCCCTTCTCCAGAAAGACGTCGCCCAGGGCTTCGTAGGCAACGGCCGATGCGGGGCCGGCGCGCACGGCCTGCTGGCATGCCTGGAGGGCCTCCGGCACCCTGCCCATGTCGAGATAGCACCGGCCCAGGGCCACGAGGGCTTCCGAGTCTTCGGGGAAGAGGTTGACCGCCTGAAGGTAAGCGTCGCTGGCTTCGGTGAGCCGCCCAGCCCTGCGCAAGGCCGCGCCCAACCGGAGGTGGAAGTCGGGAGCTTCGGGCTTGAGCAGAACCGCCGTCTGGTAGGCGTCCACGGCCTCACCTTCTCTCGCGAGGCCTTCATAGCACGCGCCCATCTGGAAGAATGCTTCGGCGTACGAGCGATCCTCTTTGACCGCGGTTTGAAAGAACGGCAGGGCCTTGGCGTAGCTGCGCTGGGTGAGGAGGGCCACGCCGTTCAGGTACGCTTCCTCCGCGCGGTCGGGTCCTCGCCTGCGGCCTTCCTCGAGGGTGGACAGGGGACGGGGCGGCCCCGGGACCAGGCCGAGAAGGGCCTTGGCGGGGACGGCGAAGTTGAGGTTCTGGCCGTCCTGGCGCAGGAACGAGGCCACCCCCACCACCTGTCCATCGAGGTTCACCACGGGGCTGCCGCTGGAACCGGGCGAGATGGGCGCGCTCATCTGCACCACCGTGCCCATGGGCCGGACGACGCGCACGGCCGAGACGATGCCGTCGGTGACCGTCTGCTCCAACCCCAGCGGACTGCCGATCACCACCACCTGCTGGCCCGGTTCGGGGAGGTTCGCGGCGATGGCGAGGGGAACGCCCGTGCCCGGGGGCACCGCCACGGCGAGGCGGACCAAATCCCTGAGGCGGTCCTGGGCCACCACGCCCGTCACGTCGAAGGTGGTCCCCGAGGCGATCTTCACCTGGGCGCGGCTCGCCCCCTGCACCACGTGCAGGTTCGTGACCACGTCGCCGCGGGTGTCCACGAAGAAGCCGCTGCCCTGCGACAGCTTCTTGCCGGAGCTGGCGAAGGTCTGGACGAGGACCACGGAGGGTTCCACGCGGCGCACGAGACCAGGCAGGCCGTCCTGGGCCAAAGAGGCCAAGCACGCCGCCGCAGCAAAGGCGGAAAGCCTAAGCATCAAACGGCCATCCATGGGGGTTCCTCCCCTCTCCTCCCGGCGCGCCGTGGCGCCGCCGGCCCCTTGTCGCTTGGAGCCCATGGTACCATGCTAGCATTCGCGATACTCTTTACGTGAAGAGGCCAGACATGACGGCGAAGACAGACGATGCTGACGAGCGTGAAGGTTCAGGGTTCCCTGAGGAGGAAATTCTCATCGGCGTCTCCGCGTGCCTGCTGGGAGCCAAGGTCAGGTATGACGGCCAGCACAAGCTGGACCAGTACGTCACGGGAGTGCTGGGCCGTTTCGTGCGCTTCGTCCCCGTGTGCCCCGAGGTGGACATAGGGCTCGGAACGCCGCGCGAAACCATCCGGCTGGCGGAGAAGGACGGCGAGGTCAGGCTCGTGGCGCCCAAGAGCGGCGCGGACCACACGGAGGCCATGCGCCGTTACGCCGCGGCCAAGTGCGAGGCCCTGGCGGGCTTGAACCTCTCGGGCTACATTCTGAAGAAAGACTCCCCCACCTGCGGCATGGAGCGCGTGCGCGTCTACCCCGCCTCGGGCGTGCCTTCCCGGTCGGGCCGCGGCCTCTTCGCCCAGGCCCTCATGGAGAACGTTCCCCTTCTTCCCGTGGAGGAAGAGGGCCGTCTCAACGATCCGTGGCTGAGGGAGAACTTCGTGGAGCGCGTCTTCGCGTACGTGCGCCTGCGCCGTCTCTTCAGCACACCCTGGAAGGTGGGCGATCTGGTGGCCTTCCACACCCGCGAAAAGCTCCTCCTCCTCGCCCACGAACCCAAAGGTTACACGGCCCTGGGCCGCCTCGTGGCGTCCGCCAAGGGTCATCCCAGGTCCGCCCTCGCCATGGAGTACCAGCTCCGATTCATGGGCTCCATGGCCAAGATCGCCACCGTCAAGAAGCACGTCAACGTGCTTCAGCACATGGCCGGGTATTTCAAGCGCGAGGCTGCGGCGGAAGACCGGCGGGAGCTGGAGCAGGCCGTGGAGGACTACAGGCGCGGGGCAGCGCCCCTCATCGTGCCCGTGACCCTCCTGCGCCACTTCGTGCGCCGGTACGCAGTCCCCTACCTCGCGGGCCAGACCTACCTGGAGCCCAGCCCCAAAGAACTCCTCCTGCGCAATCACGTGTGAGGGCGGTCTATGCCCACGGCACCCGTTGGCGAGGATACCTATCCTCGCCAAGCCGGGATGGGTGCGCGGCCTAGGGTGACCATGGAACGCGTCGTGTTTAAATCGCACCTTGATATCTCCCGTGCTACTCTAAGGCCGGAGACCTCACGGATGGACAGAGACTTCTATTTAGGGCGGTGGAAAGACGGCGCCCCCGGCGAAGGGGCGAGGATGAACCCGGGCCGCTTCACCACGCACGCCGTGGTCATCGGCATGACGGGGTCGGGAAAGACGGGCCACATCGTGAACCTCCTCGAAGAGGCGGCCCTCTCGGGGATTCCCTCCCTCGTTATCGATCCCAAAGGGGACCTGGCCAACCGCTTGCTCGTCTTTCCCGAAGGGCGCCCGGAGGACTTCGCCCCCTTCTGCGGAGAGGACAACGCCTCGGACACGGCCCCGCGGTGGGCTCGGGGCCTCGCCGCCTGGGGTTTGGCCGCGTCCGATTCGGCGGCCCTCAAGGCAGCCCCCGTGAAGGTCTTCACCCCCGGAGCTTCCACGAACCCCGTCAACGTCCTCGATCGCTTCGATCCTCCCTCCCTGAACGATCCCGAGGTGTGGGGCGATTCGGCCCTGGGCACCGTGTCCTCGCTGTTTCTTCTCGCGGGCCTCGACGACGATCCGGCCACGAGCCCCCAGGGCCTCCTCCTGACCCAGCTTCTCCTAAAATCGTGGAGCGAAGGCCGGGGCCTCACCCTCGAAGGGCTGGTCCAGCAGGTGCTCACCCCTCCTCTGCAGCGCCTGGGCATCATGGACCTGGACACGGTCATCCCCGCGAAAGACCGCACGGCCCTGGCCATGAAGCTCAACGCGCTCCTGGCGTCACCCTCGCTGAGCCTTTGGCGGCGCGGCGAGCCGCTGAACCTGGACGCCTTCGTGGGGGCGCAGGCGCCGCGAGGCGCCACGACCATCTTTACGCTGGCCCATCTCTCCGAAGGCGAGCGCCTCTTCTTCCTGGGCCTCCTTCTGAGCGAGCTCGCCGCGTGGACGCGGCGCCAGCCCGGCTCGGATCACCTCCGCGCCCTCGTGGTCTTCGACGAGGTCTTCGGGTATTTCCCGCCCTACCCCCTCAATCCGCCCACGAAAGGCCCTCTGTTGACCCTTCTTAAGCAGGCGCGGGCCTTCGGCATCGGCGTCGTGCTGGCGACACAGAACCCCATCGATTTGGACTACAAGGGGCTCACCAACGCGGGCCTGTGGTTCCTGGGCCGCCTCCAGACGGAGCCGGACCGGCGGCGCGTGGCCGACGCCCTGGGCTCCCTGCCCGGCGGTTCCAGCGCGGCCGCTCTCCTGGCCGATCTTCCGCCGCGGACCTTCGTGGTCCACGACGTGAAGACGGACCACCCAAGGCTCCTCGAAACCCGCCAGTGCATGTCCTACCTCGCGGGGCCGCTGACGGCGCCCCAGCTCACTGATCTTGTGTGCCGTCAGGCGCCGGGCACCGCGCCGGCTTCGGCTCCTCAACCGTCAGCGGCCCCAATCGGGCCCGCTCCCCCCGCGTCCTCCTTGGGCCGCCCCGTGGTCCCCGCGGGCTGGGAGGCCGTGTTCGGAGGAGGGACGAAGCTCCACCCGCACCTGGAGGTGGAGGCGGAACTCAGCTACCGCGTCAAGGCAAAGAGTCCGCCCGTGATCTCGCGCCTGACCACCGCGTGGCCCCTCACGGGCGCCAGCCTTGAAAGCTCGCTGGCGGCCGATGCACTGCCTACGGAGAGCGCCTCAAGGGCGCCGTCCCCTCCTCCGGGTGCTTCATGTTTTCCCCTGCCCGACTTCTTTGACCGCCTGGACGCGGCCAAGGCCGGCAAAGCCGCGGCGGCGTCCCTCGTCCTCCGGCAGCGTCTCGACCTGCTCAGGGACCCCATCACCAACGCGTTGCAGGAACCCGGCGAGACCGCCCAGGCCTTCGGGGCCCGCGCCTCCGCTCAGCGCCAGGCCATGGCCGCCGCCGAATCGGAGAAGCAGGTGGGCGCCCTCGGCTCAAAATTGCAGAAGGCCCGGGACAAGGTGGCCAAACTCGAACTCGAACTGGACCAGGACCGGGCCGACGCCTCATCCCGCACCACCGAGACCGTCGTGTCGGCGGGCCTCGGGCTCCTGGGCGGCCTCTTCGGCTCGCGCCGCAGCGTGGGCGGGGCCATCTCGCGGACCGTCGGGAAGACGCGCATGGCCGAGCGGGCCCGGGGCGAAGTCGCGGAGACTCAGGCGGAACTGGACGCCGCCCGGCGGGACCTGGCGCAGATCGAGGCCCAAACCGAGACGCTCAGGCAGGACGCGGCCCACCGCTACGGCGAAACTCCCTTCGAGACGCTCACCCTCTCGCCCGCCAAGTCCGGCGTGCAGATCCTCGCCTGCCGCTTGCTCTGGGCCGAACCGGCCCGGTGAGGCCTTGATACGAAATCGAGGTTGTTGAACGGGGTTCGGCCTAGCTCCTTCATGATCAGAATCTCGGCACGCCTTACCTTCTCAGGCGCCTTTCACTCATGCCGGTATCGACGCGCGGGGCAATCCAGTCCCTTCGCCTCATGGAACCGGGATCGAGCCTTACAACCCGGAACACACGGCATCATCCCGCCGGAATGCGGTGCGCCATGCCGGTGACATGGCATAGGCCTTCGGAAAAATGATGCGCGCACGCGTGCCGGCGCGCCCTGCCCGCGGGGAGACGGTGCACGCATGGATGCGGACGCGCTCTGCCCACAGGAATACGAGACATGCACGCGTGCAGATGCGTTCTCGCCGCGGAAAGATG
This sequence comes from Acidobacteriota bacterium, assembly GCA_021813555.1. Classification (GTDB taxonomy): domain Bacteria; phylum Acidobacteriota; class UBA4820; order UBA4820; family DSQY01; genus JAKAJA01. The sequence goes on from JAKAKG010000018.1 coordinate 10,113, forward strand.
GCGTTTACACGCGTGAGAGCACTCTCTGCCCGAGGAAAGGCGGGACACGCACCGGTGCAGACGCTCTCTTCCCGCCGGTAGATGACGTGGGCACGCGTGAAAACCATCTCTTCCCGCCGAAAGATCCCTCTAAACCAGGGACGAACCCCATCCGCCCGCCGGAAGGCGGCACATGGCCCAGAGACACAGGCGGTCTACCAGCTCCACAATCCGATTAATCCCTGAGCGCTCTCCCCTCCCCGGCGGGATTGCCTCCTCCATCCCGGTCGTAACGCCCTAGTCCCGCATCCACATACCGTCTTCCTTGAGTTTCAAGCCCCCGCGGGGGCATAATTGTCTGCATGGACGAATCCCGTACGAACCGGCTCAGCGAGTTCACGCCGTGGGCTTCGCAGTACATCAAGGGCGACGAAAAGGGCGAGGCCCCTAAGCACCACTGTTGACAGGCCTTAAACTACCGGGCGCGTTCCGTGCATGTGCGGCCGCGCGGCCCATGAGAGTTTCTCAGCAGCCTGCTAGATGTTCAAAGCTGTGCTACCCTGCCGATCTGCGGGAGGCCCACCTTAAATGGTTTCGCATGAAAAGATTCTTGACAACTTGGAAGAGCGGGTCTCACGGGCAGTGAAAGCGTATTGGATCACGCGCGAAGGCCAAGCCAAGAAGCAGGAGGTCTTGGGCCGCAGTGACCAGGGTGCCCGGGCCGCTGTCACCGGCGGCGCCCACATGGACGGATTCATCCAGCTCCTCGCCGATCTCATCACGGAAAGCGGCGCCAAGCCCGAGCATGTCTTCTTCAAGAAGTCCCTTGAGCTGCCCGGCTTCTTCAGGCCCACGAAAGAGTGGGATCTCCTCGTGGTCCGAGACGGCCAGCTCATTCTTGCACTGGAAGCAAAGTCCCAAGTGGGGCCCTCCTTCGGCAACAACTTCAACAACAGGACCGAGGAGGCCATGGGGAGTGCCTTGGACCTGTGGACCGCTTACCGGGAAGGCGCTTTCAACAAGACCGTCAAGCCCTGGCTTGGGTACCTCTTCCTTCTTGAGGACTGCGCGAAGTCGCGTTGCCCGGTCAAGGTGAAGGAGTCTCACTTTGAGGTCTTCCCAGAGTTCAAGGCTGCCTCCTATGCCAGACGGTACGAACTCTTCTGCCGCAAGCTGCTCAGGGAGCGCCACTACAGCGCGGCCACCTTCCTTCTCGCGAGCAAGCAAGGGGGCCTAAAGGGTATAGTCGAGGAACCAGCGGAGGACTTGACCTTCACGCTCTTCGCGCGTTCCCTCTGTGCCCACGTGAATGCCTTCGGGCGGGGGGCCTGACGTGCTGCGCCCGTGTCCCGCCCACCACGAACGCCCCACCACGCACAAGCTCATCCTGGGCGATGCCCGCTCCATGTCCTACCTGCCCGACGGGTCCGTTCACCTCGCCGTGACCTCTCCACCTTATTGGACCCTCAAGCGATACAACGAAGCGCCTGGCCAGCTTGGGCACGTGGCTGACTACGAGCAGTTCTTGGAGGAACTGAACAAAGTATGGCGCGAGGTTTACCGGGTCTTGGTACCCGGCGGGCGGCTCGTCTGCGTCGTTGGGGACGTGTGCCTTTCTCGCAGGGAGTTCGGGCGGCACGTAGTGGTGCCCCTCCACGCGGATATCGCCGTCAACTGCCGCAAGATCGGTTTCGACAACCTGAACCCGATCATCTGGCACAAGATCGCCAATGCCAATTACGAGGTGGAGAATGGGACTAAGTTCCTAGGCAAGCCATACGAACCGAACGCGATTATCAAGAACGACATTGAATTCATTCTCATGCAGCGCAAGCCCGGGGGTTACCGCAAACCCACCGAGGAACAACGCCGCCTCAGCATGATCGGCAAGGACGAGTACGGCGCGTGGTTCCAACAGTTCTGGAACATCACCGGAGCATCCACCCGCCAGCACCCCGCGCCCTTTCCCCTCGATCTCGCGTACCGTCTTGTCCGGATGTTTTCCTTCGTAGAGGACACGGTGCTTGACCCTTTCGCGGGTACGGGCACTACCCTCTTGGCTGCCGAGAAAGCGGGCCGCAACAGCATCGGCATTGAGATTGACGACGAATACTGCCGCATGACCCTGAAGCGCTTCCACGCTGAAGGAGCCAGCCTGTTTAGCGAGAAGCGCCTGATTTATCACCGCGCCGAAGAGCACCAAGGCGTAGCCCGGCTTTCGGAACATCCCTCCGCCTACGAAGCGAAGAGCGCGAAACATGGTGCCAAGAGGCCGCCCAAGCTGCCCTAATCCCTGTAGGCGATGGTCACGGTTGTTCCACCCCATGCTGGCGCACGTGGCATTTCGGCGAGCCCTGCGGCCTCGCGGCCTTGAATCCGGAGGATGGGCTTCTCAGCCCTTGACCATGGCTTGCATGAGGTAGGGCTCCTTGGTCATCTGTGTGTCCCCGACGGCGATGCCGCCTTGGGGCTTCCATCCCTCGCGCATGGCATCATTCACCAACTGGGCGAGATGGTCCGTAGCCTTTTGGTAGTTCGTACCCATGAGCCCTGAGCCGGAGACGACGAGCACTTTGTAGTCCATTCCGATTCCTCTCCCCTTTCCAATCGAGCCTTCCGTCTTTTGATCGTGATGATCGCCCGTTCATTGCCCCGCTTCGCCTTTTCGCGCGGCGCGGATGCGGTTCATGGCCTGCTGGGCCCGCCGCCCGAACTCGCTGACGGGGTGGGCCTGGGCCGCCTCTGCGTAGGTTCTTAGCGCCTCGGGGGTGCGCCCCAGCTTCTCGTAGCAAACCCCGAGATTGAACAGACATCCCGCCTGCTGCTTCGTACCCAGGTCCAGGCGCTGCTCGGCGGCCCGGGTGAGGAGGCTCAGGGCCTCGTCGCAGCGGGCTTCCTTCATGGCGAGGATGCCCTCGTTGAGAAGGACGAGGACGCGGTCCGGCGCGGTGGCGCCCAAACGGAGGCCGAGGTGGTAGACCGCCCGGGCCTGCCGCCCCATGCCGCGGGCGGCGAGGAGGTTGCCCGCGTCCACGCACAGACGGACGCGCATGAGGACGGCGTAGAGGACCGCCACGAAGATGATGGGGTGCAGGGCCACGTGGAGGAGGGCGGCGCCGGACGCCAGGAGCGTGAGGAGGGTCCCTTCCACGAGGGTTCGGGCCGGGAGGCGCTCCCCTCGCAGGCTCGCCAGGAGCCACATGCAGAGCAGGAGGAGGCACCCGGTCAGAAGGAGCACCGGTGCCTTTGGGAGGGACATCACGGCGCTGGCGGTTTCCACGAGATTCCTTCCTTCGCGCGAGAAGGCCCGCACGGCGGGCCTCCTCGCGAACCGGCCGGGCTGGGGCCCCAGAGCCTACTTCACGAAAAGATCTCCGGCGAGGCGCGTGAGCATGTCCGTCCCCTGGATCTCCGTTTCGAAGAGGGGAAGAATGGCCCGCACTTGGCCGTCGAACTCCTTCCAGATCGTCTCCATGTGGCCCGCCTGCATGGCCATGCGGTTCTTGACGAAGTCCGGGGCGTTGTCCTTGACGCTGGCCCGGTCGATGAGCATGTTGACCACGACGCCGCCCACGGGGATGCCGAAGTCGTGGAACCACTGGATGAACCGCGTGATGACGGCGATGGGCAGGGCCTCGGGGAGGGTGACGAAGAAGAAGGCCGTGCGCTCCGGGTCCGTGAGGAGCACCTTGGCCCGCTCCATGCGGCTCCGGAGCTCCGTGAGGGACTCCATGAGCGGGTCCTTCTGGGCCTTCTTGCGGCTGTAGGAGAGCATGTCGCGCAGAGTCATGGCCTCCTTGCGGCTCTCCATCATCTTGTTGACCCACATGGAGTACACGCTCGACATGCCCAGAAGGCGCCTGGCGTTGGCCGTGGGGGCCGTGTCGAAGACGTAGACCTCGTACTCGTCCTTGAACATGAGGTCGATCATGTTCTCGAACATGGCCGATTCCTCGAAGGCTGGGTTCATGGTGGCCGTCTCCACGAACTCGTCGGCCCGGGTCTTGATGTCCGCGAACTTCAGGAACCACTCGATCTTCTCGCGTATGCCTTTCTTGGACTTCTCGATGGTCTCCTTGGTGTCGATCTCGTAGGCCGTGAAATTGGGAATGCCGGGCAGGGTCGTGGGCTTGCCGAAGACGCTGGTGCCCAGCATGCTCGAAAGGGAGTGGACGGGGTTGGTGGAGGCCAGCAGCGTCTTTCGGCCCATCTTCGCCATCTGGAGCGCCGTGGCCCCGGCCAGCACGGTTTTCCCGACGCCGCCCTTCCCGCCGAAGAACAGGTACTTGAGCCTGGGCTTCTCGCCTGCAAATTGGAGCATGGATTTCTCAATGATAGGCATGGCCCCCTCCTACTCCGGGATCTCGCCGAACATGGACCGCGCCATGAGCCGGATCATGTCCAGCCCCGTCACGTCGCGCTCCAGCTCGGGGACCCGCTGGAGCACCTGGTCGCCGAAGGTGGCGTCGATCCGCTCCAAATAGTGCCCCTGCATGGACAGGCGGTTGCGCAGGTAGGCCGGGATGTCCTGTCCGGCCAGCTCCGCGGGGATCACGCGGTTCACGATGTAGCCCGAGAGGGGCACGTCGAACTTGGCGAAGAGGCCCGCCGCCTTCTGCGTGTCCAGGATGATCATCTCCTCGGGGGTGAGGACGAAGAAGAAGGCCGTCTTTTTCCGGTCCGTGAGGATGCCGGAGGAGGTGTTGATGCGGCTCTTGATGTGCTGGAGCTCTTCGAGGATCTGGTCCTCCGAGGTCTCCTTCTTGCGCTGCATGACGGCGGCCATCTGGTCGTACTCGGACATCTCCGTGCGCAGGGCCGTGATCTTGTCGATCCACTCGTCGTAGACGGAGGCCATGCTCAGGTAGTAGAGGGCGTGGCCCAGGGGCACGAGGTCGTAGATGTAGTAGTCGTAGTCGCCGCCCACCACGATGTCCACCACCGCGTCGAAGATGGCGCTCTCCTCCATGGCCGGCTCGGCGGCCGCGGCCTGGATGTAGTTCTCGATCTCCTCGGGCACCTTGTCCATGCCGTACATGGTGAGGATCTTCTGGCGGATCTCGTCCTGGTACGCTCTGATGCGCTGGTCCGCGTCGATCTCCTGGGCGTAGAGGTTGGGCATGATCTCCACGGGCCCCTTGCCGAAAATGGGCTTTTGGAAGATGTCCGAGAGGCTCGCCTGCGGGTCCACCGAGAAGACGAGGACCTTGAAGCCCTTCTTGGCCAGATAGTAGGCCGTGGCGGCGCTGAAGGTGGTCTTGCCCAGGCCCCCCTTGCCGCCGAACATGATGTAGCGGCGGTCGGGGTTCTTTTCCAGCATCTCACGAAGATCCATGGTCATCCCCCCCTCAGGCGAGCGCGTCGGTCAGGTCCTTCTCCCGGAGCATCCGGCGCTTCCACGTGGAGATCTGGGGCACCACGTAGGGCAGAAGGCGGAGGCTGTAATAGGGCGGCAGGATGGGTATGCCCAGCAGGTCCCCCATGGTGATGAGGATGAAGAGGTGCTCCATGCTGCCGCGCGTCTTGAGCGCATAGCGCGTCATGTCGTGGCCGGCCATGCCGTAGAGCACGCTCTTTAGCCCGCTCACCAGCCCTTTTTTGGTATCGTCGTCGCCCATGTCACGCTCCTAAGTTATGGGGTCGCGTTACGCTTCCATGTCGCAAAGGTCGGTCATGTCCCTCTCCCGCAGCAGCGACCGCTTCCACCCCGGAAAGGCCTCCAGAGCGTAAGGCAGCAGGCGGAGGGTGTAGTAGGGCGGCAGGATCGGCATGCCGATGAGGTCGCCGAAGACCACGAGGATGAAGAGGTGCTCCCGCTGGGCGCGCTCCTTGCGCAGGTCCCGCACCATTTCATAGACCGTGGCCCCGTACAGGACATCGCGGAAAACCTTGATCAGCCGCGATGCCCGGCGGCCGAGAGAGCTTTCTCTTTGGGCCGCGAAAGGGTTCTTCATAGCTTCTTCGCGATCTCCGGTATCACCTCGCCGAGCATCTTGTCTCCGGAGCCCGGGAGCTTGCGGCCCTCCACCACGAAGGCCGGATACCGGAAGGCCCCGTGCCGCACGCTGTACCAGAGGCCGGCGGGCGTTCGAGGATCCCAGAGGTGCACGCGCACTTTCGGGCCGAAGCGCTCGCCGACTTGGCTCACGAGCGAGGCCAGGGCGTCGAACCGGTGTTTCCATTCGGGCGGGTAGCCCGCCTCGCCGCGGTCCTCGCCGCCGAGCCCCACGCCGGCGGCTCGGGCCATGGTCTCGCATCCGCGGCACGTGGCCCACCGCTCGGGCAGCGGAGCGATGATGTCCAGGCGGAGAGGCGGTTCTCGCTCAGAAGGTGCAGTTCGTTTCACGCTTTGGCCTCCGCCAGGGCCCCCGTCTTCAATTTGCGCAGCGCCTTCATGCCGTCCCATACGAGGATCAGCGCGGCCAGGACTAGGAGGATGGCGATGATGCCTGCCGCGATGTTGCCCACCATGATGTTGACGGCCAGGTTCGGTGTCGTCGCCACCTGCCGGAAGACGGCGAAGGCTGTCCAGAGGAGCGCAGCCACCGTCGTGATGAACATGAAGATGGCCGGGATGAAGGCCCATAGATAGTTTTTGCCTCTCGCCATGAGCCAGACCGAGGCGAGCAGCAGGGCCATGGACGCCATGAGCTGGTTTGCCCCGCCGAAGAGGATCCAGATCCTCGCCCAGAAGCCCGTGTAGATGAGGAACGCCGAGAGGATCAGGGCCACGATGGAGCCGAAGGACGCGTTGCGGAAGAAGGGGATGGTATCGCCCAGGAACTCGGCCGAAGCCACGCGCATGAAGCGGACCACCAGATACATGATGGTGAGCGCCATGAGCGTCAGGAACACGGCGCCGAAGGAGACGCCGAAGGAGACGGGGATGCCCACGTGGTGCATCATCTCCGCCAGCCCGAGGGCGAACACGCCGCCCGCCTTGCCCGAGCCGATGAGATCGGCGTACTTGCCGAAGCCCTGCACGGCCCCGATGCCTACGACGGCGGTGAGGATGGACAGGATGGCGAGGAACATCTCAAGAAACATGGCGCCCGCGCCCACGAAGAGGCCGTCGCTCTCATTTTCGAGCTGCCTGGCCGTTCCCGAGGAGGAGACGAGGCTATGCCATCCGGAAATGGCCCCGCAGGCGATGGTCACGAAGAGGATGGGCCAGAGCGGGCCCAGCGAGGTGAAGGTCTTGGTCACACCCGACGCGGCCGCGGCCGAGGTCAGATTTCCGCTCCAGTTGGTAAAGGCAGGGAAGGAGGCCGGAATGGACGGGTGCCAGATGAGGAGGCCCAGGGTTCCCGCCGCGATGCCGAGGAAGACGATCCAGAAGGCCACGTAGTTGATGGGTTGGGCCCACCGCCAGATGGGCAGGACCGCCCCCAGGTAGCAGATCACCAGCACCACGAGGCTCCACATGAACTGGGCCCAGGTGACGTTGCCGAAGAAGAGCGGAGACTGAGCGCCGCCGCCGAGGGATTCCATGAACGATTTCACGGCCGGCAGCGTGCCCGCCCAGATGCCCGCGAAGGCCAGCACCACGGTGATCAGGGTGGTGAGCAGGATGTCCAGCTTCCACTTGTATGTCATCTGTCCCGCCAGCAGGCCGATGGCGATGACGAGCAGCACCCCGAGGGGCACCGCCGGGTTGGTCATGAGGTCGAAGCCGACGATCTTGCCGAAGGCCGCCATGAGGAGCAGGAGGTAGAAGTAGATGAACATGACGAGGATGGTGCGCGCCCTCGGGGAGATGAGCCTGAAGCTCAGGGCGCCGAAGGTCTGCCCGTCCTCGCGGACGGAGAGCATGATGCTGGAGTAGTCCTGCACCCACCCCAGGAAGAGGGTGCCGAAGATCACCCAGAGGACGGCGGGCAGCCACCCCCATTGGACGGCCACGATGGGCCCGATGATGGGGCCGAGGGCCGCGATGGATTTGAACTGGTACCCGAACAGGACGTGGCGGTTGGCAGGCGTGAAGTCGACGCCGTCCATGTACATGGTGGCTGGCGTGGCCCGCTTGGGGTCGGGCAGGATGACCGACCTGCTGATGGACCGAGCGTACCATCCGTACCCGAGAATGATGGCGATAACGGCGAAGGCTAGGAAATAAAGTGAACTCACGGACGCCTCCTTTCCTATGAACCGGTCTTCGAAGGTAAGAAGCACACCGTACATTGGAACGCGGAGTTCATGTTCTGGCCAACGCTGGCGGCGTCCGGATGTGGCCGATCCCGCTCGAACCTCGTGCAACCGCCGTTACGGGCGATTTCGGCCTGTATGATTTCATGCTAGCACCTTCGCTAGGACTTTCAAGCCCCCGTTTCACTGCTACCACTCCGGCTGCTCGGAGGCGTGCTCCCGCAGGCTGGCGAAGCCGAACGTGCGATTCGAGGAGAAGAACGAAAGCGAACGGGCGAACGGGAACGCGCAACCTTGGACGGGCGCTTCGCTGGGCCTTTCTTCCGCCCGGAACGGGGCGAAGGCTCGCGACCGCTCATCAGGGCCACTAAAACGCTTCTTGGGAGAGTGTTATTGCCCCAAAGCAGGTCAGGCAACGGGGGGCGCCAGCCATAATGGCCCCGTCGCGTATTCTTAGGAGCCGAGATACTTCTCGATGCGGCCCTTCCAGCTCTCTACCACGGCGCGGCTGGACCCGCCCTCGTAAAAGCGGCCCGGTGCGAAGAGCGGGTAGTTCTCTCCGCTCCGCAGCTTGAGCACGAGGTAGTACCACGTGACGCGGTTCGATCGCTTCCCGAGATAGCCGATGCTCACCCCCAGGATGTCATTGAAGGGAATGACGCGCCTCTTGGTGCGAACGCGGCCGACATCCTCGACGGTGATGAGGCGCACCGCGGGATCGACGACGACGGTTTGGGTGCCGCTTGCCAGAAAACCGGCCAGAGCTACGACCAGCAGGAGCAGCCCGAGGAGGAACCCCGCCATGGCGTCGCGGCCCGAACCGCTAAAATCGCGAAAACCGACCGCCAAGGCCAGCCCCACGGCGGCACACCCCAGGGAGAGGAGGGTCTGCTTGCCCGGGCTGTTCTGGGATCTCCATACGTCCACGATTCCCCCCAATCTTCTCCGCCCTGCCTTCGCGGCGTTACGCTCCGGCCGCGGGAGCCTCGGGCGCCGCCCGCTTTCGGAACAGGAAGGAGATGGCCACGCCGATGGCGTAGAGAACGATGATGGGCACAGCTACGATGGTCTGGTTGACGGGGTCACCGGAGGGCGTGATGACGGCGGAGACGATAAAGGCGATGAGGATGGCCCATTTGAACTTCTTAAGGAGGAATACGGGGGTGACCAAGCCCAGGCGCGTGAGGAACAAGATAAGGATGGGCGTCTCGAAGGTGAGGCCGATGCCGATGAGGAACTTCATCTCAAAATCCCAGAAATTGGAGACTGTCACGATGTTGGTAAAGTCCCGGTTGAACTGGAAGAAGAACTTGAACGTGTAGGGCAGGACCACGTAGTAACAGAAGGCCATGCCGGCCATGAAGAAGGCTGAGGTCCCCGCGATGAAGGGCAGGGCGTAGTACTTTTCCTTCGACTTGAGGCCCGGGGCGATGAAGCGCCAGAGCTGGTAAAAGATCCACGGAGCCCCGATGAAAAGGGAGGCCACGAAGGCCACTTTCATGTACAGGAAGAAGACCTCCGTGATGTCGGTATAGGCCAGGCTCTGCTGGCCCTGGGGAAGGTAGCGGAAGTAGGGCGCCACGAGGAATTTCATAATGTCCGATAGAAAATAGGTGGCCACGCCGAAGGCCACCGCCTCCCCGATGAAAGCGCGGTAGAGACACTTTCTCAGTTCCTCGAAGTGTTCGAGGAAGGTCATCTCCCCCCTGGGTCCTTTTCCCATCAGCGCGGCTCCACGGGCGGCGGCGGCTCGGGCGGCTTGGGCTCGGCGGGCGCGGGCGGGCTCGCCGGCATGGGCATGGGCGTAGAGGGAGGCGGAAGGGCGCCTTGGGGCAGGCTGGACGGAGGGGGGGGCGGAGACGAAGGCGGCGTTTCCTTCACTTGGCGGCTCACCTCCTCGACCTCCCGCTCGATGGTCTCCTGCAGCTCCGAGCTGGCTCGCTTGAATTCACGAATGGCCCGCCCGAGGGATTTGCCCAGCTCGGGAAGCTTCTGCGGCCCGAAGAGGAGGAGGGCGATGACGAGGATGAGCAGGATTTCAGGGGTTCCGACGGATCCCATGGAGGTCCTCCCGGGACCGGGGGCTTAAGCTCCCCGATCGAAAGCCTTCCAAGTCGGCGGTCACGAAGCGGAATCCCAGCTCCTTGAAACCCGCCAGCAGTTCCCCTCTGGTCTCTTCATCCAATAAGCGAGGCAGGTCGGCAAGGTCCACCTCGATCCGGGCCGCCTCATCCATGAGCCGGACCCGGCACTGCTTGAACCCTTTTGATTTTAGCAGGTCTTCGGCCTTCTCCACCTTGGCCAGGTCCTGAAGGCTGATGGGCCGCCCCGTGGGAAATCGCGAGGAGAGGCAGGCGGAGGAGGGCTTGTCCCATGTCTCCAGGCCCAGTTGCCGCGAGCGCTCCCGCACGTCGGCCTTGGTAAAGCCGCACTCCATGAGGGGCGCCAGGACACCGAGCTCCCTTGCCGCGTCCATGCCAGGCCGCCAGTCCCGCTGGTCGTCTCCGATGGCGCCGAAGAGCAGGTGCGAAAAACCGCGCTCCAGGGCAAGCCCCTTCATGCGCTGGAATAGCTCGCTCTTGCAGTGGTAGCAACGGTAAACGCCGTTGGCCACGAAGGAGGCGTTGTCCATTTCGCGGGTTTTAAGGATGTCGTGGAGGATGCCGTGCTTCAGGGCGAAGGCCTTGGCGTGATCGAGCTCCGTCCTCGGGAGGGTCGGAGAGTCGGCGGTCACCGCCAGGGCGCGCGGGCCCAAAATCCGCCCCGCCTCCACGGCCAGGAGAGCCGAATCGGTACCCCCCGAGAAGGCCACCACGACTCCGCCTCGCAGGCGTCCAAGGAGGGCGTGGAGGCGCTCCACCTTGGAGTCCATGTTCGTCTCCGAGGGAGACGGCGCACGGGTGATTCGGATTAGGTTCATGGCGTCCCGTTTCCCAACGGCGGTTCCTGGGACTCTCCCCCGCCGGTCCTCTTCAACGCATCAGACGAAAGCTTGTTCCGTTTCTCTGTCAGGGTGAACACGGCCACCAGCACCATCTCCGTGCAGAGCATACAGTACAGCGTGCCCAAGAGCGACACGTAGCCCATGCTCCGCAGTCCGGGATAAGACGAAAGGGCCATGGATCCGAATCCCGCCACGGTGGTGAGGGCGGCGATGGCGATGGGAGTACCCGTCTCGCGGATCACCCTGTCCATGTGGTGCCCGTCGTCTTCCAGATAGCGGTGAACGAAATAAATGCCGTAGTCCGACCCGATGCCGATGATCATGGTGGTGACGAAGATATTCATCATGTTCAGGGGCTCGTTGAGGATCCTGAGGGTTCCCAGCATCCAGACGAGGCCCAAGCTCAGGGGGAGGAGCGAATAGAGGGCCGGGAGAATGGCCCTGAAGTCCAGCATGATGATGACGAAGGCGGCGATGGCACCCAGGATGAAGGCCAGGTAGGCGTCCTTGAGCACCTGCTGCTTGAGGACGCGGCTCAGGAGGTTGATCCCCACCACCTTGGCCGTGGGATCCTTGGCCGCCACGGCGGCCACCAGGCCCTTGGGCTCGTAAGCCTTGTACGTTTCGGGCACGTAGAGGTAGACCACGCCCCGGTAGTGGCCGGGAGCCTTTTCTACGATGAACTTGCGGAGGATGGGCCCGAGGGGGCCCGCGTCGAGCTGCTGGTAGGTCACGGGGCCCTTGGGCTGGAGCATCTTCTGGAGCATGTCCAGATAGGGCGTGAAGTAGGCCTCGTCAAAGCCGTTGGCCTTGCAGGCTTCCGTGAAGGTGTGGCGAATGCGGGGGAAGCTGAACTCCCCTCCCCGATCCTCCCGCAGCGTCTTGATAACCGCTTCTTGGGCGGCCAGGGGCGGCAAGTAGCGGTCAAGGCTGTCGGTGAAGAGGACCTCCCCCGACTTCACGAAGGGTTCCACCGCTTCGAGGACGCTTCGCGAGGCGGCGCCCACCTCGGCGGGCGTCTTGCCTTCCACGACCACCATCATGTAGGTGAAGGAGGCTCCAAACTTCTTCCCCACCTCCAGGCTCACGTTGATGCCTTTGTTGTTGGGACTGCGCAGGTTCTGGACGCTCTCCTCCAGGCGGACGCCCGTGGCGGCCCAGCCCAGGACGACGGTGATCAGGGCCGCGGTGACGAGGGTCGCCTTGGGGTGGCGGTGCGCCCAGTTGGCGAGGTGCTCGAAGCCGAAGCTGTGCATGTGGAACGTGGGCTCCTTGCCCCGCTTGGCCCCGTGGAGATGGTGGTAATAGAGCATGGCGGGCAGGAGCACGAAGACGCTCGCGCAGCAGAAGAGGATGCCCAGGCTCGTGAAAATGCCCACCTGCCTCATGCCGTTGAACTGGGTGACGATCATGGCCCCGAAGGTGCACGCGGTGGTCACCGCGCCCACCATGACGCCCTTGCCCGTGTTGCCCATGATGGAGGAGATGCTCTCCTCCACGCCCAAGCCGCGGTTGCGCTCTTCGATGTACCGGCCGTACATGACCGTGGAGAAATCGATGCCGAGCCCTATGAGGAGCGCCCCGAAGCCCGCCGTGGCGCTGTTGAGGGTGACGCCCAGCAGGTGCGCCGTGCCGAAGGTGAGCGCGAGTCCCACCAGGAGGGGAATCCAGCCGTAGGCCAGGGCGCTCTTCCTCCTGAAGGCCCAGATGAAGACGAACATGACCAGGACCAGCGAGGTGATCGTATTCACCAGCGCGTCTCGTTTGATGAGGTTGGCGTCGTCCTGGGCCACGGGATAGCCGCCGCCGTACTTCACCACGATGGCCCCGGGATCCTCCCCGCCGTCCTTGGCCCACTGGGCGAGCAGACGGGCGTCGAGGGCCCGGGTGTAGGCCATGAGCTTCTTGCCGAAGGCGATGTCCTGGGCGGGACGCTTCGGCCGGACGATCATGATGAGGGACGTCCCGTCCTCCGAAAGGTAATAGCCGTCCGAAAGGTCCACCTTGAGCTGGCGCCCCTTGCTCATGAACTGCTTTTTCATGACGGGCAGGAGCCCGAAGGGGTCGTACTGGATGAGCTGTTTCGTGAGGATGGACGCGGGATTCTGGAGGAGCTCCCTGTTGCTCGCTACCTGCCGCCGGATCGCCGGGTCCGAAAAGTGGGCCCCCACCTCGTTCAAGGCCTTCGGGTCCAGGTACAGGAGCATATAGGGGAGCATGGTCTTGACGATGGGCTCGTAGTCCTGGAGCCGGTATTCCACCCCTTCCACCATGCCGCTCTTGCGCAGCCCCTCCGCGAAGGAATCGGCGAATTCTTCGTAGGATTCGATGGGGTGGGCCTTGGGATCCTTCGTCTCGATGACCACGAAGAGGTAATCGAGGCTCTTGAAATCCTCCGTGGCCATGCGGAAATCCTGGACCACCTTATTGTTGCGGGGCAGGAGGTCGAGGATGTCGGACTCGATGTGGGGGGGCTTGAGGATGAAGAGGAGGACGACCCCCGCCATGAGGACGGCCACGCCCGAGAACACCCACCGGTAATGCCGCGCCGACCATTGCCCCAGGCGCCGCAGCAAAGCTTCTCTCATGCCGTGGTTCCCTCCGTGCCGGCGCTCACGATGACACCGGCGCGGCCTTGATGCGAAGCTCGGGCGAGACGACGCCTCCCGACATGACGAAGGTGATCCCCTCCTCCACCGTGATGTCCAGTTCGAGGAGGTCCTCTCCGGGCACCACCACGAGGTAGCCCGAGGTGGGGTTGGGCGTCGTGGGGACGAACACGTTGAACATGGGCTTGCCCTGGCGACGGACCAGGTCTCCCTGGCTGGCTCCCGTCAGAAAGCCCAGGCCCCAGCAATCGCGCCGGGGAAACTCCACGAGGACCACGCGCTGGAACCCTTTTTGGCGCTGGAAAGACTCCAGCAGTTTCTTCATGGAGGAGTAGATGGGGTTGGCCAGGGGGATCCTCATCATGAGCGCTTCAAACCCCCGCCCGACCTGCTTCCCGAGGTAGGACCTCGCGGCGACCCCCAACAGGGTCAGCGCCACCGCCGTCAGCAGCAGGGACAGGGCCTCCGCCAGGAATCGGGGAGGAACGGTGCCCAGATATTCGAAGGCGAGCTTCACGGCGGGCGAGGTGAACCCCACGAGGATCTTGATCCCCGTGTAGATCACCCACAGGGTCACCACGAGGGGAAGGACCAGCAGCAATCCGGTGAGGAAGGAGCGCCGGACCAGGACGGGGAGCCGGGTCACGAAGGCCCCTCCTGGAACAGGTCGATCCGGCGAGAAAATTTGATGAAGTATTCGATCATGGAGACCACGGCGATGAAGGCCACGAAGTAGAGGAGGCCCTCGCCCGTGAGCCTGAGCCACTCCCAGTCCCGCTGGTTGCCCCAGATGATGAAGGCGATGGCGAACACCTGGGTCACCATCTTCCACTTGCCCAGCACCCCCGCGGGGATGCTGACCTGGTGCACGGCGGCGATCATCCGGAATCCCGTCACGGCGAACTCCCGCCCCACGATCACCACCGCGAGCCACGCGGGCACCAGCGAACCCGAGCCCGGGGTCGAACCCTTGATCTCCACCAGAGAGATGAGAACCGAGGAGATGAGGAGCTTGTCGGCGATGGGATCAAGGAGCTGGCCGAGGGTCGTCACTTCCTTGCGCTTCCGTGCCAGGTAGCCGTCCAACAGATCCGTGAGGGAAGCGAGGACGAAGATGCCCACGGCCAGCTCTTCCCTGTTGAAGAAGAACCACCGCTCGAAGCGGAACTCCGTGAGGAGGATGACCACGATGAGGGGAACGAGGAAGATCCTGAAGGCGGTGATCCAGTTGGGAAGATTGAGAACCTTCACGCGGGCCATGGGCTAAAGTCCGGGGCGCTTGCGCCGGTCAAGCTCGTAGCGCTCGATCATTTTGATGAGCCCGCGCCGGGTGATGCCCAGGTCCTCCGCGGCACGGGTCTTGTTCCAGCGGTACTTCTGGAGAGATTCGAGGACCATCTTTCGCTGGATCGTATCCAGAGAATCCTTCAGGCGAGCGCCGTGGCTCGATCCCGAAAGGAGGGCCGCCTGCTGGATAACCTCTGAGAGGTGCGGCGGCGCCACCATCTCCCCTTCGCCCAGAATGATGGCCAGGCGCTCCATTTCGTTCTTCAATTGGCGCACGTTGCCCGGCCAGTTGTAGACCGTGAGATAGTCGAGCGTGTCCTTGTCGAAGCCCACGGTGCGGCGTCCCATCCTTCCCGCGAAGACCGATAGAAAATGCCGGGCCAGCAGCGGGATGTCTTCCTTGCGCTCCCGCAGCGGCGGCAGTTTCACCGTCACCACGTTGAGCCTGTAGAAGAGGTCCTCCCTGAAGAGGCCCCGCTGGATCTGCTCCTGGAGGTCCTTGTTGGTGGCGGAAATGATGCGCACGTCCACTTTCCTGGACTTATTGTCGCCGATGCGGCGGATTTCCCCCTCCTGAAGGGTCCGGAGGATCTTGGCCTGGGAGGAGAGGGAGAGGTCCCCGATCTCGTCGAGGAACAGCGTGCCTCCGTCCGCGACTTCAAAGAGGCCCGGTTTGTCGTGGGTCGCCCCGGTGTACGAGCCCTTCTTGTAGCCGAACAGCTCGCTCTCCAGAAGGGTCTCGGGGAGCGCCGCGCAGTTCTGCGTGATGAATTTCCTGTCGCGGCGGGCCGACTTGAAGTGGATCGCCTGGGCGATGAGCTCCTTGCCCGTGCCGCTCTCCCCCGCGATGAGGACCGCCACGTTGCTGGCGGCCACCAGCTCCACCGTTTCGAGGATGGAGATCATCTTGGCGGAGTTGGAAATGATTTCAGGGAACGCCTGATCCGCGCTCACTTTGTGGCGCAGGTAGGTGTTTTCGATGCGGAAGCTTTCCCGTTCCTGGGCCGTGAAAATGGCCGAGGCCGCGAGCTGGGCAAAGGCCTTCATGAACAGGTGGTCCCTCTCTGTGAAAGCCCCCGGGCGATGGCCGTGGTCCAGGTAAAAGACCCCCAGCAGGCTGCTCGCGTCGATGAGGGGCATGCACATGAGGGAGAGGATGTTGAAATGCACCGCGCTCTCGCTCTCGAACCGGGGATCCTCCTGCGCGTTGGTGCTCGTGATGCCGTCTCGCTGCGCGGCCGTCTGCTGGACCACCGAAAGGGCCACTTTCTGAACGTCCACAAGCTCGTCTGGATAGAGCGAGCGGGCCGCCGTAGGGTAGAGATCGCCTTTCACATCCTTGAGGAAAATGACCCCCCGCTCCGCGTGGAGGTGCTGGATCGCAAGGTCCACGAGATTTTCGAGGAGCGGGTCGAGCTCCGTGAAGGAGTGGACCACGTGGGCAAGGTGGTAGAGGGTCTCCAGGTCTTTCTTATCCTCTGGAACGGGCAGGTTTTCCAAAAGGTCTGGGGTCTCTTCGGGGCTCATGCCCTTCCCTTAAGGGAGTCCACTTTCTCTTTGGCTTTCTTGGCCAGCGTTTCATCGGATTGCTGTCCCGCCAGGGTTTCAGCCTGTTCGTAGGCTTGCATGGCCTTGTCTTTCATAGAGCGCCGCTCGTAGTAGGCGCCCAGGGCGAGGAACCCTTCCGCCTTGGTCCACGTCGGCGTCGAGATGGCCGTCAGCGCCTTCCAATCGGCTTCCGCCTTGTCCCATTGGCCTTGGCTCTCGTAGAGGCGGGCCTGAAGGGAGAGGGCCACGGAGCCAAGCTTGGCGTCCTTGGTCACCGGGTCGAGGGTCGCCGCGGCGCCTGACGCGTTGCCTCCCTGGGCCTGGGAGAGGGCCTTGTAGTAAAGGGCCAGCGGGGACGAAGCGCCCACGGCCTGCTGGTAGGCGGCGAGGCGGGTGTCCACGGCCTGGGCGCGCTGGGCCTCCGAAGGGAAGCTGAGCTGGCTGGACCGCCCCTGCGCGGGAGTCGCCTCCACGGGAGCGTTGTAGGCGTCCATCACCTGCCCCAAAAGATACGAGGCCCGCGCCTCCTTGGCCAGATGGGCCTGCCAGAGGTAGAAGGCGCCCGCGAGGAGGAGGAGGACGGCGGCGAAACCCACGGCGAACGCGCGCCAGTTCTCGCTGATGGTGTTGAGGGCACCGAAGTAAAGCTCAGAGAGAACGTCTCTGAACTGGTCGTCGCGCATCTCCTGTTTGGTGAGCTTCTTGGCGGCCATCCGATCTCCTTGTATGGACGTTGTGGTGTGCCTGGCGGGAGTTGAACCCACGACCCCCTGCTTAGGAGGCAGGTGCTCTATCCAACTGAGCTACAGGCACCTGATACCGGCCTTTTGGCCGCCTTTCATTCTATCGTAAAAGTCTCCTTCCTTTCAAGGGCGGTGGAAGGAGCAAGGGAAGAGACCCGGAGGACCTTGGCGTGGGGAGGGCCCTCCTTCAGCGCGGCCTCCAAGGCGCCCAGCCCGGCCGCGGGGCCCGCGGCATGCACTTCCACGGACCCGTCCTCCAGATTCGCCGCCCACCCCGCAAGGCCGAGAGACCGGGCCTCGCGCATCACGAAATAGCGAAATCCTACGCCCTGCACGCGCCCCTCGACGCGCCAGGCGCCCAGCGACCGGTTCTCCATACGGGCCATTCTACCAGCCCAGCCCGGCGCGAGCCACGCCCGGCCTTTCGTGATACCATGGCCACGGAGGATCTCCCGTGCGGGCTCGAACTGTTCTCGCTTCTCTGCTGGCGCTCCTCGTTCTGCTGGCCTCCTGCGGCCGAAAGGGGGATCCCAGCCCTCGCAGGGCCCCCCGCTCCCTTCCCCCTCCGGCCGCCTCCCCGGCTCCAGCCGGCCCGCCGGGGCACGACAGCCGATCAGGCCATGATTGACCAGCTCGAATTCTTTAAAATGAGCGGGGCTGGCAACGATTTCATCCTGGGCGACAACCGCCACGGATCATGGAGTGCCCTGCCCCTGGACCATCTCGCCCGAAGCCTTTGCCGGCAGCACCTGGGAGTGGGAGCCGACGGCCTCATCCTCGTGGAAACCTCCAAGAAGGCGCACCTCAGGCTCCGAATCTTCAACCGCGACGGGAGCGAGTCGCCCATGTGCGGCAACGGAGCCCGCTGCGCGGCTCGCTACGCCTTCCTCAAGGTCATCGCCGGCCGGGTCATGACCATGGAAGTAGGTCCGGAGGTCATCGGCGCGGAAGTTTTGGGCGATGGGCGCGTCCGGGTGGAGGTCCCCGCCGGAGGCCGTGCGCCCGAGCGCATCAGCCTTCGCGTCCAGGACCGCACGATCCCCGCCTACCTCACGGATACAGGCGTTCCGCACCTGGTGGTCTTCGTCAAGGACGTCGAGGCCGTCCCCGTGCAGGCCCTCGGCGCGGCCCTTCGGAGGGCGTCGGAAACGGGCCCAGGTGGGGCCAATGTGGACTTCGTGGCCCCCTCCCCCGCGCCCCCCTTCCGAATGCGGACGTTTGAGCGAGGCGTTGAATCGGAGACGCTCGCCTGCGGCACGGGAGCCACGGCCGTGGCCTGGACCCTTCACGAGCTGGGACTGGCCGGACCGGACGTGGTGCTCCTTCCACGCTCGGGGCGGGAACTGGTGGTGTCGATGGAACACGATTCTGGCCCCTCTCCCCGGTTCCATCTCACGGGAGACGCACGCCAGGTGTATCGGGGCATCCTCTCTCAGGAAGCCCTCCAGGAGGTCATCCCATGATGAAAGGCAGAGCGCTGTGGCGCGGACGAATCGAAGAGGTGACCCTCGACGCGGAGGGCCGTGTCCTGACGCCGGGTGGCCGTCCCGTCCCCAAGGAAGAACTCCACCTCCTGACCCCGTGCCTCCCCTCCAAGATCGTCTGCGTGGGCCGCAACTACGTGGAGCACGCGCGGGAACTGGGCAACACCGTCCCCGAGAGGCCCCTCCTCTTTCTGAAGCCGCCTTCGGCTCTGCTGGACCCGGGCGGGACCATCCTCATGCCGCCCGATTCGGCGCAGGTCGAATATGAGGGCGAGATCGGGGTGGTCATGTCCAGGACCTGCAAGGGGTTGGGACCGGGTGATGATGTCATGCCCTACGTGGCGGGCGTGACACCCGTCAACGACGTGACCGCCAGAGATCTTCAGAAGCTCGACGTCCAGTTCACGAGAGCCAAATCCTTTGATACCTTCTGCCCCTTCGGGCCCTGGATCGTTCCCGTGGAGACCTTCTCGGGCCTCGTGGTTCGCACGCTCCTCAACGGGAAGCAAGTTCAAGAGGGCTGCTCTGATGATATGGCATTCCCTATCGCCGACCTGGTCCGGGCCATCTCTAGGGTGATGACCCTGATCCCGGGAGATCTCATCGCCACGGGTACACCCCACGGGGTGGGGCGCCTCGCGGCAGGCGACACCATCTCCGTCCTGCTGGGCGACGTTCGCCTCGACAACACCGTGAGCATCTGAACATGGACCCGCCGGACGCCAGACCACCCGCCGCGGCCTCCCTCCCCGCCAGCTTCCTGGAAACCCTCGTGGCGACCAGCACGGACGCCGTTCTCGTGTGCGCCATGGACGGCACCGTTCTCTACGCCAACGCCCAGAGCGAGGATCTGACGGGGCTGCGCCGCCAGGACCTCTTGGGGCAGAAGATTCAGGCCGTCTGTCCCCTTCTGCCCAGGGGCGTCCTTGAAGAGGGCCTCGCGGGGATCCTCTCCGGAAGCTCTCTGGGGTGCTCGCCCGTCCGCCCCGTGACCCTCCGCGACCGGTCGAGCCTGCCGCGCACCTGCCGCGCGCGGTTCGTCCCCCTCCCTTCCGCCGACGGGAATGGGCCCAGCGCCTTCGCCCTTCACCTGTGCGAAGCCACCGAGCTCTTCGCCATGCAGGACGAGGTGCTCGACCTCCAGGAGCAGTACCGGACCCTCGTGGACCGGTCCACGGACGTCATTTTTCAAATTAAGCCCAACCTCCTCGTGCAGTCCGTCAACTCGGCCGCACGAACGGTTTTGGGATACGACCCGAGCGAGATCGTGGGCCGGCGGATCGAGCTTCCCCTCTTTCTGCCCTCCGAGGAAATCCGCAGGCTTCGGGTGATCGGAGCTTCGGCCGTCCTGAGGGAGGGCGTCCGCAACAAGCTCTTCCGCATCCACCGCAAGAACGGGGCCCTCTTCTGGGGTCTTCTCACCCTGGCGCCCATCCGTCACGGGCGCTCCATCCGATCAATCCTGGGCATCCTGCGCGACGTCAGCGAATTTTACGAGACCCGCGAACAGCTCGAGTCGCAGCACGCCCAGCTCAGGCGGACCGTGGCCAAGCTCGAGGAGGCTTACCGCCTCCAGGAACAATTCGTGGCCAACGTCACCCATGAATTGCGCACTCCCCTCACCACCCTCCTCATCACAGCCGAGCTTCTTGAAAAGAACGCGGGGGCGGAGCGGGGCGCGGCGGAACGCCGCCAGGTCGAACTGGTCCATAAAAACGCCAAGATCCTCCTGGACATCATCAACGACCTTCTGGATTTGGCCAAGCTCAAGCGGGAAGCGTTCCGGGTCTCGGCCCAGGAGGTCCATCTGGCGGACTTCTTCCGGGGAATGGTGGAGGAGGTGGAACCCCTCTTCACCCAGAAAAAACTCTCCCTGCGCCTCGACCTGGCGGCGGGGACGCCCGAGACCGTTCGCACCGATCCAGCCGTCCTTCGCAAAATCGTTATGAACATACTGAGCAACGCGTTCAAATTCACGCAGGAGGGAGGAGCGGTGCTTCACATCAGCCGCGAGGAGGACTGGCTGAACATCGGCGTGACCGACACGGGCATCGGCATCCACTCCGATGAAATACCTCACATCTTCGAGGAGTTCCGTCAGGTAGACGGCTCGGACTCTCGGAGGTATCCGGGCACGGGGCTGGGGCTCACCATCGCGGACCGCTTCACGCGGCTGTTGGGAGGGCACATCGAAGTGGTGTCCAAGCCCAACGAAGGCTCCACCTTCTCGGTTCGCCTTCCCTTCCGAAGCGACAGGCGGCCTCCGGCGCCTGCCCTTTAAGGACGAACGGCATGCACATTGGCGACATTCGAGTGGAC
>JAKAKG010000159.1:0-547 GCA_021813555.1 Acidobacteriota bacterium
CCAGGATGACTCCTTCGCCCGAGGGGCGCGCCTCGGAGAGAAGGACGCCCTGGAGCCCGGCGTGCCGGGCCGAGGCCAGGCACTCGCGCGCCTGGCCCGACCGCGAGTAGGTGGCCACCCGTGCCCAACCCTTCTCGTGAACCAGAGCCGCGAAGGCCGCCGCCGCCCTCAGGCGTGACTGCACAAGGGACAGAAGGAAATTCTCCAGCGCGAGGGCCGCGGCCTCATGGCCCGACCGCGCCGCCTCCCCCACCATCGCCGCCAGGTTGATCCGCAGGGCCATGGACGGGTGCTCAGCCACGAGAGCCTCCAGCAGGGCGCCCAGCTCCGCCGTGCCGTGCCGGTCCAGGTGCGCCTTCACCCGCCCCGCGGCCACATCCAGAAGATCCATCGAACCCGAAACACGGTCGCCCTGATCAAGAGCCATTCGCCTTCACCTCGATGGATATTGTACGCCGCCTCTGCGGGTCGATCACCTGCCAACCCTCCCGTGCATCCTCTCGGGCTAACGCTTGACATCCGGGGGGGGGGGGGGCGTATCGTTTGG
>JAKAKG010000159.1:557-6028 GCA_021813555.1 Acidobacteriota bacterium
GGGCACTCTCACCCCAACATGCGTTGGACCCTCTGGTATGGATGGTGGGGTGGAGGGGGGGGGGGGGGGGGGGGCGTATCGTTTGGGACAGGGATTCTGGCGACAGGTTGATGATTCTCTTAGGAGGGTTCCATGCGAAAGCGGGTAATTGCTTTTGCCCTGGCACTTCCTGTAGTCCTGACCATGGCCTTGTCTCTCGTCGCGATCTCGTCCCATGCGCAGAGAGATATCATGTTGTGTCAGCAGGGCACTTGGGTCGGAGATGATCGTGGCAACGGAGTCTGTTACACGCTCCTGGCTTTTGATTGTGACAACTGCCGAGTAATCCACCTTCCATAGCTAGTTCCCCGGTCTAGACGGCTCTTGTCGCCAGATCCCTCCTCGTGATGGAATGTCCAAAATGGAGGAATGCACGATGTATAAGCGAATGGAGGTGCTCTGCTTAGGTGCCCTCATGGCGACCCTTGCTCTGACCGGCGCCCCTCCGCGAGCACCCGAACGTGCCTTGGCCTTTAGGTGCATGCCTTGCCCGGCCCTGCCCAAGATGGCGGTTGACATGACGGTCGATTCCACGGGCTGCCTCTGGGTGGTCGATAGGGCCGGCGGAAAAATCGTAGTGCTGAATTCTGAGGGCAAGTTCGTGAGAGCGATCAGCAGCCCGGGGAGCGGCCCGGGCCAGCTTAGCGATCCCCTTGCCTTGGCATTGAATGAGTCCTTGAACCTCCTCGCCGTGTGCAATTCCACGGCGGCTTTGGATTTCTTTGAAGCGTCCAGCGGGCGATTCAAGAGCACTTTGGTTCTTCCCGGTCCGTATGAGGCCTTCACGGGCTTTTTTGTGACTCCCAGCCGCATTGTCTACTGTGGATCTGGAAGGGAATCTGCGCCACGTACCAACGGACCCTTTCGTGCCCTTTCCCTCTTTTCGACAAGTATGGAAGGACGAGGCCTGCGGATCGAGCGGTCCTTCCAGGCCAATGCTGAAGAGGCCGTGGGGCTCATGCTTTTCGGGCATGGCTTCGCCATTCCTTTCAAGAAGGATGTTTGGGCGATAGGCCGCAGCTTGCCTGCTCAAGTTCTTCTCGTGGATGATGAAGGCCGCGTCCTTCGGGAATCAAGAGCGCAAGGAATACAGCCGAGGTGGCCTCTGGCCAAGCTCAGCGAGCCAGGATGGACCACGAGAATCAAACAGGAAACTCCCCACGCCGTAGGCCTGATTAAGGATAAGGACAAGATTGGACTCGTCTGGGTGCACCCTCCCAAGCCGGGGCCCATCATGTCCATCGGATGGTTCAGGTCCGACCTCACGCCGGGCGGCACAACCCCAATCTCGTTGGAGGCGGTGCCGGGCAAAATAGCTGGCGTGTACAGCCTCGCTCAAGCGCCGTCGGGCAGGGTTTATCTCCTTGCCTCATCAACCCAGGACTCAGGAGACAAAGTGTCACATCTCTATGTGGCGAACCTGCCATGAAGGCACGCGCATGGAGTCCCTTTATTGCGTTGACGATCTTCGTGGCGGCTTCACAACTCTCTTGCGGGCAGCACAAGCGCAGAAGTGATCAGTATCTCAGGCTTTCAGGGAACATGCCGCAGGTTGAGGCCTTGGCCATGGCGAAGGCTCTGTCTCATCGCTTTCAGGTACTCATTCTGCTTCCTTCCCAGGGTTGCCCATGCCACTGGAACCTCGCACTCGCGGGAATAGTCCAGGCTCTTGGCAAAGAGCGCATCGATGCCGCTTTGCATGTCGTCATTTCCGATGGCGCGGCCGGAGCAAGAAGAGAGGCGCTGACTGCCGGGGCCCAGGAATCCGCCCTGATGGATGATCTGGATGGAGAATTTTGCAGGAAGCTTGGCTTGTCAGGCGGCGACCTTCCTTACTGGATGGTCTTCGATACGCTGGGCGGAGGCCAACTGGTGATGGGGGGCCGTATTTCACCAGTGGGGAACGAACAGGCCTTGGCCGGAGCCATGCTGGCGACCCTTCACAGTTTCCCGGGAGGTCAGTTGCCATGAGGGGCTTGAAAGGGCTCGCGGCGCTTTGCGTCCTTGCGGTCCTGGCCGTCCGGGCGCAGTCGGCCGGCTGCACGTGGGCCGTCGGCTTGGATTCGAACGACGAACCGGTGAGGCTGGACGCGGACCGGTGGCCCAAGGCGGCGCCCCGGGATTGGCTCCTGTGCCGGGATGGAGCCTCCATGGTGCGCGTCCATAAGGGCTTCCCGGTCCCAAGGAGCTTTCCCGCTGGGCGCGCGCTGCTGATCACGGTGTCAGCCCCCTCGGCCGCCATGGCCGAAGACATTCGCTTGCAGTGGAAGC
The DNA here is from genome assembly GCA_021813555.1 of Acidobacteriota bacterium. GTDB lineage: Bacteria > Acidobacteriota > UBA4820 > UBA4820 > DSQY01 > JAKAJA01. The sequence continues at coordinate 2,868 of JAKAKG010000159.1, forward strand.
CGGAGGGAGTCCCCAACCTCCCCGAACCCTTCGGCCGCGTGGCCACGAACCCGGAGGGGACGGCCACGGTCTATCCCCCGGAAGGCGCGGCGGTGATCGTGTGGGTGGATGACCTGCGCTACGAGCCGGCGGTGACCCTGGTGCCGCCTGGCTCGGCCTTGGCATCCCTCGCCCTGGTCCCCCAGCGGGGCCTCTGCCTTCAGGCGGCCAGCGCCTCGGGAAGGGCCATATCGGTGGCCAGGCTGGCTCTTCTGCCCGCAGGCGCGCTGTCGTCCCCCCTGGCCGCCTTTGCCGGATCGCCGGAGCTGGCTGAAACGGGGGCCGATCCTACGGGGCGCATCGTCTTGCTCCGGGTCCCTTCCCGCTCAACGGGCGGCTGGCTTCACGCTCCGGGTTACGCCCTGCTGCCCCTCGCGTCCCTTCCGGCCTCCTCACGAAGAATCACGATGGAAGTGGCTCCAAGCCCGAACGTTCACGCCCTGGACGCCGGCACGCGCAAGCCCGTGGCTTCGGTGGCCTGGTCAACGCACTGGAGCCCTCCGAACCTTCCTTGGCTGGGCCTTTCGGAAAAGGGTGAATGGAACACCGAACCCGGGCGATTGCCGCTGCTGGCCTTGCCGTGCCAGGCGACCTTCAGGAGCGCGGGCTACGCGGCTGTGTCCCAAAGCTTCCCGCTGCGGACGGGAACGGCGGATATCACCGTCCTCCTTCGGCGGGGCGTACGCATCGAAGGCAGGGTTCTGAACCAGCAGGAGCACCCCATTCAAGACGCTCTCGTCACCGTAGGCGAAGGCACCGATCCCGCCGGCCTTCATGCCTTCAGCGATGACAAGGGCAGGTTTGTTCTCGCGGGAGTGCCAGCGGACCAAGGGCCCATCACCCTGGCGGCGATTGCCGAGGGCTTCGAGGACCAAAAAGTTCAGAACCTTCCCGCCAAAGACACCGCCTCTCTGGTGATCCGCCTTAGACTGGGCCCCGCCGTATCGGGGCGCTGCGTGGACGGAGATACTCTCCAGCCGGTCCCGGGAGCCCTCCTCAGCCTTCGGTCCACGGGAGGGCAGACCTTCATGCCCCAGTCTCTCCAAAAGACCACGGATGACGACGGCGCCTTCCAGATCACCGGCCTGAAGCCGGGACCTTACACCCTTCGTGCCTCCATCCGTGGCCGGACATCCTCGGCAAAGGACTTGATGGTGGATGGGAAGACTCCCGTGGAGCTGGGGGATATCCCTCTGTCTGGACATCCCCGCGTTCACGGCACCCTGTTGCGCAGTGACGGCAAGGAAGTCTCTCGCTTCGCGAAGGTGCAACTTCATCGCCAGTTGTCCTTCCAGGAGGTATCTCAGCCCGGCTTGCCGTCTGCCCTTGAGGGGACCGTGAACGAAGATGGCGGAGGTTTCTCCGTGAGCGGCGTTCCGGCTGGCCGTTACCGTGTCTCGGCGCAGGATGGCGATTCCCGGGCCATGTCCGCTGTCCTCGCGGTGGCACAAGACGACGTGGACGCGGGCGCCCTCGAATTGAAACCGATGGCATCCGTGAAGGGCCGGCTGACGGGACGGGACAGCTTTGACGGATGGCGCGTGCAGCTCATGTCCCAGGCCTTCGATCCGGATCCCTCCGAGAGCGGAAGCGAGGCCGACGGGTCCTTCGACTTTGGAGAGGTCACGCCGGGCAGTTATCGGTTAGGCGCCTTTGCACCCCTCGATCCTCAACCCAAGGCTTTGAGGCCCCTGGACCTCGCTCCCGGTGAGCAAGCCGACGTCCAGCTTCCCGTGGACGGTGTGACGCTCCATGCTTTTGTCCAAGTGGATGGGAAACCGGCCTCGGGGGCCTATCTGAGGCTGAATACGCCGTCTTCAGAGGCCTTCGACAATGGGTTGGTGGTGATTAACGGCTCCGCAGGCCGGGTTGTGCTGGGCCTTCCCAGTACAAGCGCCGGAGCCCAGGCTGACGGATCGGGGTTTGTGACCATCGAGGACGCACCGTCCGGACCTGTTCAGGCCTCCCTTTCCTGGAGCGGCATGACCTACCGGATGCCCTTCGCCGTTCCCCCGAATCCGGCGGGACGTGTGACTCTTAACTTTGTCGGCCACGTGGTGCAAGGCCGGGTGTTCTCGCCAACCGGCGGCGGCGTAGGGAGGGTCCCTGTCAGCCTCGCATTCGAGGGCTTGGGCGTGCAAGCTGGACAGAGTGTGCCCACGGATGACTCGGGACGATTCCAAGTGTCAGGTTTGGGCGAAGGAACGGTCATTCTTTCGGTTCGTGACGGCTCGGGGCGAACGGCCGTGCGATCGGTAACCATCTCTGAGGATGCAGCCACGCCTGAAGTGGAGCTAAAGCTCGGACCGGGTGGGCCTCCAAACCCCGCGCCGTAGAGCGAAGCAGCGACGGGCCGGGGGGGCACACACGCGGAAGGCGGGCGCATGCGGCGCCCGCCTTCGTGGCTCCGGTGGCCCCTTCCGCGGGCCCTCCGGCTCTCTCCACTTCTGTTCGTTCCATCCGCAGGAGGGCTGCCCTCCGCCGCCGAGCCGGCAGGGCTGAACCTTTCCCTCCGTGCGGCTCCTGCTCGATCTCCCGGCGTCTACGGCCTCTCCAGCAAATACGCGAAGCCCGATGCCGCCGTCGCGCTTGGCGCTCTCCCCAGGGGGGCACGCCGCCCCCCTAGGGCGCCTGCCCGCGGCAGGCTGTAACCCCCTGCCCTGGCGGGGGTGGCCCTTCGCTCGGGGGAACCTACTCGTTCCCCCGAACCCCCTCGTCCGGCGGCATGGGCACCTTGCTGTCCCGCCTCGGTGCCCGCACGGCCTCCGGTGCCGCCTACGGCCTCTCCAGCAAATACGCGAAGCCCATGCCGCCGCCGATGCACATGGTGACGATGCCGCGCTTGGCGTCGCGGCGCGCCATCTCGCCCAAGAGTTTGACGGTGAGGACGGCCCCCGTGGCGCCCAGAGGGTGGCCCGTGGCGATGGCCCCGCCGTTCACGTTGGTCTTCTCGGGATCCAGGCCCAGCTCGCGGCAGCAGTAGACGCTCTGGCTGGCGAAGGCCTCGTTGATCTCAATGAGGTCGATGTCGTCGAGCTTCAGGCCCGCCTTTTTAAGAAGCTTGGGGACGGCCTTGGCGGGGCCGATGCCCATGATTTCGGGAGGCACCCCCGCCACGGCCC
>JAKAKG010000067.1 GCA_021813555.1 Acidobacteriota bacterium
CCGCGGACCGGGAACCCGTGCGCCTGCACCAAGCCATGCGGTACAGCATCATGGCGGGAGGCAAACGGCTCCGGCCCATCCTCGCCGTGGCCGCCTACGAGGCGTGCGGAGGGGAAGACGAGGAAGCCGTTCTTCCGGCCGCTGCGGCCCTCGAGCTCTTTCACACCTACAGCCTCATCCACGATGACCTCCCGGCCATGGACAACGACAGCCTGCGGAGGGGCAAACCGACGTGCCACGTGGTCTACGGGGAAGCCATGGCGATCCTCGCGGGCGATGCCCTTCAAACGTTGGGCGCCTACCTGCTCGCCACCTATCCCGAGGGCAGCCGATGGTCGGCCAGGCGCAACAGGGCATCCCGTGAGATTCTCTGGGCCCTTGGCTCCCAAGGCATGGCGGGAGGACAGGCCCTCGACCTGGAACAGACCGGATCGGGCAAGACCGTGTCGCCCAAACTCCTTACGGCTATCCACACCTTGAAGACCGGCCGGTTCCTCGAGGCCTCCCTCCTGGCGGGTGCCCACTGGGCGGGCGCGAACGCGGCCCAGCGTGGCGCACTCAAGAAGTTTGGAACCTCTCTCGGACTGGCCTTCCAAATCGTGGACGACATCCTGGACGAGACGCAGACCGCCCAAGCCCTGGGCAAGACTCCGGGCAAGGACTCGGCCCAGGGCAAGGCTACATTTCCGGCACTCTGGGGGATCGAAGAGTCGCGCCGGGAAGTGGAGAGGCTCCTTTCCGACGCCCTGCGAGCCGCCGCCGAGTTCGAGCCCCGCGGCCGCGACCTGCGGGAGCTTGCCCACTTCGTGGCGGGGCGAAACCATTGACGAACCCTGGGGACGAAGGGCGGCGCGAAGCCCCTGCGCCCATGAGAGAGGGTTCGTATCGGCCCTCCGGTCTCCGATGTCCCCTGTCGGCCAACCCATGAAGCAGCGCGCCGATAAACTTCTGTTGGAACAAGGCCTTGCCTCCACGAGGGAGAAGGCCCAGGCCCTCATCCTCGCAGGACTGGTGTATGTGGGGGAAGTGCGCGTCGACAAGGCGGGCCAGCTTCTGGCGGTGGAGACCGTCCTGACGGTTCGCGGCAAGGCCTGCCCCTACGTGAGCCGCGGCGGCCTCAAGCTTGAGGCCGCCCTGGAAGCCTTCCACCCCCGTCTCGAAGGCGCCGTGTGCGCCGATGTCGGGGCCTCCACGGGGGGATTCACGGACTGCCTCCTCCAGCACGGGGCCGCCCGGGTCTACGCGCTGGACGTGGGCCACGGCCAGATGGACTCGTCGCTCCGCTCGGATCCTCGGGTCGTGTGCCTGGAAGGGATCAACGCCAGGACCCTGGCGGCCGGATTCTTTCCCGAGCCCGTGGCGCTGGTCACGGTGGACGCCTCCTTCATTTCCCTCAAGCTCCTGTTGCCCGCCATTCGGGCCAGCGCCCCCGAGGCCTTCGTGATCGCCCTCGTGAAGCCTCAGTTCGAAGCGGGCCGAAAGGAAGTCGGCCGGGGCCGAGGCGTCGTGAAAGACCCGCAGGTGAGGGCCAGGGCGCTGAGTGAAGTGTGCCAGGCGGCCATCTCCTTGGGGTATACTCGGCTTGGGACCCTGGAAAGCCCCGTAAAGGGCCCCAAGGGCAACGTGGAATTCCTGGTGCACCTGGCACCAGGGGAGGACCCGTCACCATGACCTCCCGTCCTGCCACCGTCGTCGGCATCGTGGCCAAGCCCCGGCGCGAGAGCAGCCTGCCCGCCCTGGAAGAAGTCATGGGGTGGCTGGACGCACGGCAGATCCCCTTCATCCTGGACCCGGAGGCCGCCCGCATGGCCCGACGCCCAGATGTGGAGATGGCGGAGCGGCCGGACCTTCCGGGCCGGGTGGGACTCGTGGTCGTCCTGGGCGGCGACGGAACCCTCCTTTCAGTGGCCCGGCACCTGGACGGCCGTCGTGTGCCGATCCTGGGCGTCAATCTGGGCTCTTTGGGGTTCCTCACCGAGATCGCCACGGAGGAAATGACCGACGTGCTCCAGCTTTTCCTGGAGGGAAAAGCGACCGTCTACGAACGGACCATGCTTGAAGCCACCCTCAGCCGGGAGGGCGCCGTGCTGGCCTCATACCGCTGCTTGAACGACGCCGTCCTCAACAAGTCGGCCATCGCCAGGATCATCGAGATCCGTGTGGAGGTGGGGGGAGACTGGATGACCGACATGCGCGCCGACGGGCTCATCGTGGCTACGGCAACCGGGTCCACGGCCTATAACCTGTCGGCTGGAGGGCCCATCCTGACTCCCGGCATCGACGGGTTCGTGCTCGCCCCCCTGTGCCCCCACACGCTCACCATGCGCCCCATCGTTCTGGACGGGCGGGAGCCCGTGGACATCACCCTGCTGCGGGGTTCGGAGGAAGTGTTCTTCACGGCCGACGGCCAGGTAGGCGGCCCGATGAAAAGCGGGGACAAGGTCCGGGTGCAGCGGTCCCCCAGCGGCGTTCCCCTCATCGTCAGCCCCACGCGGAGCTACTTCTCTCTCCTGAGGGAGAAGCTGGGTTGGGGGGCCCGGCACCCTTCCTGAGTTCGCCGGCCCGGCGGAAACGCACGGAAATACCTTGACCGCATGATCCCATTCTATTAGACTGCGCTGTGCTCATGCAAGGAGGACGCACGATGGTGAATGGTAAGATTGGGTTGAACCTGATGGCCGGAGCGCTGGCTCTCGTGGCGGGGTCGTTCCTTTGGGCTCAAGAGCCAGCGCCCAAACTCACGAAGGTTCCGCCCCCGGCGGCCGGCATCAAGGTGGAGAGCGCCAAACCGGCGGCTCAGCCCGCCGCCGCGCAGGACCTTCCCGAAATGGTCATCAAGGAGACGGAGTTCGACGCGGGCAACGTGAACAAGGGCGATCTCATCAAGCACGATTTCGTCTTCGAGAACAAAGGCAAGGGCATGCTGGAAATCACCCATGTCCAGCCGGCGTGCGGGTGCACCGTCACGGAATTCGACAAGCAAATCGCCCCCGGCAAGACGGGCAAGATCACGGCTACGGTCAATACGGCCAATTTTTCGGGCCCCATCCAGAAGATGATTTCCGTGGCGACGAACGACCCGAAGATGGCCAACTTTCAGCTGATGATCAAGGCCACGGTCAAGGCCATCCTCAACGTAGAGCCGTCCGAATACCAGCAGTTTGGCCTGGTGTACAAGGGCCAGACCCTCGAGAAGACCTTCACCCTGAAGTCCGAGGACGGGACGCCCTTCGAGATCACCCAGGTGAACGCCGACGACCCCTCCCTCAAGTACGAGCTCAAACCCGCGGCCGACAAGAAGTCCGCCGAGTTCAAGGTCATCCTTCCCGCCGATCACCCGGTGGGTCCCATCAGCGGGCGGTTCACGCTCTCGACGACCCACCCGAAAGCCCCCACGGTCACCATCAGCGTCTACGGGACCATCAGGGAGCCCCTCACGGTCTATCCCACGGAGCTCGTTTACTCTGGCCTGAGCAAGAGCTTCGTGAACGAGCATCCCCAGGACGTGTCCCTCAACAAGACCATCACCGTGGCCTTCGAGCAGGGCGCCGACCTGGAGGTGAAGAAGGTGGTTTCGTCGGTGCCCTTCCTGGAGACCGTCGTCACACCGATCACCCCCAACCAGCGCTACAGCATCGCCGTCAAGATCAAGCCCCCCGTGAAGGACGGCGACTTCAGCGGTACCATCACCATCGAGACCAACAAGAAGAACGTCACCATCCCCGTGCGCGGCAAGATTTTCTAAACCGCGCGGTGGCTGCCAACACGAAGGCCGGGGAGCGATCCCCGGCCTTTCTCGTTTTCATCATTCGGGCGCAACGCTTCCGGTAAGAGCAGGGACTTCTCCTGTCCCTCCCGCCGCTACATCTTTTTTAGATACGCGTTGGTCCGGGTGTCGACCATGATCTTGTCTCCCACGTTGAGGTGGAAGGGCACGCTCACGACGGCGCCCGTGTCGCACTTGGCGGGCTTGCCACCCGAGACGGTGTCTCCCTTGAACCCCGGGTCCGTCTCCACGATAGTCAGGATGACGAAGTTGGGCAGCTCCAGCCCGATGGGTTCGTTGTCGTGGAGCAGCACGCTCACGTCGGCGTTTTCCAGCAGGTAGATCACCTGGTCTCCGATGACGTCCTCGGGGATGGTGACCTGCTCATACGTGGTCTGATCCATGAAGTGGAAGCCGTCCTGGTCCTTGTACATGAACTGCATTTTCGTCTCTTGGGTCTCGGCCGTTTCCACCTTGTCGCCGGCTTTGTAGGTCTTGTCGAGGACCTGCCCCGTGCGCAGGCTTCGGACCCTGGCCCTCGTGAACGCCGAGCCCTTGCCTGGTTTTACATGGTCCGCGTCCACCACTTCGTAGGCGTCCCCGTCGATGAGGAGCTTGACGCCTTTCCGAATCTGGTTGCTGATGATGACTCCCATACGGTAATCTCCCTTCTCAACCTAGCTTAACAGCTCTATGAAGAGGTGAGCGCGCCGCTGCACCTCGTATCGGGCCTTGCCCGTGGCCTGCGACGAGGCGGTCACCACGAGCACGAAGAGCCCCTCCGTTAGGGAGAAGAGGAGGAGATTTTCCTTCTCCGTTCGGATGGTCACTTCCTGAATACGTCCAAGGTCCTGCTCCCGCTGAAACCTGCCGAGCGTGCGAAGGATGCCGTTCAGCTCCGCGCTCATGACCTCGTGGGGGATGGGGGTTCTGAGGGAGGTCTCGATCTCTATTCCATCCTCGGCCACGACGGCTACGGCGAGCATCTCGGGGAGCGCCTGCTCCAGTTCCTTGAAGATGGCCTCAAACATGGCGTCCCTCCCGGACGCGGCGCAGCCAGCCTTGGAGCACCGCGATCCTCTTCTGCCGCATGGCCTTCTCCACGTCCTCCTGGTGAACAACGGGCGCTTCCGGGGCCTCTCCCGCAATGCGCTGCATGAGGGCGTGGATTCGCGCGTGGATCTGTCCGTTGTCCGGGTCCTGCAATAGCATTCGCTGATAGATCTCCACGGCCTTCTCGGGGTACCCCTGGTGCTCGTAGAGTTCGGCCAGCGTAAAGGTGTTCAACCCCGGAGGGGCCGCGGCCTCGCCCGGCTCTGCATCAGAGTCGGACAGGCCTTCCTCCGCCTGCCCCGCGGAGGTAGCCCAGCCTCGGGGAGGAGTCGCGGGGGGAGGAAGCTGCTCGGCAGGCGCCGATGCAGGTTCAGCGGAGGGGGGTTCCGAACCCTCCGATTCCAGAATCTCCGCAAAGCTTGCGGTGTCGTCGTCCAGGACCTCCGCGGCCTCCTCGCCGGCCTGCCATTTCACGTCCTGCATGGGGCCGGGCTCATTCACCTCCGAGACGGAAGGCGGGGGTTCAGGCGCCGGGGTGGAGAGGGCAGCCTCCACGGGCGGGAGCGCGTCCGGCGATCCTTGAGTCTCTGGATCGTCCGCCTGCCCGGATGGATGCGCGGCGGGCTTGCCGGGGGGACCATTCGGCCCCTCCGCCTCATCCGGCCCCGCCTCCGGAGAGGCCCCGGAGACCTCAGGTGCCGGTGCCGGCCGGAGTTCGGCGAGGCGGTCTCGAACCCCGGCACGCCCGGGTTCGAGGAGATCCACGATCTGGTAGTGGCGAAGCGCCTTGTCGCGCTGGCCCAGAGCCCAATAGATGTCCGCCGCGAGATGGTTGGCGGGCACGCTGTCGTGGAGCGCCAGGAGAACCTTCTCCGCCATCTGGCGTCCCTCGTCAAGCCGGCCCTCTGAGACGTAGATCTGCGCCAGAAGGATGCGCGCCTGCCACTGGCTGGGATGCAGGGCCAGTCCCTTTTCGCACAGATCCCGGGCCCGGTCCAGCCGGCCCAGTTTTTGGTACTCGCGCGCCAGCTCGTAAAACCGCCGCGACCCGGGGTCCCGCTTGAGTTCGGTCTCGAGCTCCTCCAGGGACGGCTGGGGCATCAGAAATTTCCGATCGTGAAAATGAACCGGGACGTCATGGTCTGGGAGAAGCCGTCTTTATTGCGGTGGGCCCGGAACACGAGGTTGGCCCGCACGGTGGCAGTGTCCGTCGTCCCGATGAAGCCCGAGGCGTTGTCGGCCAGGTAGGTGTCGGTGACGATGGAGACGGGCAGCCGGGTGGGCACGCCGGGCTTGACCGCCACGTGAATCTTGGATGTCCTGGAGGGCGGAAGGGCGAGGAGGTGGTTGCCCGTATCGCTGAGCAGAACATAACTGATCTGGTAGCTGTCGATGGTCCAGGCATCGGCCGGGATCGTGGAGAGGCTGCTGTCGCTCAGCTTGACGCTGAAAACGAAGTAGGTCTGATGATTGAGGGGCGGATTCACCCCTACGTTGAAAGAGGGTGGATCCGCCCCGTGAAGCTTAAGCTCCGAGTAGGGCTGCAGGTGCTTATCGCTACCGCACCCCGCGAGGAGGATGAGGAGCGCGGCGGTGAACGCTACAAGTCCGAGCCTTTTTTTTTTCATAGCCCTACCTGACGATCTTCGGCGTGAGGAAGATCAAAAGTTCCTCGTTGGTCCGGGTCTTGGAGCGGTTTTTGAACAGCCATCCGAGGACCGGGATCTTGGAGAGGAACGGGAGTCCATTCTGAGAGATGCCTTCGTTCGTCACGAAGACACCGCCGATGACGGCCGTGGAGCCGTCTTTGACCTTCAGCACCGTCTTGGCCTCTTTCTTGATGATGGGCGGCGGCGAGCCCGCCTCCTGGTTGGCAAAATCCACTGAATCGTTGGTCACGTCCACGGTCATGTTCACGTTGCCGTCCGCGCTGATCTGCGGCGTCACGTCAAGTTTGAGGGTGGCGTTCACGAAGACCACGGAGAGCTTGTCCGACGTGGCGATCCGGATGGGGATCTGCCGGCCCGACTCAATGCTCGCCTTCTGGTTGTCCTGCGTCACGATGCGAGGAGCCGAAAGGACCCGGCCGCGGCCCGAGTTCTCCATGGCCGCCAAGCGCACGTCCAGGAAGAAGGAGCCCGTGGTGTTGCCCAGCACCAGGTCGATGAATCCGTTGGAGGCCGTGGCCGGAAGGCTCACGGCGAAATCGCCCTGTCCGTAGTTGGGCCAGCCCGTGCTGTTGTTGAAATTATGCACCGCATACTGTCCCGCCGGTCCTGATCCGGTGGTCCCGCCGTGCGTGGTGACCACCTTGCCGGACGTGTCCATTCCCGTGTACCAGTTGCCGCTCCAAACGATGCCGAAGGACTGGCTCCACGTGATGCTCGTCTCCACGATGCGGGCCTCGATGAGGACCTGCGGCGTGGCCGTGTCCAGAGAGTCGATGAGCTTCAGGAGGCTCTCTTTCTTGGAGGGCACCTCCTCGATGATCATGGTGTTGGTGCGGTCATCCACGATGATGTTGCCGCGGTCGGACATGAAGCGCTTGGCGATCTCCACCATGTTGGAGGCCTTGGCGTAGGAGAGGCGCTTGGTGAACGTGATGGGCTCTTCGGCGTTGAGGCGCTCCTTCTGGAGGCGCTGGACGTCCGCGAAGCGGCGGGCGATCTCCGCGGCGGGGGCCACCCAGATCACGTTGTTCTCGTAGATGTAGTCCAGGCCGTTGTTCTTCAAGATGATGTCCATGGCCTGGTCCCACGGAACATTTTCAAGGTCCACCGTCACCTTGCCCTGAACCGACGGGTGCACCACGATGTTCATCTTGGACACGTCATGGAACACCCTCAACACGTCCTTGATGTCTGCGTCCTTCAGGCTGAGCGAGATGGGCTCGCCCGTGTATTTGGCTGAGCCGCCGGAGATGGTCTTCTCCTTGAAGGACAGGGGAACGCCTCCGGCCATGAGGGTTTTGCCCTCGGAGGCCTGGGGTGCCGTGTCCTGGGCAACGAAGAGGTCCTCATAGCCCTTGTATTCCCTGGTGGATTTGGGATCGATGGGTGAGAGATCCACTTTAATCTTATCCAGCGGCTCCTGGGCTGGCTTGGCGCTGGAGGCCCGAGGTTGGGCTTCGGGGGGCACGGCTGGCGGAGGGGTGGAGGCGGCTACCTGGACCGGCGGCGCGCCGAGCGAGGGAGCAACAGCGGCGGGGGCCTCAGGCTGCACCGCCGGTGCCTCAGCGGTTTGCGGGGCGGACGGTTGTACCACCGGGGCCTGCACGGCGGGCGGCTGGGCCGGCGGCTGGCCGGCATCGTGAACCTCGGCCTGGGTGGATGTCTGGTCGGGCGTCTGGGGACCCTTGTTCTGGGCCATGTCGTTCCCGGCTTCGCCCAAAACGATCTTGAGCCCCGCACCGGAGGGGTCCACGGCCACCTTGTCGGCCTGGTTTTTCAGGTCCACCACCACGCGGGTCACCACCGGCGATGCCTGGAACAGGCTCACGCGGACTCGGGCGATGTCGCCGGCACCTGGGGTTTCTCCGGGCACGGTGCCGCGGCCGACCCCAGGCAGGTCCACCACGACCCGCTCGGGATTCTTCATGGTGAAATACTTATAGCGCGCCGAGCCGTCCAGGTGGATGTCCACAGAGGAGCCATCACGCGCCACCTGCACGCCCATGAGCCGCTTGGCGCTCACCGTCTCCTCGGACTTCGCCGGGGCAGGCGCGGAGGGAACCGGCGCGGGCTGAGGCGCGGGAGGCGCCGACATGGCCGCCGAAGGGGGGCCAGGAGCAGCGGGCTGCAGGGCCTGGGGCGCCGGATTGGACCCTTGGGGCCCGCCGATCACCTTGACCATGAGCACGTTGCCCTCGGTGGAAACGATGCACTTGGCCAGGTAGGCCTTGTGAATCTCCAGTTTGGCCAGGGCCCGTCCCCTGCCCTGGCTGATGGGCTCGACCTTGACGAGGCCGACGCCGCCCTGATTCACCTGGAGGGTCTTGGGAAGCTGGGAGACGTCCACATCTGCCATGTCCACCACGAAGGTCTCAGGATCATAGTCGTAGTAGGTATAGTCGAGGATGGGATAGGTCCCCGTCACGCCCACCACGATGGCCCCGCTTTGGGCCTTGCCCGAGAGGTCTCGCAAGACGTTCAGCGCGCCGGGTGACGACTCAGCGGCCAGGACGGTCCATGCGGCGAGGCAACCGACGACCGCCGTCCAAAGGGCAATTCGCTTGCTCATTGTCCCTCCCCTTCTACGTTCCGGATTCTGAGAACCAGGTTACGGAAAGGCTTGATGGCGGTGGGGTCATTGAGTTCCTGTTGGATCGTGACCTCCCCGGTGCTGTAAGAGATATCCAGAACCACTCCGTCTGCGAACCGCTCGCCGACGGCGGCCTTGTAAGGCTTGTTGTCGGGGCCCTGGAACCACGCCACCGTGCCCTGGGGGGTCTTGAGGACCGCCTCCAGAACGCACGCCTCCACGGTAAACCGGGCCAAACCAGTGGACCCGGGCCTGATCTTGACGTCGGGCCCTTGGGCCCCGCTGCGAACGAGGGGGGTGAAGGGATCCCGCTCGGCCTGATGGCGGTAAAGAGACTCCCCTTCGGTGAGAAGGTTATCCTCGGGCGCGGGTACGGCCGGAGCTGCACCCTCCTGCGCCTGGGCAGGCGCGGGAGCGGCGGCCTGGGACTGGGCCGGAGCCAGCTTCTCGTTGGCCCGTTGCAGGGTCTTCACGGGGTTCTGCGCCGCTCCCCCGATGCCCCAGGCCCACAGGAGCACGGTCGCGATCGAGAGCATCCCTAGTCGTCTCATGACTTCTTCTCCAGCGCCTCGAAGGCTTCGGGGTTTTGCATATAGACGAGCGAACTGAAGGTGGCGGTCACGGTCTGGGCCTTGCCGGTGGCCGCCGTCATCTCCAGGTTGGTGATGTTCACGATGCGCCGCATGTGGGCGATCTTGTCGAAGAACAGCGCGATGTCGTGGTATCCCCCGCCAATGGTGATCTTGTAGGCCTGTTCGCTGTACAGATCTTTTTTGGTGATGGGGCTGGGGCTGATGGAGACGATGTTGAGGTTTTGATCGCGAGCGTACGTCTGGAAGACGCGCAGGAGCTTGCCCGTATCCGGCTCCACGGGGATGATGGATTTGAGGACTTCCAGGTCGCGGCGGATGAGGTCGATCTGGCGGTTCAGCTCGTCCACCCTCCGCTGAGCCTCCTTGCCCTGGCGTATCTGACCCTCGAGCTCCACGCTCTGGGCCGTGAGCATGTCCATCCTGCTCTGCCACCCCGAGAGGGGATAGAACCACGCGGCCGTGCAGATCAAAATGCCCGCGAGGAGGACGGCCACGAATTGGCCCCACCGGGGTAGCTTTGCGAACTGGTCCATGGCTCCCTCCTCCTACTCCATCGAATCCGCGGCAGCCTTTTTGGCCTTCGGCGGGGCCTTGGGCGCCTGGACCGGCGCTGCCACCACGGGCGCTGGCTTGCCCCCGGGATAGTACTTGAAGCTCACTTTGTAAGTGTAGACTTCTTCTGGGCCTGAAACCTGGGTCACGTCGCCCAGCTGCACATCCCCGAACTCATTAATGGCCACGAGGTTGTCGTAGAGGGTGGAGACCGTCTTGATGCTTTTGGCCTTCCCTTCGATCGTGATGGTCGGGGAGGTCTGCTTGACGGAGGTGTACCACGCGCCCTCCGGCAGCACTTCCACGAGCCGGTTCATGAGCTTCACGGGCACACTCTGCTGGTCCTTGAGCTGTTTGATTTGGTCCAGCTTGGACGTGTACTCGGCCTTCTTTTTTTCGAGCTCCGACACTTTCTCGCGGGCGCCCTCGTATTTCTTGAGTTCGACCTGCTGTTCGGCGATGGTGACGGACAGCGTATGGTTTTTCATCAGGAGCCATCCGCCGTAGCCCGCCGCGCCCAGGACAAATAGGGCGAGAATGGCGATGTACAGCGGCCATGGGGGAGCCCCTTCGGCTCCCGCCGCGGAGACGGGCCTTGGTCCCGGAAGCCCACCCGCCTTTTTGGCACCCCGCCCCTCGGTGAGCAGATTAATCCGGATCATCTAGTCCCCCATCTTGCGTTGGGCAAGGCCCACTGCGACGGCGAAATGCGGGGCCAGCCGGTTGATGGTGTCCAGAGGAAACTCCCGCTCGTCCACGACGATGTTCTGGAACGGATTCATGATCTCCACGGGCACCCCGAAGAACTGGCTGAGGTACCGGTCGATGTGGGGCACCTGGGTGCCTCCTCCCGAAAGGATGATCTTGTGGATCACGTTCTCATTCGTGGTCACGCGGAAAAAGTCCAGCGTCTTCTTGAGCTCGGCGCCAAACTCCTCGGTGACGGCGTTCAGGATGGGAACCACCTGCTCCGGGCGGACTCCCTCAACCTGCTCGCCCTTCTTGGCCATTTCCGCTTGCTGAAAGGACAGGTTCATCTCACGCTGGAGGGTGTCCGTGTAGTTGTGCCCTCCAGCCTGGATGTCGCGCCAGAAGAGCGGGCTGCTGCCCTTGAGAACGCCGATGTTGGTGGTGCTGGACCCGATGTTCACCAGGGCCGTCACTTCGCTGCCGTTGATGGGGTAGTTGATTTCGTAGGCGTTCTGAACGCAGAACACGTCCACGTCCAGGGCCGCCGCTCCGAGGCCCGCCTGGCCCAGGAGGGAAGTGTATTCTCCGATGAGGTCCCGTTTGACCGCCACCAGGAGCACGGAGATGTTTCCCGTGGCCGGATCCGTTTCCAGGATCTGGTGGTCGATCTTGACCTCCTCGATGTCGAAGGGGATGTACTGGCCCGCTTCCCACTGGATGGCTTCGGCGAGTTCCGCCTCGCTCATGGCCACCATCGAGATCCTTTTGATGATGACCGAGTTGCCGTCCACGGAGGTAGCCACGGCCAAGTTCTTGATGTTGTGCTCCCGGAGCAGCTTGTGGACGGCATCGATGACCGCACCCGAATCCATGACGGTGCCTCCGACGATGGCTTCCGCCGGAAGTGGTTCGATGCCGAAGGCCTTGAGCTGGTACCCCTTCCCCTTGCCCAGATCTTTGAGCTCCACCATTTTGATGGCGGACGACCCGATGTCCAGGCCCAACAGGTTTTTAGGTTTTCCGAAGAACACTGTGGATTCCCCTTCTCAAAGGGTGTTAAGGCCTCCAAACTTAATGCTCTACTTTAACATATCGAAGGCAAACCCGAAAGTCAAGTGCTTTTCCAGGGTTTGGCCCCCTCCCTGCCCAAGGCAAACCGATACGAGGCATTCTAACACCCTTCTATTCCATTGCAAGTCAAGGGTGCTTCCCCAAATTCCGCGATGGAATTCTCTTGCCTTCGGAAACCGGGAGGCTTGGGGATTAAACCGCCTGGCCTCCATGGCGGGGAGGGCCATTCCCTCTATCTTTCCGACGCTTTCGCCTGCTTCCATCGCGGGATTGGGGTGCTTCTCCGCTTGCCAGGGGGCTCGCGATGGTGGTAGCGTAGGCTCCCCGGGGCGAGGCCGCCCCGGAAACCCGTCACCAGGAGACGCCATGGCCGAGCGGCCCGCTGGCCGAGAGAATGGGACCCTGAAACGCGTGGAGGAGGTCCTCCAGCGCCAGGGCCTGCCCGCCAACTTGGAAGCGGAAAGGGCCCTCCTGGGAGCCGTCCTCATGAACAACGAGCTCTTCGAGGACGTCCAGGCCCTTGCCTGCGCCGAGGACTTCGCCCTCCCCGCTCACCAGCGGATCTTCAGGTCCATTCAGGCCATGCGCCTTCAGCAGATGGGCGTAGACCTGGTGAGCATCACCGAGTGGCTCCATACCAAAGGCGAACTGGAGGCCGTGGGCGGCCCCGAAGCCATCAGCGACCTGGTCTCGGGCATGCCGCGCATGACCAGCGCCAGCCAGTACGCCCAGATCGTCCGAGACCGCTCCCTTCTCAGGCAGGTTATACAGAACGCCACCCGGATCATTACCGAGGCCTACTCCAGCACGAAAGAGCCGGAGGAAGTGCTGCGGGAGGCCGAGGACTCGATCCTGCGCATCGGCGAAAAAAACCTGCGGTCCTCCCTCCAGGGCATGGGGGAGCTCGCCCGGCGCATGGAAGCCCTTCTGGGCGAGCTGACCATGCGGGACCAGCACGTGACGGGGGTGGCGACCCGGTTTACCGAGTTCGACGACCTGACCTCGGGACTCCAGAAGTCGGATCTGGTCATCCTGGCGGCCCGCCCCTCCGTGGGGAAAACGGCCTTCGCCCTCAGCATGGCCATCAACGTGGCCCGGGAAGGGAAGGCCGTGGTCTTTTTCAGCCTCGAAATGAGCGCGGAGCAGCTTTTCTTCCGCCTCCTGAGCATGCGAAGCGGAGTGGATCTGCGCCAATTGCGGACCGGGAGGGTGCCTCCCTCCAAGCGGGCCGAGGTGAACCTGCGCATCGACGAGCTCGCTTCCCTCCCCATCTACATCGACGACAGCCCCACGCAGACTCTCCTGGACGTGGGGGCCAAGCTCAGGCGCCTCAGAGTCCAGCGGGGGAGCCCCCCAGGCCTGGTCATCATCGACTACCTCCAGCTCATGCGGGGGGTGGGCCGATTCGAGAACAGGAACGTGGAGGTTTCTTCCATCTCCCGGGGCCTAAAGGCCCTGGCCAAGGATCAGGAGGTCCCCGTGGTGGCGCTCTCCCAGCTTTCGAGAGCCCTGGAGAAGCGGGGCGAAAACAAGGAACCTATGCTCTCCGACCTGCGCGATTCGGGTTCCATCGAACAAGACGCCGACCTGGTCGTCTTCCTGAGCCGCCACACGATCTCCTCCCCAGAGGACCCGGAGCGCACCGCCAAGGCCAAGCTCATCGTGGCCAAACAGCGCAACGGCCCCACGGGGGCGGTGGACCTGACCTTCATGGAGCGCCAGGCCCAATTCGTGAACTCCGCTCACGCCTCCGACGGGGAGACTTATGGCTGAGACGATTCAGCCCCCTCCCCATCGGTCCACCCTGCTCACGGTGGACCTGGACGCGCTGGGACGTAACGCTGAACTCCTCTCCCGCCATTCGGGAGGAGGTCCCATCTTGGCCGTCGTCAAGGCCAACGCCTACGGGGCCGGCGCCGTTCCCGTCTCCCGCGCCCTGGCCGAGGCGGGGGCCGTCTGGTTGGGAGTCGCCCTGGCGGAAGAGGGCGTTCAGCTCCGGCAAGCGGGGCTCACGCTCCCCATCCTCATGCTGGGCCCCGCCGGCCCGCACCAGTGCCCGTCGCTTATCCAGCACGGCATCACGCCGGCCATCTACTCGGTGGCGTTTCTCGATGCCCTGGACGATGCGGCCTCGGCCGCGGGGTGCACCGCCGAAGCGCACCTCAAGGTGGACTCGGGCATGGGCCGGTTGGGGTTTAGGGAAGAGGAGATACCCGCCTTTCTGTTGGCCCTGGCCCGAGCTCCTCACGTCCGCATCTCCGGCCTTTTCTCCAATCTGGCCAGCGCTGACGATCCGAGTTCACCCCAGACCGCCGACCAGGTCGAGCGATTCCTTTCCATCCTCCACGCTTTGCGCCGAGGGGGCGTGGACCCTGAATGGATCCACTTGGCCAACTCCTCGGCCCTTCTGGCCCACCCCGCAGCCCACCTCACCCTGAGCCGGCCCGGCCTGAGCCTCTACGGCATGCGCCCCTCGGAAGCCCTGCCTGACCCGGGACTCGGCGCCGTCCTGTCGTTCCACACCATCGTGGCCCAGGTGAAGGACCTTCCCGCGGGAACGCCCGTGGGGTACTCCGCCACCTACCGCACTCCCGCTCGACAGCGCGTGGGCATCGTACCCGTGGGGTACGCCGACGGCCTGCCCCGGGGAGCCTCCCCCGCCGGATACGCCCTCATCCAAGGCAGGCGCTGCCCCTTCCTGGGCCGCATCAGCATGGACCTGGCCGCGGTGGACCTGGAGCCTTTGGGAGACATCCACGAAGGCGAGGACGTGGTGCTCTGGGGGCGGTCGGGACAGGAGCAGCTGGGACCCTGGGATTGGGCCAAGTGGACGGGAACCATCCCCTACGAGATCATGACGGGTGTGGGATGCAGGGTGGCGAGGCGCTATCTCAAGGGCGGTTCGGAGCAGACCGTCATCCCTATCCTCTAACCCGGCTCGGACTCTCTGGGGAACCACCGGCACGCCACCGTCAGCCCGATGGCGACCAGGCCGGCCAGCGCCGCGAGAAGGAGGACGCCGAAAGAGGCCTTCTCCATCCCGGCCCCCAGACTCACGATCCCCAAGATGGCGGCGTTGTGGAGGGCATGGCCCGCCACGGCCAACCCGATGTTGCTCGTCCGCAGAACCACCTGGGCCAGGGCCCACCCGAGGATGGCCACGGGGAGGAACTTGAGCCAGGAGCCGTGGACCGCGGCGAAGGCCAAGCCCGAGACTACGCTGGCGGTCGTGGCCCCCCAGGGCCGGATGGCCCAAAGGAAGGCGCCGCGAAACAGCGCCTCCTCGCACAAGGCGGGAGCGAGGGCGAAAAAGAGGAACCGCCACAGGGGCCCCGCGGACAAGAGGAGAGCCCTCAAGGCCGGTTCTTCCCGCTGGGCGCCGGGAAGGCCCGAGAGGAACCCCGCCAGGCTCAAGGCCAGGAGGGAGCCACCCATGGCAAGGGCCGCCGCGACGAAGATCTGGCGGAAAGTGGGGCGGTGAAGGGGAAAGGCCTCGCGGCCGCCCCCGCGCCACAGGGCCCACGCCACGGAAGGTGCCAGGAAGGCCACCGCGGGAAGGATCAGGAACCGGGCCGCCATGCCCTCACCCTGCACAAGGGCCGCGCCCACGGTGAAGAGGGTCACGCAGAGGCCCACCAGGAGAAATCCTTCCCACGGTTTCGGCGGGAGGGCTCGGAGCGGCTCGTCGGGTGGAGACATGAAGGGAATGGGATCCAACGGCCCTCCAAGCCCCGGGCCACCCCGGACGGGCGGATCTAAGGGTTGGGTGTGGCCCCGGGAAGCCGGGACCTTACGGCGCTGAGACAATCGCGGAGCAGATCCTCCGCCTCGGCGGCCGGCACTGGATCCTTCTCGCCCATCTGGTGAAGGACATCGCGCGTGGCCCTCATGGACTCGACGTATCGCCGGCAGGGAGGGCACGCCTGCATGTGCCGTGTGATCTCCTCGCACGTGGCCTCATCCAACTCCCTGTCCAGGAAGGGGGAGATGAGATCGAAGAGTTCTCGGCAATCGCCGTGGTCGTGCACGCAGGCCTCCCGAAGGCCTTCTTCTTCCCACAGGGGGCTGTCTGCTGTCAAGGGGCCGGGCCCCCGACCTCCGGGACGGTTTTTTCTGCTAGACTTGATTTCATCTGGACATGCAGGAGAGACGATTGCTAAGTGAGTGAGCAGGGAGCAGGGAGCAGGGAGGTATCGCCTCCTGGATGTCATCGTCCCGCAGTCCCCTAGTCCCCCAGTCACCTGGTCCCCTAGTCCCCTAGTCACGTAAGTTCACCGGGCCATTGGAATAAGGAGTTCTCTCATGACCGAACCGAACCAGCCCCTGGTGGCCGTCCTCATGGGAAGCGCAAGCGACGCCCCCGTCCTGGAGGCATGCCTCGACGTCCTGCGGCAGTTTCAGGTGCCGTACGAGGTGAGGGTCCTTTCCGCGCACCGGACCCCAGAGGAAACCGCCCGCTTTGTCCGCGGTGCACAAGGACGCGGCATCCAGGTCCTCGTGGCGGCGGCGGGCATGGCCGCCCATTTGGCGGGCGTGTGCGCCGCCCACACGACACTGCCGGTGATCGGCGTCCCCGTGGCCAGCGGCCCCCTGAACGGACAGGACGCTCTGCTCTCCACCGTCATGATGCCCCCCGGGATGCCCGTGGCCACGGTGGCCATCAATGGAGCCGCCAACGCAGGGCACCTCGCCGTTCAGATTCTGGCCCTGGGGAGGCCCGAGCTGCGGGAAAAGGTTGAACGGGCCAGGGCGGCCATGAGAGAGAAGGTACTGGAACAGGACGCGGGCCTTCGAAGGTAAACTTCAAAGAGAATTCGGAATTCGGATTTCGGAATTCGGAAACTGGAACGCCATCTGCCCGCGAGGTTACCGCTTTCCGAATTCCGAATTCCGCTTTCCAGAGGTTTTCATGCGCATCCTTCCCGCCTCCGACCCCGCCTGTCTTCCCGAGGCCCTGCACCACATCAGGCACGGCGGCATCGTCGCACTTCCCACCGAAACGGTCTACGGACTGGCGGCCGCCCTCATGCCATCCGCCGTGGATCGCATCTACATACTTAAGGGGCGCCCCGCCGACAAGGCCCTCCCTTGGCAAGTGGACACATGGGAACGGGCTCTCGCCGCGGGATTCGCCTTTTCTCCGGGCGCGCTCTCCCTCGCCCGGCAGTTCTGGCCCGGCCCGCTCACCCTCCTCTTGCCTCGCCCCTCCCAGTGCCCGGCCTGGTTCGCGCCCGAGGCGAGTCTCGTGGCCCTCCGCATCCCTCGCCATTCCTTCGCGCTGGACGTGCTCCGCGCGGCCGGAGGACCGCTCGCGGTCACCAGCGCGAACCGCTCAGGTGAATCGGAATGCAGGGACGCGGGCGCCGTGGCGCGGATCTTCGCGGGTGCGGAGGACCTCCTCGTCCTGGACGCGGGCCCCTCCCCGGGCGGTGCCGCATCGACGGTGGTGGACGCCTCGGGCCCCGAACCCCGCGTGACGCGGGACGGACCTATCGGCCTTGAGGAGATCCTGCGCGTGTGGGAGGAAGGAGGCTGAGCGAGATGGGAGACGGGAGACGGGAGACGCGATTAAGCGAGACGCGAGACGCAAAAAGCAAGGACGGATGGAGCCTGATCGTTTGACGATTACAGGTTTCCGACGGAGAGACACGGATGAGCGTCGCACCTCCACGGGGTTCAGTGGCCGTCCTCACGGGCGCGGGCATTTCGGCCGAAAGCGGACTTTCCACCTTCCGCGGCGCGGGCGGCCTGTGGGAGGGCCACCGAGTAGAAGAGGTGGCTCACCCCAGCGCCTGGGCGAGAGATCCGGTGACGGTGTGGCGCTTTTACGAGGCTCGGCGCGTTCAGGCGGCCGCCTGCGCCCCCAACAAGGGACACCTGGGCTTGGCCCGGTTGGAGCGCCGGCTCGGCGGCCGCTTTACCCTCGCCACTCAAAACGTGGACGGCCTGCACGGGCAGGCGGGAAGCGCAAACGTGCTGGAGCTCCACGGGAGCCTCTGGCGCGTAAGGTGTACGGCCTGCGGACGGGAGGAGGAGAACCGGACGGTGCCCCTGCCCGTCCTCCCTCCGCGGTGCGCCGCCTGCGGCGGCCTCCAGCGCCCGGCCATCGTATGGTTTGGTGAGGTGCTCCCGGAGGACGTGTTCACCGCCGCCATGGAGGCCGCCTCGCGATGCGCCCTCTTCCTCATCGTGGGGACGAGTGCCGTCGTCCAGCCCGCCGCCAGTCTGGCCGTGATCGCCGCGGACGGGGGCGCACAGGTCTGGGAAATCAATCCCGATGAAACCCCCGCCACGGGAGTGTGCGACCGCATCTGGCGCGCCCCCGCCGGGGAGGTCATGGACGACGTGGTTGAAGAGGCCATCCGCTGGGTCTCGGGAGCAGGGAGCAGGTAGCAGGGAGCAGGAGACCCAAGAGGCGCCGTCTCCGGATGTTGCGGTGCTCCAATCCTCCCTCGCGGCTCCCGGCTGCCCGCTCCCCTCTTTGACGAAAGCGCTTGCGGCTGTTAGAATTAAGGGCTCGTTACGGGGGACGTCTCTCCCACTGAAATCTGGAGGCAACGCATGGCTAAGAAACCAACGGTCTATAAGAACTACATCAACGGAGAATGGGTCGCCTCGGTGACCAAAAAGACCTTCGCCAACGTCAATCCCGCCGACACGAGCGACATCGTCGGCTATTTCCAGGACAGCGACGAACGGGACGTGAACGCCGCCGTGGCCGCCGCCAAGGCCGCCTATGAAAAGTGGCGCCTCGTACCCGCGCCCAAGCGCGGCGAGCTGGTCATGAAACTCGGCTGGTGGCTTATGGAGAACAAGGAGAAACTGGCCAAGGACGCCACCCGCGAGATGGGCAAGATCCTCAAGGAGACGCGGGGCGACGTGCAGGAGGGCATCGACATGGCCCTTTTCTGCGCCGGCGAGGGCCGCCGCATGTACGGCGAGACCACTCCCTCCGAGCTGCCCAACAAGTGGGCCATGACCATGCGCCAGCCTCTGGGCGTCTGCGGCCTCATCACCCCGTGGAACTTCCCCATGGCCATCCCCACGTGGAAGATGATGCCCGCCCTCGTCTGCGGCAACACGGTGGTCATCAAGCCCGCCACCCTCACGCCCCTCACCGTCTGGAACCTCGTGAAAGGGGCCGAGGCCGTGGGCTTCCCCAAAGGTGTGGTGAACTACGTGACGGGTTCGGGCCGGAAAGTGGGCGATCCCCTCTGCAAGCACCCCGACGTGGCCCTCGTTTCCTTCACGGGCTCCACGGACGTAGGGCGGCAGATCAACCTCGCATGCGCCCCCAGCTTCAAGAGGGTGGGCCTGGAGATGGGCGGGAAAAACGCCGTCATCGTCATGGACGATGCCAACCTCGACCTGGCCCTCGACGGCGTGCTCTGGGGCGCCTTCGGCACCACCGGCCAGCGGTGCACCGCCACGAGCCGCTGCCTGGTCCAGAAGGGCGTCTACGAGAAGTTCCTCGCCATGCTCGCCAAACGCGCCAAGGCCCTCAAGGTGGGCGACGGCGCCGACGAGTCGGTGGACATGGGACCGGCGGTGGACGAGGGCCAGCTCAAGACGGACCTGGAGTACGTGGAGATCGCCAAGAAGGAGGGGGCGCGCCTCATCTGCGGCGGCAAGCGCCTGACGGGCCCCAAATATAAGAACGGCTTTTTCATGGAACCCACGATCTTCGCCGACGTAACCCCCAAAATGCGCCTCTTCAAGGAGGAGGTCTTCGGGCCCGTCCTGGCGGTAGTTCCCTTCAAGACCTTCGAGGAGGGAGTGGCGCTCCAGAACGACTGCCTTTACGGCCTGAGCGGCTCCATCTATACGCAGGACGTGAACAAGGCCTTCGCCGCCATGCGGGACGTGCACACGGGGCTCTTCTACGTGAACGCCCCCACCATCGGCGCCGAGAACCACCTCCCCTTCGGCGGCGTGAAGCAGACGGGCAACGGCCACCGCGAAGGCGGCTGGGAAGCCCTGGAGCTCTTCTCGGAATGGAAGGCCATCTACGTGGACTTCTCAGGCAGCTTACAGCGAGCCCAGATCGACACGGACGACATCGTGAAGGTGGAGTAGGGGAACTGATGAGTTGAGAGTTGAGAGTTGTGGGGCATGACTCTTGGCTGCTCGCTCTTGGCGGCACTTGAACGAAAGGCCCGGCAGCGATGCCGGGCCTTTTCCTGTTCCTCCCGATGCGGCCCCATCCTCAAAAAGCGCCGGCCTTGAACCTCTCTCTTCCTTCTCGCGTATACTCGGAGTAGAAGACACCGTCGCCGAGGGAGGGCCTCGTGAAAACGTGGGGATCTCTCAATCTTCTCCTCGTCCTCTTGCTCGCCTCCTGGGCGGTGCCCGGAATCGCCCAGCAGGACGACCTCGTCTTCAAGCACCTCTCCATCGACCAGGGACTCTCCCAGAGCATCGTGGACGCCATCCTTCAGGACCGGCGGGGCTTCATGTGGTTCGTCACCGAGGACGGGTTGAACCGCTTCGACGGGTACGCGTTCGAGGTGTTCAAGCACGACGCGAAGAACCCGGCAAGCCTCACCCACAACGAGATCAAGTGCATCACCCAAGACCGCGCGGGCATCCTGTGGGTGGGCACGTTCTTCCGGGGGCTCGAGCGCTTCGACCCGGCGACCGAATCCTTTGCGCACTACCAGCACGACCCGGCGAATCCCTCCAGCCTGGCCAACGATATCGTCTGGACCGTCCTGGAGGACCGCGAGGGCCGCCTCTGGGTGGGAACCGGCGGCGGTGGTCTGGACCGGATGGATCGGTCCACAGGGACGTTTACCCACTACCGGCACGACCCCGCGGACGCGGCATCGCTCAGCCACAACGACGTGCGAACGCTTTACGAAGACAGGTCCGGGGCCATCTGGGTGGGCACCGCCGGGGGAGGGCTCAACCGCCTCGACCCCGCCACGGGCCGCTTCAAACGGTGGGTCCATGACCCAAGGGACGCGCGATCCCTCGGTTCGAACGACGTCAGGGCCATCCTTGAGGATCTCAGCCGCACCCTGTGGATAGGCACGTTCGGCGGCGGCCTCGCTCACCTCGACGTGAGAACCGGAATCCTCACCCGGTTCAAGAACGATCCTCGCGACCCCACGAGCCTGGCCAGCGACAACGTCACCGCCCTGCTGCTCGACGACACGCAGCGGCTCTGGGTGGGCACGGACGGCGGCGGATTGAACCGGTACGTCCGGGAGCGGGGCACCTTCCTCCGTTATCAGAACTCTCCCAACGCCCCAACCAGCCTCGCAGGAGACCGAGTCGTGTCCCTTTGCACGGATCGCTCGGGCATCCTATGGGTCGGTACTTACGGCAACGGCGTGAGCCGATGCGATCTGGCCAAGAAGCAGTTTCTCCACTTCCGCCACGACCCCAACGACCCCAACTCCATCAGCCACAATATCGTCTGGACCTTCTGCGAGTCGCCCCCGGGCACGCTGTGGGTGGGGACCAACGACGGCGGCCTCAACCGCCTCGACCGGGCGACGGGACGGGTCACGCGCTTCACCCACGACCCTGGAAACCCGTCCTCCCTGAGCCACAACTCCGTGAGGATGGTCGTCGCCGACAAAACTGGGGCGCTATGGATCGCCACCAACGGAGGCGGCCTCGACCGATTCGTCCCGCGCACGGGCCTCTTCCAGCACTTCCGGCACCGCGACAGAGATCCGGCCAGCCTGAGCATCGACGAGCTCCGCATGGTTTTCGAGGACCGCGAGGGGGCTCTCTGGGTGGGAACCTACGGCGGCGGGCTGGACCGCTTCAACCCCGGGACCGGGGGATTCGTGCACTACCGATCGGATCCTGCCGATTCGAAGACGATCTCGGGCAACTACGTGCGGACGGCCTTCGAGGACCGCTCCGGCACGCTGTGGTTCGGCACCCACGGCTCGGGGCTCAACCGGTTCGACCGGGCCTCAGGAACCTTCACCCGGTACCAGAACGACCCCCGGGACCTGTCCACCCTCTCCAACGATTTCGTCTTCTGCATCCACGAGGACCGGGCCGGGAGGTTCTGGGTGGCCACCTACGGAGGAGGTCTGAACCTCCTCGACCGTACCACGGGAACCTTCACGGTGTTCAGGAAAGAGCACGGCCTGCCGGACGATGCCCTGTACGGGATCGTGGAGGATGCCCGGGGGATGCTCTGGCTGAGCACCAACTCGGGCCTGGCTCGATTCGATCCCCTGACCCGGACGGTGCGCAGCTACACCATGGCAGACGGGCTCCAGAGCAACGAGTTCAACGGAGGCTCTTACTACCAAACCTCGCGCGGTGAGATGTTCTTCGGAGGCATCAACGGTGTCACCGCCTTCGATCCCGCGCGCATCAAGGATGACGCCTACGCCCCCCCCATCGCCTTCACCCGCTTCGAGATCTCCGGGCGCGAGGTGCCCCTGGGACGCGCGGCCGGAAGCGGGCGCAGCCTGTCGCGGGACATCTCCAGCACCCGCCAAATCGAGCTCACCCACGGCGACAAGGTCGTCTCATTCGAGTTCACATCCATGGACTACGCCTCTCCCGATAAGAACCTGTACGCCTACAAGCTCGACGGTCTGGATCGGACGTGGACGAATCTGGGAACGCGCCGCTCGCTCATGTTCACGACGCTCCCCCCGGGCCGCTACACGCTGAGGGTCAAGGGCACCAACAGCGACGGGGTCTGGAACGAGGAGGGGACGTCCCTCGGCCTCATCGTCCATCCTCCGTGGTGGAGGACGATCTGGGCCTACGTGTTGTACGCGTTCTTCCTGACGGGAGCCGTCTACCTCCTGGTCCTCTTCGAGAGGAACCGTGAGCGGGAGAAAGGCGAACTCGTGGAAGCGGAGCTGCGCGCCCAGGCCGCCGAACTCCAATCCCGCACCGTCGAGGCCGAAACCCGGGCGCTCAAGCTGGAAAACGAGCGAAAGACCCACGAGCTGGAGTCCGCGCGCCGCCTCCAGCTGTCATTGCTTCCTCCGCAGCCGCCGAACCATCCGCACTATGCCGTCGCAGCGCGGATGCAAACCGCCAGCGAAGTGGGGGGAGACTATTTCGATTACATCCAGCGGGCAGACGGCTCACTCGACGTAGTCATGGGTGACGCCACGGGCCACGGCACGCGCGCTGGCATCTTCGTCGCCATCATGAAGACCCTCCTCGCCGGAATGCCCGACGGGGAAGACCTCCAGGGCCTTTTCAGAGGGTTCAACCGGACGCTGCACGCCCTGGGCAACGACCAGATTTACATGGCGCTGGGGCTCCTGCGGATGAGAGGGCCCGACGTCAGGGCCATCGCGGCCGCCGTCCCCCCCATTTTCCTTTGGCGCCGCGCCTCGGGCGACGTGGAAATTGTTACGCTGCGCGGAGTATTTCTGGGTACGGAGCTCGAGATCCCTTACGAAGAGGCCCATCTGACGCTCGGCCGGGGAGATCAGATCCTCCTGCTGAGCGACGGCTATTTGGAGCAACTCGCCCCGTCAGGGGAGCGCCTCGAGGAGTCCCGGGCCGTGGAGTATTTCCGGGAGGCGGGCGGCTCCGAGCCAGAGGCGCTGATCAGCCGGCTCCTCGTGAAATTCGAGGCCTGGCGGGGCAACGCCGTTCAAGGTGACGACGTGACTCTCATGGCCCTGGAGTACACCGGCTAGGACCCCCCCCGCAACGGGCCCGGGGCCGCCGGTCCGGCCACCGCCGTTTGTCGTCCGCCAAGAAGGGGCTCAGGCGTCTTCCGAGTTGGCCATAGGCCGCCATTTGGGGTAGCATGATTCCAGCCCTCGGTGGCTTTGATCGGGCGGAAGGAGGATGGCATGCGTCGAGTCGCGTGTGTGGTACTCGCGGGTCTTCTGGTGGGGCTCCTGGCTTATGCGGGAGAGATCGAAGGGGTCGTGTTTCCCAACCAGGTCACGGCGGGAACGGCCAGCCTCACCCTCAACGGCATGGGCGTGCGCGTCAAGAAGGTCGCCTTCATCGGCATCAAGGTCTACGTGGCGGCCCTCTATCTCCCCGCCAAGACCTCGGATCCGGCCAAGGTGCTTGCCGCCGACGAGCCCAAGCAGCTCGTCATGCACTTCCTCTACAAGGAGGTGGGCAAGGAGAAGCTCCTGGAAGGCTGGAATGACGGATTTAAGAGCAATTCACCGGACAAGCTGGCCGCGCTGAAAGACAAGATCGCCACGTTCGACGGTTTCTGGTCCGACATGAAGAAGGACGACGTGGCCGTACTGACCTACATCCCCGGCCAGGGCACGAAGGTGGAAATCAAAGGCAAGGACATGGGCGTCATCGAGGGAAAGGACTTCGCCGAGGCCCTTTTCGCCATTTGGCTCGGCCCCAAGCCGCCCAACGAAGACCTGAAAAAGGGACTTTTGGGACCGTAGAGCACGATCCCGCGCCTCACATGGGCATCACAGGAGGCCCGGCGACCAGCCGGGTCTTCTTGTTCTCACCCGGGAGATGAGTCCCCGCAGGGGAGTTCGCCGCCATGTTCCCGAGGTGTTACCGGCGGTCCTCGTCTGCATCTTAGCTATCTTGCACGGCCGGGGGCCCGGTTACCGGAAGGGAGGTTGGACCCAGGACCCGCCCCGGAGTTGGATATGTCCAGGTCTCACCGAGGCCATGGACCTGTTCGCTCAGGGGACCGGTAACCGCGTCGCGCCGCGAATGACGGACCCGCCCTGAAGTCTGCTTGCATTCACGGGGGTGACTCTTTAGGAAGGGGTCCGTCATGAAGTACTGCCGCGTCCTATTCAGGTTCAGCCTTCTCCTCGCACTTTTAAGTTCCGTCTTTACCGCGCCGGTGCTGGCCGCCACGCCCTACGTGCTCATCGCGTGGAATGACCTGGGCATGCACTGCACCGACGGGAGCGACTTTTCCGTCAGCACCATTCTTCCCCCCTACAACAATCTGCACGCCCAGCTCAAAGACCGTGCGGGCAACCTGGTGACCAACCCGGCGGGGATCACGGTGACCTACCAGGCCATGGCCGACCCCGCGGGCTCCGTCAACGCCACCTCCATCGGCAAGACCAACTTCTGGGACTACGCCGGAACGATTTTCGGATCGTCCCCCGCTCCCGACGTGGGCCTGGCGGGGAAGGCCATGCCCGGGCTTCAGAACGTTCCCCAGCCCATGGACTGGGATCCGTCGCACTCATGGTTCCACGCGGAAGGGATTCCCATCACTCCGTACGACGACCAGGGCCGGAAGAATTACTATCCCATGATGCGGGTCATCGCCCGGGACGCCCAGGGCAACGTGCTGGGCCAGACCGACGTGGTGCTCCCCGTGTCGGACGAAATGGACTGCCGCACGTGCCACCAGTCCGGATCCGGCCCCGCCGCCATGCCTCCCGGCGGCTGGGTCTACGACGGCAACCAGGCCCGGGACGTGAAATACAACATCCTCAAACTCCACGACGCCATGCAGGCGGCCGATCCCGCCTTCCAGTCGGCCCTGGCCGCCGCGGGTTTTGATCCCAAGGGCCTCTATGCCACCGTGAAGGCGGGCCGCCCCTTCCTATGCCAGCGCTGCCACGCCACCAATGCCCTGGCTGGCACGGGTGTCGCCGGCGTCCATCCCATGACCCAGGCCATGCACACCCTCCACAGCACGGTGACCGACCCGGCCACGGGGCTTCCACTCGGCGCAGCGGCCAACCGGAACGCGTGCTACCGCTGCCATCCTGGGTCCACGACGCAGTGCCTGCGAGGCGCCATGGGTTCCGCGGCCGCCCCCGATGGATCCCGGGAGATGCAGTGCCAGGGTTGCCACGGCACCATGTCGGCAGTGGGGACGGCCGGACGCCAGGGATGGCTCCAGGAGCCCGCCTGCCAGTATTGCCACACGGGCACCGCCGTCCAGAACTCGGGGCAGATCCGCTACACCACGACGCTGGACGCCAGCGGCCAATTCAGGCAGCCGGCGAACCAGACCTTCGCCACGCAGGCCGATACCCCCTCCGCGGGCTTCAATCTCTATCGCTTCTCCACGGGCCACGGAAGCCTCCAGTGCGAGGCCTGCCACGGCCCCACGCACGCCGAATATCCCACCAATCACGCCAACGACAACATCCAATCCACCCAGATCCAGGGCCACGCCGGCACCCTTTCGGAATGCTCGGCCTGCCACACCACGGTGCCTACGACGGTCACCGGCGGCCCCCACGGCATGCACCCGGTGGGAGCCACATGGGTGTCGAGGCACTCCAATGCCGCGGAAGGCGGCGCTTCGGCGTGCATGGCATGCCACGGCACGGACTACCGGGGCACCGTCCTCTCCCGCTCCCTGGCGGACAGGACCCTGAGCACGAGCTTCGGAACGAAGACCTTCTGGCGCGGGTTTCAAGTGGGCTGTTACACCTGCCACAATGGGCCGTCTTCGGAAAGCGGCAACTCCAATCACGCTCCCACCGTTTCCAGCGCCTCCGCCGCCACCTCGGGGGGTGCCCCCGTCTCCGTTCCCGTCACGGCCGCCGACGCGGACGGCAATACCCTCACCCTGCGGGTGGTCTCCGCGCCTTCCCACGGCACGGCGGGGTTTGCCGGAAGGACGGCCACCTACTACCCCGACCCGGAATTCGTGGGCACCGACACCTTCACCGTGGCCGCGTGGGACGGATCCACCGATTCCAACCTCGCCACCGTGACCGTCACCGTCAACCCGCCAGGGTGTGGCCTCTCCTGCGCCGCTCAAGTGCCCGCCAGCGGTCCCGCCGGCCAATCCCTACCCTTCGCGGCTCAGGCCGCGATCACCAACTGTCTCTCCGCGCCCACGTACGAATGGGATTTCGGAGACGGCGCGCCCCACGCCTTCGCGCCGGCGCCCACGCACGCCTATACGTCTGCCGGCTCCTACGGTTGGACCCTTACGGCACGCTCCGGATCGGCGAGCGTGGCCAGACAGGGGACGATCACGATCACCGGAGGAAGTCCCCGGCCCGTCCCCGAGAGCGTGGTCCCCACCCTCGTCACCCCTCTCACGGGCGGAAGCACTCTGCGCGTCACCTGGGACGCCACCAACTGCTCGTCTCCCAACTATCACCTCATCTACGGGTACGGGAGTTCTCTGCCGTCATGGACGGTAGCGGGAGGCCAGTGCGGCCTCGGCACGTCTGGCAGCGCCCTCTGGACCGGAGCGCCCGACCCCGGTGCCGACCCGAGCCGGTTCGTCTGGTTCCTCATCGCCGCAGATGACGGCGCCGGGACGGAAGGCTCGTGGGGGCTCACGTCCTCGGGACAGGAACGGGGCGGCGCCCAGCCGAGCGGCGCCTGCGGATTCACGGCGAAGGCCAGCGGGATCGCGTGCGCCATGCCTTAAGAGCGGGGCAGATTGTTCCACCTCCATGACTCAGGGCCCGGCAAGCGTCGGGCCTTTTTTTTGGGTGTCGAAGGCATTTGGTGGTAGAATGCGGCGCTGGGACTTTGGGTTCCGTGCGCCGGAGCCAGCCGCTTCACCTGGAGGAGCCCATGACGCTCGATCGGGAACAGTGGATTCACCTCGCCAAAGCCAACGAAGAAGTGCTCCACGCGGACCTCGACCGTCTCCGGGGCCTCCTCACGGACAGCGCCAGGACCGGCTTCGCTGAGTTCTGGGCCCAGGCCAGGGATATCGCCTCCAAGTTCAAGACCTTTAAGCCCCTCGAGGTTGAAGCCCGGGAAACCCTCTGGGCCGATTACCGCGCGCTGTGCGACGCCACTCGCGCTTTGCAGGACGGCGAACGCGTTCAGCTCGCCGAGGCTTCCAAGGCCAAGCGCGCGGAGGTCGAAAAGGCCCTCGATGAGGCCGAGGAGGCCGTCACCGCGGCCCAGACCCCCCAAGAGCTCTCGCGGGCCCAGGCCCTTCTGGACCGGACCTTGAACCAGATCAGAACCCATCCTCCTCGCGAGAAAGCACGCGTGGCGCCCAAACTCAAGGCGGTCCCGGCACCGAAGGCGGCGGAAGAGGGAGAGGCCGTTCCTCCGGGCGAGGAGCCTTGGCCCGCTGCGGCTCAATCCCCCGATCTTCCTTCGGAGTCCACCGCGGACGTGTCCGCCGAGGCTTTTGAAGCCCCCACGGCTATGGAAGCGGCCGCCGAGGTTATCGAATCTCCCGCGGCTGTGGAAGCCTCCACACCCGCCCCGGCCGAAATTGCGGCCGAGGCCTCAGCACCGCCCATTGAAGAAATCCCCGCCGAGCCCGGTGAAGATCCCTCCGCGGCCGAAGCTGAGGCCGTGCTGCCTGTGGATGTCCCTCAAGAGTCCGCACCGATTGCGGCGGCTCAGGAGCCTCCGCCAACGCCACCCGTTCTCCTTCGATCGGACCGCGAGGCGTGCTGGAACCGTTGGACCCAGTTACGGGATACGCTCAAGGCGAAGCGGGCCGGCTTCCGCAAGGGAATCTTCGAGGAATTCATGGGCCGGGCCAACGCCTTCCTGGCCATGATGGAAGAGCAGGATCCCCGCTCCATCCAGGAAGCCATCCGCACCGCCCAAAGCGACCTCAAGGCTGCGGGGCTGTCCCTGTCCGAGCAGGACGCCGTGAGAGGCGTCCTCCGCACCGCTTGGAAGGCCTGCTCCGACCACATCGAGGCCCAGCGCCAGGAGCGCCAGAAGGCCCACGCCGAGTGGGTTGAGCGGATGTCCGCGCACCTGGCCCGCTGGGAAAAGCAGGCGCTGCGCAACCGCGCCCTCGCGGCCCAGATCCTCGCCGAAGTG
Organism: Acidobacteriota bacterium; assembly: GCA_021813555.1. Taxonomy (GTDB): domain Bacteria; phylum Acidobacteriota; class UBA4820; order UBA4820; family DSQY01; genus JAKAJA01. Next base: position 28,672 of record JAKAKG010000067.1, read on the forward strand.
GCGGATTTGGAAAGCCAAGCCGCCAGCACCAGCGACGAGACCCGGACGGCCAAGATCCGCCAGTGGGTGGACCGCAAGCGGGCCCGTCTCGCGGAGATCGAAGCCACCACCGCGGAGCTGGATCAGAAGGTGCACTCGGCGCGGGCGAAGCTGGGCAACGAGGCGCCCGAGCCCATCCTCTCCCTGCCCGATGAGGAATTGCTGCCCCGGCGCGAGGAGAGAACCGAAGAGCGCCGCCGGGCCCCGCGCGAGGAAGGGACCGGAGAACGGCGCCGCCCCGCCAGAGAGCGCGAACCCCGCCGCAGCCGCGATACGGCCAGCGAGGTCTCCCGAGAACCGGCCCCCCACCCCGGGCTGAACCTGGGCGAACTTCTCGCCCAGCACCTCGGCCTTACGGCGGGAGCCAAGGCCTCCGACGTGAAGGCCCCTGAAGACAAGACCGAAAACGAAGGATAGAGCTTCTTCCCATCACCATCGCATCCGCCCGCAACGACGAAAGGGCCCGGCTCGCGCCGGGCCCTTTTCCTTCTTTCCGCGCTCCCGCTCTATCCCTTGGGTGCGCAGGTCAGTCCGCCGGCTTCCCCGAGGGCTCGGACCTCATACGTTTTCCCCATGGGAACCCAGTCGCCCACTTTGAGCTGCATGAGCTTCACGCGGCCCCTGCCCGTCCAGCTCGCGTTGCTGTTGTAGTCCCACCCCAGGGCCGAGCTGTCCCCGGCGCCGTGGGTGGTGATGAGAAAGCGGTTGTCCAGGCCGCCGAAATAGGCCGCCTGCTCGGCGGGCACGGGCGAATCGCCGCCCGAGGGATCCACGGGGAACCAGCCATAGTTGGGAAGGTAGACCTCCACCCACCGGTGAAAGACGTCGTCGCGGCTCGCGTCATCCCCGCGGATGACGATGGACCCAGCGTAGCGGGCGGGCAGGCCCGCGGCGTGGCACATGGACAGCATGACGAAGGTGTACTCGGAGCAAGAGCCCGAACCGCGGGCCAGCACCACGGGGGCCACGTTCCATCCTCCCGTCAGTTCGTAGTGCATCTTGTCCTGGATGTACCTGTTGATCTTCCGGGCCATCCAGTAGGGATTCCGCTCCCCGCCCAGGGCCTCCTTGAGGGCCTTCTGGATGACGGGGTCCGTCGTGACGAGCTTGGAGTTGTCCTGCGTGTAGGTCTTCACGATGTCCGCGGGGATGTCCTCCAGGCGGCCCACAGCGTCGGGGTCCACGAACCAGCGGACCTTCCTCAGTTCCGCCTCCACCGTCATGACCGCCGAGACCACTTGGCCCGGCTGAATGTCCTTGAAGAAAAACCGGGCGCACCGCTGGCCCCATTGGTCTGTGACGAAGCCCGCCGGCTTGGGATCGAACACGATCGGCGCCAGGATTTTTTGATAGGGCAGGTCCTCGGGTACGGCGAGGAAAACCTCGAGGGTCTTGACCACGCCCGGGCCGAAGTTCCGCCACGCCTCCTGGTACCGCATCGTCTCCTTCTTGGGGGCACTGGCGACGTAAGGCGCGGTGGCCGTGGCCACGAGCTTGTACACCATGCGGGTTTCATAGTCGGCGCACCAGAGGTACCGTCCGTCCCAGGCGATCCCCGCCGGGTACGGTCCCGGTGACGGGAAATAATCCAGGACGGCTCCCGTCCCCGCGTCCACCCTGTAGATCGTGTCCGCCGTCCGGTCGCTCACGTAGAGAACCTTGCCCGTGAAGGCCAGCCCGATTTCCTGGGACTTGCGCCCCGCCAGGGGCGAGGGAAAGCTGGCGTAGGTGGTGCCGTCCTGGTCGTCCAG
>JAKAKG010000072.1 GCA_021813555.1 Acidobacteriota bacterium
TGGAGTACGCCGTCGGCAACGTGGCCGTCGCCGTCTCATGGTCCGGCTATTTTTGCGAGCTCCTGCGGGGTTTCGGCATCGAGTTCCCGAGGTGGCTCGCCACGGACTTGAGGACGGCCCTCCACTCCCCGGAGATTCTGCACTCAGCGCCGCACGTGTTCGGCAGGGCCGTCATCTTCAACCTGCCCGCCGCCTTCATCGTCACGTTTCTGACGGTCCTCCTGGTGATCGGCATCAAGGAGAGCGCGCGGTTCAACCTCGTCATGGTGGGGATCAAGCTGCTCGTGCTCGGCTTCTTCGTGGTCGTGGGCGCCGCCTACGTCAAGCCCGAGAACTGGCACCCCTTCGCCCCCAACGGCTGGGCGGGCATCCAGGCGGGAGCGGCGGTGATCTTCTTCGCCTACATCGGCTTCGACGCCGTCTCCACGGTGGCGGAGGAGTGCAAGAACCCCAAGCGTGACCTCCCCATCGGCATCCTCGGTTCGCTCGCCGCGTGCACGGTCATCTATGTTGTGGTGGCCGCCGTCCTCACGGGCATGATCCCCTGGAACCAGCTCAACACCGCCGAGCCCCTCTCCGTGGCCATGCGCGTGGTCCACAAAGACTGGGCCGCGGGCATCGTAGCCTTCGGCTCCGTGGTGGCCCACACGGCCGTCCTCCTCGTGTTTCAGATGGGCCAGCCGCGCATCTTCTTCTCCATGTCCCGCGACGGCCTCATGCCCAAGTCCTTCTCAAAGGTGCATCCCAGGTTCAAGACCCCGTACGTGACCACTATCCTCACGGGCATTTTCGTGGCCGGGGCGTCCTCCTTCGCCAGCCTCGACGAGATGGCGGACCTCTGCAACATCGGCACGCTGTCGGCCTTCGTCCTGGTTTGCGCGGGCGTGCTCGTCCTGCGACACCGGGACCCCCTCCGTCACCGCCCCTTCAAGACGCCGTGGGTGCCCGCGGTACCCGTGCTCGGCATGTTGGCCTGTCTCTACCTCATGCTCGGTCTGCCCACAAGCGCCTGGATCCGCTTCGCCGTCTGGCTCGCCATCGGCCTCGGCCTCTACTACACCTACGGCTTCACCCACAGCAGGCTGGCGTCAAACAGGGGCCGGCGATGAGGCATACCGCCGAGAGGGTCACACGATCTGGCCCGAGGCAGCGGGCCCGTCATCCGCTGAAGCTTCATCCACGCGGGTGGCGGCGAGCCGGGTGATGAAGGCAGCGGCCCATCGGTACACGTTGTGCTCCTCCACCGTCCGGAACATCCGCTCCATGCGCTCCCGCCGCTCATCCGCGCCCATCTCCACACCACGGCGGATGGCCTCTGCGAATTGCTCCGTGTCGTAGGGGTTGATGATGAGCGCATCGGAAAGCTCCCGGGCGGCCCCGGCGAACTCCGAAAGGACCAGGACGCCGTCACCGCCCGCCTTGGCTTCCACGTACTCCTTGGCCACCAGGTTCATGCCGTCGTGGAGAGAACTGACGATGCACATCGGGGCCATACACAAAAAGGCGTGCACGGTCGACACGTCGTGATGGGTGGCCAGGAAGTGGATCGGCTTCCAATCATCCGTCTGGTGCTTCCAGTTGATCTCGTCTACGAGGGCCTCGAGGCGGGCCATATGGTCCCGATAGCGGGGGATGTGGGTTCGACTGGGAGCCCCAAGCTCCACGAAGGTGAAGCGCCCGAGGTACCGCGGATACTTCTCCAAGAAGCGATCGATGGCGCGAAAGCGCTCGGGCAGGCCCTTCGTGTAGTCCACCCGGTCCACGCCAACGGCGATATAGGTGTCGCCCAGTTTGTACCTAGCTTTGAACGCCGCGATCTGCTCGGCCAAAGCGGCCCCCGCGGGCACATTCCGCTCGTCCCAGTTCTGCACGCTGATGGGGAAGGGAAGGACTTCGGACGCGTGTCCCTTCAGTTCCACGGCGAAGTGGTCCCAGTCGAGACGCGATTCCATGAGCCGGTCCACGGTCTCCAGGAAATTGTTGCAATACTGCTGGAGGTGGAATCCCACCAGATCCGCGCCGAGCATTCCGGCGAGGATGGACTTCCCGAAGGGGCAGATCCGGAAGGCTTCAGGGTTGGGCCAGGGAATGTGCCAGAACAGGCCCACGCGCAGGCCCGGGCGGGCTTCCTTCAGAATTCTGGGCACAAGGGCGAGCTGGTAATCCTGCACGAGCACCATGGCCCTGTCAGTGCCCACCTCGTCCAGCACGGCCCTGGCGAACCGCTCGTTGGCCATCCGGTAGTAGTCCCAGTCGGCTGCCCGAAAGAGGGGCCTCTCGTGAGCCAAGTGACACAGGGGCCACAAGCCCTCGTTGGCGAAGCCGTAGTAATAGCCCTGTTCTTCTTCTCGCGTGAGCCAGACCCGCTTGAGCGTATAATGCGGATCCTCCGGAGGGACCATGACCCGGCCATGGGCGTCAACGGTCTCCCGATCGGCATCACCCGATCCGTGGGCGATCCAAACGCCGCCGCAGGCCTGGAGCACGGGGTCGAGGGCGGCCACGAGCCCCCCCGCGGGCACGATCATTTGAACCTTGCCTTCCTCCACTTGATGCATATAGGGTTCACGGTTGCTCACCACCACGAGCTGGCGGTTTTGCCCCAGCGCGGTCACCGCTTGAACCCGAAGCCGTTCCGCGGTCCACACCTCCTCCGCACGCACCGCCGCTTGGGACAGTTGCCGGTCCGCCCTTCGAGCAGCCCGGAAGGAAGCGGCAAGGCGGTCGCTTTCGTGAAGCAGGAGAGAAGAGGGCAGGCCGGGTGGCGGTGATCCCGCACTGCTTTCCGTCCGCAGGCGCCTCATCCAGTCGGCCAGGCGGTGCAAGGGACGCTCGTAGGTGAACCAGGTGGCCGCCACCACGAGGATCACCGTGAGCAAGGTCACGACCCCGATCCCAAAGCCGTATTGGACGAGCCTCCCCGTGGCCCGCCCGTCGATGAAGGAGACATCGTGCGCCACGGCTAATACCCCCGAGGATGCTCCCTTCGAGTCCTTCAGCGGCACCGCCAGCGCATAGATGGGAATGCCCTGGGACTGGGTCATACTCGACGCTTGCCGGCCCGTGACGGCCGCTTTCCGTGCGACGGGCGCCATGCGGTCCGCGAAATCTAGCACCGAGGATCCGGCGGCCACGAGCTCACCGTCGGGCCGGAAGACGGCATATCCGAGCAGGCGGCCGTACCCATCGAGCCGCCCTCGCAGGGCTTTGCGCGCTTCCGGGTTGGACAGGGCCAGGGCCCCTTCGGCGGTTGGCGCGATCTGCTGGGCCAAGGCCTCGGCGCGAAGGGTGACGTCCTTGAGGTCAATCTCTCGCTCATCCCGTACCTGCAGCCATGCCAGGGCGCCCAGGACGGTGGCGATCAGGGCCGCGATCAGCAACCCGAGGCGCAACGAACGAGCCAAGCGAGGTCGTTCGATCAATGCCATGCCAGATTCTCCTTAGGCGGTCCACCAACCTGGAGGTCGGCTGTCGAATCAGTATACGCCCTCCCAGCTCTTGCTTAGGCGCATCGCCGAGTTGATGAGCCCGACCATGCTGTAAGTCTGGGGGAAGTTACCCCAAAGCTCACGCGTTTCAGGATCGACGTCCTCGGCGAGCAACCCGAGAGCGTTTCGACAGTCGAGCAGCGTCTCGAAAAGCGCCCGGGCCTCCTCGCGCCGCCCCAGTGCCGCCAGAGCGTCGACGTACCAGAAGGTGCATACGAGAAAGGCCGTTTTAGGCTCTCCGAAGTCGTCAGTGCCCGCATAGCGAAAGATGAAGTCGCCCCGCTTGAGATGCCTTTCCACGGCAGCGACCGTACCCGAAAACCGGGGGTCGTCGGCTGCCAGAAAGCCCAGCTCGTGGAGCAGCAGGAGGCTCGCGTCGAGATCCCTTCCTCCGAAGCTCTCCACGAAGCTCCCCTGCTCGTCGCTCCAGGCGCGCTCGCAGATCACCCCGTGTAGCGCCTTCGCGTGGTTCCGCCAGTAGGCCGCCCGGCCGTTCAAACCCAGGCGGTTGGCGATGCGTGCCAGACGGTCGCAGGCCACCCAGCACATGACGCTGGAGTAAGTGTGAATCCGCTCCTTGGACCGAAACTCCCAGATCCCGGCGTCGGGCTGGTCGAAAACGGCTCTCGCCATCTCTCCGAGGGCCTCCAGGCGGTTGAAGAGTCCCTCGTTGCCCATGCGCTCGATGCGCTCGTCGAAGAACATGTGCATCGCGGACAGGATCGCCGCGCCGTACACATCGTTTTGAACCTGTCGGTAGGCGTCGTTCCCGACGCGAACCGGCCCCATGCCTCCGAATCCTGGGAGGCTAGCCACCGCGGTTTCGTGGAGGTGGGGACGGCCCGTGAGGCCGTAGACGGGCTGGAGACGCCCGCCCGGCTGGCTCGCGGCGAGGTTCACAATATAGTGCAGATAGCGTTCCATCGTGCGCGTCACGCTCAGGCGGTTGAGGGCCGAGACCACGAAGTAGCTGTCACGAAGCCAGCAGTACCGGTAGTCCCAATTTCGGCCGCTGTTGGGTGCCTCGGGAAGGGACGTGGTCATGGCCGCCACGATGGCCCCCGTATCTTCGAGCGCCGCGAGTTTGATGGTGATGGCCGCTCGGATGACAGCCTCCTGCCACTCGAAGGGTATGCCGAGGAAGCGCACCCAATCCCTCCAGTAGTTGCGCGTCGCGCCGAAGAACCGCTGGCCCAGCTCTCCAGGAGCATCCGGAACGGTCTCGTCGGGCCCGAGCATGAAGGTCAAATCGCCGTCGAGGACAAAGGGCGTTTGCTCCATCACCGCCGCGATGGAGGCATCGGTGGTGAGACGGAGCACGAGCTGGGGCGCCACGTACCGGATGTGGTTGCTGCCGAAGGTAATGCTCGGAGTTCCCGATCCATAGTCAAAGGTGGGTTCAAGGCGAACGCGGACCACGGGGCTTCCGGCCAACGGCCGAACGCGCCGGACGAGCATCATGGGGTAGAAGGACCGGCCGAACTGCTTGAAGCGCGGGGCAAAATCGGTGATTTCTGCCACGCCGCCGTCCCGGTCATGCAAGGTCGTGACTAGAATGGCGGTATTACCGATGTAGCTCTGGTCGCTGTGCGCCAGATTTTCCACTTCAATGGCGAAGGCGCCCCTGCTCTCCTTCGACTTTCCAAGCAGCGCGCAAAATACAGGATCACCATCGAATCGGGGCATGCACGACCAGAGGATGCGTCCCTGGGGTCCGACCAGCGCGCTGACGGCTCCGTTGCCGATGAGGCCCAGCTCCAGGTTGTCCATACGTCAGCCTCCCCGAGGTTCAACCGTGCCCGATCGTGCGCACCGGCCCAGCCATTCGAGTACCTGCTCCACGTCCTCCAGCCTGCACCGTGCCGCCGTGGATCCGTCCCCCACCTTCACCGAATGGCCGCTCAGGCGGTTGACCGCGGCAAAACCCTCCTCATCCGTGGCGTCGTCGCCCGCGAAGACCGGCACGCGTCCCGCGAAGGGAGGCTCGGCCATGAACGCCTCGATGGCCCGCCCCTTGTCGTACCCGCTGGGCCGCAACTCAGCCACCATCTTCCCGCTTCTGACCATAAAGGCGCCGCCGAGCCCTTCCGCAACGTCCTCCAGCACCCTCACAGCCTCCTCTCCGCGATGAGGTGCCCGCCGGTAGTGCAGAGCCAGACTCAGCCCCTTATCTTCAAGAACAACGCCAGGGCGAAGATCCATCCAAGCGTTCAATTTCTGCCGAACGGAGTCTAAGTTTTCCCCCGAGATGGGAGGGACATGCACACGGCCGTCGGCGCCCCGGCGCTCGGCCCCGTGCTGCCCCGCCGCGGGCAGCCGGAGGGGAGTGAAGATTCTGTCCAGATCCACAAGGGGACGTCCGCTAACGAGCGCCACAGGCACCGAGCGGCGGAGCGCGTCCAGGATTCGAACAAGATCAGGTCTGGGCTGGATCTCATCGGGCCTTTGGGCGAACTCCAACAGGGTTCCGTCCACGTCCAGGAACATGGCCCAGGACGGGTCGAAGGAAGGGAGTGGCTGGACCACCTGCAAGGCCTGCTTCATCCGCGTGTCTCACGGTGTCTCCGCACTGCAACCGCTATTCGAGGTAGGTGTACCCTTCCAGACCGTCATCGAGAAACTTCTTGATTTGGGATGACTCCTTCAGGGTGATGCGCTCCTCCTCGATGGCCTCCTCCACCTGCTTTCTAATGGCGTTGGCCACGTCCCGTTTCTGGTACTGCATGTAGCTGAGCACGTCGCGCACCGTGTCGCCCTCGATGGTCTTGTCGATCTTGTATTTGTTGCGGCCGGTGATGCTCACGTGGACGGTGTTCGTGTCACCGAAGAGGTTGTGCAGGTCGCCCAGGGCCTCCTGGTAGGCTCCCACCAGAAATACCCCGAGGTAATACGGGTGCCGCTCGTCGAAGTCGTGCAGGTCGATGGTGTTCTTCACGTCGTGCAGGTCGATGAACTGGTCCACCTTGCCGTCGCTGTCGCAGGTGATGTCCGCCAGCGTGGCCTTGCGGGCGGGCCGCTCGTTAAGGCGATGGATGGGACAAATGGGGAAGAGCTGCTTGACGGCCCAGTGGTCGGGCAGGCTTTGAAAAACGCTCAGGTTGCCGTAGTAGGTGTCCGAGATGAAGCGGTCCAGGTTTTCCAGTTCGTCGGGAACGTAGTCCAGGGTGTGAATGATCTTGGAGATGCGGATGCAGACGAGCCAGAAGAGCTTCTCAACGAGGGCGCGGTGGGTGAGGGACATCATACCCACGTTAAACAGGGTGAGGGTCTCGTCCCGCACCTGGATGGCATCGTGGTAAGACTCCTGGAAGTTCTTTACGGAGAGGCTGTTGAGCACCTCGTTGAGGGCGTGGACCGGCTCCGGCGCATCTTCGGGGATGTCGGGAGGGGTCTCGTCCTCGATGAGCTTGCTCGTTCCCAGGACGTTGAAGACCAGGACGGAGTGGTAGGCCACCAGGGCCCTCCCGCTCTCGGAAATGATGTGCGGGTGCGGGATCTGTTCTTGCTCGCATGTTTCGGCCAGGGAGGACACCACATCGCTGGCATACTCCTCGATGGAGTAGTTGGCGGAGGAGGAGAAGTTGGTCTTGCTCCCGTCATAATCCACCGCCAGCCCGCCTCCCACGTCGAAGTAGCGCAGGTTCACGCCCAGGCGCACCAGTTCCACGAACACCCGGGTGCTCTCTCGCAGGGCCTCCTTGATACTCTGGATGGACGTGATCTGGGATCCCAGGTGGAAGTGAAGGAGCTGGAGGCAGTCCAGCATCTTGGCCGCCTTCAGCTTCTCTACGGCCTCCAGGATCTCACTGGGGAAGAGGCCGAACTTGCTCTTGTCCCCGCCGCTCCCCTCCCATTTGCCCCGTCCTCTGGCCGCCAGCTTGGCTCGCACGCCCACCAGCGGCTTCACGTGAAGTTTCGTGGCCCATTTGACGATGAGATCCAGCTCGGAGGGCTTCTCCACCACGATGATGGTCTTGCGGCCCAGCTTGGTCGACCACAGCGCCATCTCGATATATTCGTCGTCCTTGTACCCGTTGCAGATCACCGGCGAATCCAGGTTCTCCATGGAGGCCAGGACGATGAGGAGCTCCGCCTTGGTGCCCGCTTCAAGGCCGAAGTTGTGGTCTTTCCCGAAGTCCACGATATCCTCGACCACCTGCTTGCTCTGGTTCACCTTCACGGGGTAGACGCCGAAGTACTTCCCACCGTAGTTGTACTCCACGATGGCTTTCTGGAAGGCCGTCTGAATCTCTTCGATGCGCTTCTGGAGGATGTCCGTGAACCGGATGAGTATGGGCGGATTCAGGTCTCTCACGCACAGCCCGTCCACGAACTCCTTGATGTCCAGGAACCTCTGCTTGTTCTTTTCCGGCAGGACGACCATGTTGCCTTTATCGTTGATATCGAAAAACCCCTGGCCCCATTCGGGGATGTTGTACAGTTCTCGGGCCTCTTCGATCGACCACTTGGAGAGGGAGGTCTGGTCCTTCAGCTTGATCTTCTGTCGCATGCCCCTGCCTTTCTTCGGGCTCCAAGGCCCACCGGTCCCTCCTGAAATCCGGAGCCGTGACATGATGTTTATACAAAAGGGTAGGCCATTGCAAGAAGAGGGCGGCCCCCCTCCGTTCGGAGAATCCTGGCGAAGCAACGAAGCGAAGCCACAAGGGAACACGTCAGGGGGATACTTTTCGGGGGGTTCTTGCGCAAAGCGTTTCAGACCATTACATTCTCACAAGATCATCCGAGGGAGGCCTTTATGGTCGACGGCGAGATCAACAGGAGGCGATTTCCGCGCATCCGGACCGAAAACCCCGTCCACGTCATGAAAGTCGGCCGAGAATCCGGCGAGGGAACCGGCAAAACGGCCAGTTTGGGCCTCGGAGGCTGTATGTTCGAGGTCGGAGAGCAGCTCGGCACCGATGCCGTAGTGGACATCCTCATCTCCGTCCGGCCCCGCGAAGTCATCGAAGCGAAGGGCCGTGTCGTGTATGAGCAGCCCAAGGGCGAGCGCACCTACGAAGTGGGGGTGGAGTTCCTGTCCATCTCCGAGCCCGACCGCGTGGCCCTCCAGCGGCTCTTCGAGGGACCACCCCCGGAACGGGCCTGAGGCTCGCCGGTTTCATTGCACATCCCATTGCAATCTTTGGGCTTGCCTTCCTCGGTGACAGGCGCCCCCGCCACCGGTATACTGCTGTCTTCGAACTGGCTGGAAGGAGCCATTCGAGACGAGGGCGCGCGGCGCCAGAGGAGGAGAGCCCATGCGGCGAAGGGACTTCATGAAAATCAGCGGGAGCGGCGCGGCGGGCCTCCTGGCGGCCGGAGCCTTTTCTCCGTTTTCGCCCGCGCTGGCCGCCACCCTACGGCCGGACTTGGTGGTGGCCCACGGCCCCCAACCCGACAGGGCCACCCGGGCGGCCATCGAGGCCATGGGCGGGATGAAGGCCTTCATTTCAAAGGGCGACGTCGTGGTCATCAAGCCCAACATCGGCTGGGACCGGACGCCCGAACAGGCCGCCGACACGAACCCCGTGGTGGTGGCTACCCTCGTGGCTCTCTGCCTGGAGGCGGGCGCCAAGACCGTGAAAGTCTTCGACCGCCCTTGCAACGACCCTCGACGGTGCTACATCCAGAGCGGCATCGAACCCCTGGCCAAGGCCGCCGGAGCCGATGTAAGCCACGTGGACGACAGGAAATTCCGAGAGGTGGCCATACCCAAGGGTGAGGCCATCAAGTCCTGGCCCCTCTACATCGACGTCCTGGAGGCGGACAAGATCATCAACGTCCCCATCGCGAAGCACCATGGCCTTTCCAGGCTCACCCTCTCCTTCAAGAACTGGATGGGCGTCATGGGAGGAACGCGGGGGCGCATTCACCAGAACATCCACGAAACGCTCGTGGACCTGTCCACGGTGATCCGGCCCACCCTCGTGGTTCTCGACGCCGTGCGCATCCTCACCGCCAACGGCCCCCAGGGGGGCGACCTGAAGGACGTGAAGAAGCTGGACACGATCATCGCGGGAGTGGACCAAGTGGCCGTGGACTCCTACGGAGCAACCCTCTTCGGCCTCAAGGGTAGCGAGCTAGGGGTCGTGGCTGCCGCCCACAGGCGCGGCATCGGTCCCGTGGACCTGGACAAGCTCCTCATCAGGAAGATCGAGGCGTAGGGAAAGGGAGATGGCGGATTTGGGATTTGGAAATATTGCGGCAGGCGAAACATGGTTGTACCTGCGTCTCGCGTCGCTTAATCGCGTATCGCGTCTCGCTTAATCGCGTCTCCCCTCGACCACGGAAGGCTCCATGACTGAACCGGTAGCACGGACGAAACGAAGGAAGCCTCCCACCTCAAAAACCGTATGGGCCCGCCGCCTCTCCCAGGGCGCCTTCCTGCTGCTGTTTCTATTCCTGTTCCTGCAAACGGAGCAGAAGGGAGCCGATGAGCTGGGTTATCCCGCCAAGCTGTTTCTGGATTTCGATCCCCTGCTCTTCCTTTCCACTCTCCTCTCGGCTCACAAGGCGGCAGCGGCCCTCTGGCTCTCGCTCGTCCTGCTGGCCATCACCGCCGTGCTGGGCCGCGTGTTTTGCGGCTGGGTCTGCCCCCTTGGAACCCTCAACAACATGGTGGGAGCCATGCGGCGCTGGCACCTCACGGACAGGCCGAGGGGGTGGTTCCGCCTCAAGTACTTCCTCCTGATCGCCCTTCTGGCGGGCTCCTTGTTTTCGCTGCAACTCACGGGGATATTCGATCCCCTCTCTCTCACGGTCCGCTCACTGTCCCTGGGCATCTATCCGGCCTTCAACTACGCCGTGAACTCAGCCTTGGACGCGGCCTATCAGCCCGGCTTCCAGGGGCTCACGTCCGCCGCGGATGTGGCCAACAAGGTTCTCCAGGACACGGTCCTGGCCTTCCGGCAGCCTTACTTCCGGCAGGGCGCCCTCATGAGCCTTCTTTTTCTGGGCATCCTGGGGCTCAACCTTGTGGAGAAGCGGTTCTGGTGCCGGTACCTGTGCCCGCTGGGAGCACTTCTGGGCCTCACCTCCCGCTTCGCCTTCTTGAAGCGATCCGTGAGCGAAGGCTGCAACACCTGCGGCCTGTGCGACAAGGACTGCCAGGGTGCGGCCAGCCCCGGAACAAAGGACGCGTGGCTCGCGAGCGAGTGCTTCTACTGCTTCAACTGCGATGACCCGTGCCCGAAGGGGGCCGTCTCCTTCGGGTTCTCCGCCAAGAAGGCCCCGGAAGCCCTGGATCTGGGCCGCAGAAACGTCATCGCCAGCGCCCTCACGGGGGTCGCCGCCGTGGCGGTCGTGCGGGCCAACCCCATCTTCAAACCCCTCACGCCCCAGCCGGATCTCATCCGGCCCCCAGGTGCACTTCCCGAACGCGAATTCCTTGAACGGTGCGTGAAGTGCGGCGAATGCATGAAGGTTTGCACCACGGGCGGGCTCCAGCCCACCCTGTGGGAGGCGGGCCTTGAAGGCATCTGGTCCCCCGTGCTCGTGCCGCGCATAGGTTACTGCGAGTACAACTGCACCCTCTGCGGCCAGGTCTGCCCCACGGGAGCCATCCGGCGGCTCTCCCTGCCGGAGAAACAGAAGACGCGCATCGGCACGGCCATGATCGACAAGGGGCGCTGTCTCCCCTATGCCCACACCACTCCGTGCATCGTCTGCGAGGAGGTCTGCCCGACCCCCAAGAAGGCCGTGTGGTTCGAGAGACTCACGGTGCAGAACCGCGCAGGCGATCCAGTCGAGGTCAAGCAACCCCACGTGGACCTGGACCTGTGCATCGGGTGCGGCATCTGCGAGGCCAAGTGCCCCGTCATGGGACGCCCCGCCATCTACGTCTTCAGCGTCGGCGAATCACGCTCCAAGGACAACCAGCTCCTCCTAGATGCCGCCGGGCCGTATTGATTACGCCGCCGTGCCTCCACTCTTCTTCTTGACCCTGCGCGCTGAAGAGAATCCGTCCCTTCGGCTACTTCACTTCGAAGGAATTAGGACCTCCACCTCCGACGAGGGGGGCCCCGGAGTTCCCATGGGCGTCTTGTAGAAAACCCGGTAGGAAGCCTTGCCGGACTTGGGCGGGCGCAGGTCGGACGCCTCGCCCACCCCTGGCGGAGCTGGCCCAGCGACCTGGAGCCACGTTGTTTCCCCCGGCGCGCGCCGCTGAACCGTCGCGAGGTTGCCCTCAGGTGCTGGCTGGAACGTTACCACTACCTTGGGAAGAGCTCCGGCAACGAAGCGCGCACGCGGTGCGGGCGGGGCCGAAAGTGCGGCGTCACCCACGCGCACGGTGACGGGAGCCGACGCCTCAGAGCGGTTCAGGGCCGTATCCACGGCAACCAGGCGGTAGACGAACTGTTCGCCCGCCAGGACGCGTTCGTCCGTAAACTCGCGCGCCGAAGCCGCAAGGGGCTGAACTTGGAGCACCTCCGGCGTGGCGGCCAGAGAAGGGCCTCGCAGGACGTAGAAGCCCGCCGCATCCGCCGGGTCTCCCGAGGGGACAAAGGAGAGGGTCACGCGCCCGCCCGTCCCATCGAACCCTGTGATGCGCGGAGCGGACGGGGGACGGTTGCGTGGTAGCGGAACGTCAAGGACATCGCTCGGCACCCCCATCGTGTTGTCACCGGCTACCGCGATGACGCGATAACGCAGGGCGCCGGTCTGGCCCGTGACGAGGGCGTCGTCAAACCGCGGCTCTGGGGTCGTGTGGGAGGCGGCCGGCGTCCAGCGATCGGAACCGGGGTCCGTGCGCTCCACCTGGTAAGCCACGGCGTTGGGAACCGCGTCCCAGGCAAGCTGAACGCGCTGAACACCAAGGGTAGCGCGGAGGTTTGAGGGTGCAGCAGGCGCGGCACCCGCCCGGGCAACCACCATGACCGGCACCGAGGGCGCGCCCGAGCGGTCCGTATTGTCCTTGGCGGTAATCCTATAGTAAAGCCGTTGCCCCGCCTTAAGCGCGGTGTCTTCAAACCGCGCCGTACTCCGAGGCAGGAGCTTGGGGGTTAACACCTCCCATGGCCCCTCCCCGTAAGCCGCGCGTTCGATGATGTACCCGGCCGTCTTGGACCGGTCAGAAGGTTTCCATGTGAGTATGACCTTCCCTCCCGATGGCTCCGCCTTCAGTCCAACCGGCGGGTAGGACGCGGCGAAGTCGGGAATGGACACGGCCAGCGGCGGGGCCGCCTGGGTCTCACGGCCGAAGATGTCAATGCCGACCACCGCGTAGGTCACCGTCTGTCCCTGCGGTCCTTTGGCGTCTAAGAAGCGGGGCGCTGAGGCATCCGTTTTCTGCTGGTCAGGCACCCACATGACGGGGCCCTTCCCCAGCGCAACGAATCCCTTGCCGTCGTCCCGTTTGACCCGGAAAGCTAGGACCGGGATCCGAGCATCAGGCGTGAGCGGCGGGTCGTCCCAGTTGAGCTTCACGCCCTCCGGGGTCGCCGTGGCTTGGAGGTGTTCGGGGGGAGGAGCGGGCGGCGTAGCCTTGGCGGGGCTTAAGGGCATGGAGACGGCGTGGACCCTACCCGTGCTGTCCGCCAGACGGTATACGTAGGGTCCCCCTGGGGAAGGCCTGTCTTCCCAGGCCAGGCCCATGGCTTGGGAGAGGGGGAAGTCTCCGTAGGCCGAAATGAAGAGGAATCCTTTCAGGCCGTCGAAGTCCTTGGGCGCTTTGCCCTGGACCGCCTGGGCGTCCATCTCCCCAAGCCTCTTGAGCGGCTCTTGTTGCGGACCGGAGAGGGCGGAGGTCAGTACCGGGTCGAAGTTCGGCCGCAAACCCTGGGCCACTGTTTGGGGCGCGCCCCCTGGAGCGAGCCTTTCAAGGATGTAGCCGCCCTTGGGCCACGAGCCTTCGGGAGGAGGCCAGAGGAGCTTGACGCTGCCCGAACCATCGCACAAAGCTGGAAGGTATGGAGTCTCTTCCCCGGCTTGCTGACAGACGGCAGGCAGAGCCCAGGACAAGAGAAGGGAGAAAAGCAGGATTCGTATCGCGATCTTCATCGGGTCCTCCGGCTCATAGGCTCAGGCAGATGCCGCCGATGGTGGTTCCGTAGCATTTCTTGCACCCCAGCACACACCACTTGATGCAGCCGAAGTTGATGTGGGCCTCGCCGCAGACCGACACGGGAAGGGCGCTGGCCCAGACGTGCAGTCCGACGCTCGGGCTGACGCAGAGGCAGCCCACGGGGGTGTCGATGCCCGCATCCACGGCCACGTTCACCCAGTAGTCGCCTCTTACTTGCAAGGGATCCGTGAGGACCGAGATCTCCGCCGCCTGACTGATGTCAAGATTCACGTGGGCGCCGAAACCCCAGAGGGAGCCTCCGAAGTGCAGGCTGGCCTCCACGCTGCCGCCCACCCGGAAGCCGTTGCTGTCGAGCATGAGGTAGCCGTAGCAGTCGGTGACGAGGAGGTGGGCCTGGAGTTTGAGCCCGTCCACGTTCTGGCCCACGTAGATGTGCCACCCGTCGGGCCCGAAGTGGACCGAGCAGGCGTTCTGCGGAGCCTTCACCCAGACCGCGTCGCCGAGGAGGTGGTATTCGCCCCAGAGGCCCGCGTCGAAGCTGGAGCCCGCGTACTGGATGAACCCCTGGAACTGGCCCTGGCCCGTGTGGTCTGCCGTGAGGAGCCAGGCCTGGATGTTGATGCGAAAACCGGCATCGGGCCCCGTCGTCTTGACGGTGAGGTTCCCGTCGAAGGTGTAGACGAACCCTCCCGCGCTGTCTCCGAGCCGGGCCCCCGCCATGAAGAGGTAGGAACCATCGATCTGGGCGGTCAGATTGGAAATATTCGTGGCGTAGCTGAAGGCGTCGATGGAGATGTTGTGCCCGAGGCCGCCTTCCAACCGGTACAGGCTGACGAAGGGGGCATAGAGCGTGATGCCGCTGGGACCCAGCGGGACGGCAACCCGGGTGAGCCAGTAGTCCTTCCCGCCCTGATAGCCCAACATGAAGTCCGCGTCGATCTGCCCCGTGTCGAGCAGGACCACGGTACTCTTTCCTGCAAAGTGAGTGTTGCCCTGGCCGTCGACGCTCCAGGTGATCTTGGCCTTGACCGTGATCAGGGGGCAGGAGGGCGGATAGGACGCGTCGATGTTGAAGTTGTCCAGGGACGGCTCGGCGCAATTCATGGGGCTATTGGCCTGGAGCTTGTATGCCAGCGTGTTGTAGGAAGGCGCGAGGACGTCGCTGATACGGAACTTTGCGTCCAGCCCGAAGTCCACGGCCGGCTTTCCGTTGTGCGAGGAGAGCTTGATCCCGAGCTGCACGAGGTCCATCTTCACGGGGCCGAGGGAGGCGGTGCCGCCGATGGGGAGTGTCGCGCCGGTGGTGCCGTCCTTCCAGAAAGCCTCGCCGTTCGGTTTGACCCGGATTCCGTCCACGTGGACCTTCGAGAGGACTTGGCCCTTCGTGCTGAAGGTGAAGGACGAGTCGAGGGCCACGCGCCACCCCTGGCCCGCCTCGTTGTTGAAGTCCGCGCCAAGCAACTCCATCTTCAGCGAGCCGTATTCCTTGGTGATGTTCGGCGCCGTGAAGTCCGAGACGAGGTTGCCCTTCATGTCCACTTGGAGCGCGCCGGGCACGTCGGCTTCGATGAGCGGCACCTGTTTGAGGTCCACGCCATAGCGGGCCTGAAGGGAGGAGCCGCAGAGCTGCACCCCCAGGTCCTTCACGAAGAGCGTCATGCCGCCCAGCGGAACCGAGGCCGAGAGGGTTTTGGGCGGCAAGCTGCCCGAAATCCCTCCCCAGCCAACCGCCCACCCGTCCACGGGGAGCGGGGCGCCCAGGGACTGGGAGCCGAAGGCGTAGGGCTTGAGGGTTCCCTTCTTGATGTAGAGCCCCACCCACTCCGCGCCGCTTCCCGCACCCGCCGCGGTGCAGGCCGAAGCGGGCGGTGCCTCGCCTCGCGTCTGGCTCCAGTCCACGACCAGCTCCTGGCCTTCGAGGATGAACTGGGACTGGCCGATGGCCGCGGGAGGCAGGACGAGAGGCTTGCCACCGTCGGAATCGGCGTAGAAGTCCCCGTCTTTTGTGATAGCCCCCGTGGCGTTGAGTGACATGGCGGAGCCCTCGGGCTTGAGCCACGCGTTGCCAGAGAGGCCGAGGGCAAAGGTCACCACGAAGGGGTTATCCGGCCCCGCCGAGGCTTTCACGTGTGTGAGTTTGCCCGTGAGGCCCGTCACCTCGCCGCTGAATGAGGCCGTCGAGGTGGGCGCGGTGTCCAGGGTTCCGGACGTGACTTGGCGACCATCGCCGGCACCCGTCAAGGTGAGGTGGCTGAAGGCGAGGGGGACGTAGAATGCGCTCGATCCACCAGGGCCCGAGGGGAGTGCCAGGTGGAGCTTGCCCTTGCCGGAGAAGGTCCCGTCGCTCTCTTGCTTCATCTCGGTCACGTCGCTGATGGTGAAGGGTCCGCCTTTGGCCTCGAAGTAGAGACGACAGGGCACCGAGGGGTCATGGGGAACTACCTCGTAAGCTGCCGGCTCCGACCACACGTCCCAGTCGGTCTGTTGGAGCTGGACTTGGGCGAGGAGCGGAAGCGCGGCGTCTTGAAGGGTGGAGATGGAGACCGCGGCGCCGCCGCCCGATCCGGAGAGCCCCTTGAGCGCCCCCCCCTGAACCTGCGAGCGCGAAGCGCCGCCCCCGATCGTCACCTGGGAGCCCATGTCGGCAAAGCTCATGCCCGACGGGCGCATGACGAGCTTCGACACGGCAGGCGGCTCGGGAGGCGTAGACCCGCAGGTGATGCCCGAGGAGAGCACCTTGGCGATATCGCCGAGTTCCACGATGGTCTTCACGCGAACGCAGACGCCGTGCGGCTTGCCCGTGAGTGGCACGGGGAGCGCCGGAGACTCGATGATGTAGTTCGCCGGGGCCTTCTTCGAGGCAGGCGGAAGCTTCTGGAAATCCCCTATCATCGCCTCGCCGTCTACGGTCCAGAACCAGATCGCGTATCCCGTTCCGTAGTAGGTCAGGGAGGCCTTGGCGGTGAACGCCTCGGCGCAATCGCTCACCTTGGCGGGATTGCCCGAGTAGCCGGGGAACTCCGTCACGGCCACCTTCAGGAGGTGAAGAGGACCCTCGGCCGTCAGGTCAGGCGGCTCTTCGACGCGGACCTTGGGGAAGCAGGCGATGAGGTAGGCGTCGGAGCCCAGGTTGGCGAGGTTCGGGTTCATGCCCTGGGGCGCCTGGGACGCGGTTCCCACCGTCGAAACGTTGCTCTGAGCCGCCGGACCGACCGCCGGAAAAGAAGCCCGGACGACGGTGCCCGAGGAGGTGGAGACGCTGGTCTGCCCTGCCATGCTCTGCACGGCTGCCGCGTAGAGGCCTCCGCCCGTCGAGCTCAGGAGGGCGGGCGTGGCGGGGTTCTGCTTGTCCGGCGTTGGCAGGGAGTAGATCTTGATGTCGTAGGTGTCCGGGTACTCATAGGTGTGTAGGATGCCCGGGTTCGTTGGGCTCCCGTTGAGGACCAGCTTGATCTTGCCGTCGGCGCCCGCGGTGCCGCCGTCCACCCGGAGCGGCTCCACGACCCCATCTCCCCAGGAGAGCCAGACGTTGGTGTACTCCATCTGCATGGTCTGCAAAGAGGCCAGGGAGACGGAAACGGGGTAGGGGTCCTT
This sequence comes from Acidobacteriota bacterium, assembly GCA_021813555.1. Lineage (GTDB taxonomy): Bacteria > Acidobacteriota > UBA4820 > UBA4820 > DSQY01 > JAKAJA01. The sequence continues at coordinate 17,107 of JAKAKG010000072.1, forward strand.
GGTCAGGTCGATGCTCCCCTTCAGCGCATAGGTGGCGGGCGCCGCGCACGCCACGCTTGAGGTGGCGCTCATGCATTCCGCTTGAAGGGCGCCTGGCTGGGCGGCGGCGGAGCAGTTCAGCAGCCCCTTGGGTACGTCTGGCAGGCGCAGGGGGTAGGAGGGGCTCACCTCCACCTCCACCATCTCGCCAGAAACGGGGTGCTTCCAGTACCCGCGCACCTGCCAAAGGGCCTGGGCCTTGTTGGTGGACAACATCTGCGCCCCCGCGACGCCGTTCACGGCCGTCAGCGAAGGGCCGGAGGCCATGGAGGCCAGGAGGGCGTTCACCTGCTCTTGGGTGGGCTCCTTCAGCGCCAGGCCGGTGCGCAAAGAGGGGCTCCCCGCCTTGGGCGGGGCGCTCAATGGGCCTCTGGCCGCCGCGGGGGGGATGCCTTGGCCGGGGTCCCACGTGAAGAAGGGGGCCTTGTAGGCCTCTGGAAGGCTCTTGAGGAGGGCCGTAGTGACCCGGTAGTAGGGCTTGCTCCCCGGCGTCTCTGCCTGGGCCAGGACCTTGCCGTCCCGGTCGGTGATGCGCCACACGAAGTGGTCGGCGATGCCGGGGTTGTCTTCGTACCAGGTGAAGAGGAGGTCCTTCTGGACCATGGGCGGATCGTCCCACATCTTGACCTGTTGAAATTCACCGCTCCCCTGGCGGTTTGGGCGGTCCAGGATGATCTTTCCGTGGGGCGCTTCGATCTTCACGGGTTTAATCACCGCGGGAGGATGCACGGTCTGCCTTACCCCGGCCTTGGCAGGCAAGACGCGGACACCGCCGGGACCACTGGATGTTGGGCCGCGGGGGTTTCCAGCTTCGGCGAGGCGGACCCCGTCCACGGCCGTGGGGGATACCAGGACCTGCATTTGGGCGCGCTCCCCCCGCGGCTCCAGCATGAGAGGAGGTGAGAGGACCTGAAGGTCACGGCCGAAGCCCACCGTCATGCCCTGAGTGAAGCCCTCGCCATACAAGGTCAAGGTGTAGGTCTCGCCTGGGGAGACTTCCTGGGGCGATACCCGGTCCACCCTCGCCGCACCCCCCCCGATCCGCCCAGGAGGAGGGGCCGAAGGCAGAACGGTAAAGGCACCTGGAACCTGGATGGGCATCATGTCCATCCCGGTGACGACCAGCGTATAGACTCCGGCCTTCGCCTGCGGCGAAATCGTGAGTTGAAGAGCGGCCGGCACCAGCACGTCCTTCAATGGGGCACATGGGAGCGCCTTGACAGAAATTCCTGGTGGTTGAAAGACGTAACGATAATCTGCCCTGCACCTCATTCCTTGGACCGAGACGTTGAGCGTCTGCCCCGCTGTGCCCATGTTGGGCGTCAGGAAGATCTGCGGCGTGGAGGGCGCACCGGCCGTCTGGGCGAACATCGCCAGCACGGTGCCCAGCAACGCCGCAGCGAGAAACACGATCCGGAACTTGGTGGTACGACGCATGGCCGACCTCCTAGAGACCCGGTGCCATGAAAGGCGAATAGGGCATATAGGACGAATAGGGCGCGGCGGAGCCCATGGGCCGCGTCACGGGATACAAGAAGCCCATTGCCGCGGGCGCCCCGGGGGGGCTGAACCGGTCGTTGAGGGACCCTCTGCCGCCCTTCCAGCGGAAAGAGACGCTCAGGAAGTAGCGGTGGTCCGTGCCGGTCTGTTGAGGGACCGAGAGGCCGCTATGATCTGTCCATAGGGCGGAGGCTTGGAGCGCCAGGAATGAGCGCCAGAAGGCGGGAGTCCACTGGACCGTGAGGCCGTATTGATCCGTGCGTGAGTCCGCGGTCCCGGCGTCGCTCTTGGTCCTGCTATACATATATTGCGGCATGAAGGTGACGTGCGCGTCGGGGAGCGTCCAGGAAGGTGACACGGAGATGACGGCGATGTCCGTTCGGCCGACCCCAAAAGGCATGTCGGTGCGGGACAGGGACGCCGTGGCCGCCAAGCCCATATTCGTCGTAAAGCTGCCGCCCGCGGAGAGAACGAGGGAGTCCAAATCCACCGCTGACGCGGGGTTGGCCGAGTCGCGGACCCGCTGGGCCGTGTAGACCTCCGCGAAGGAGAGCCGGCTGACGCGCTGCGTGAACGCCAGAGCCAATCCGTCCTGATTGCGCCGGACTCCCGGCAACCCCTTGGATAGGTCCTCGCCCCCCCGGTCCCGCGTGCTGTTGAGATTGAGGGCGACGGTCGAGCTCTTGCCCATGGGATGGGTAAGGCCAAGCTGGGCCTGCCAGTGGCGCGCCGAAGGAATTGCACCCGTCCCGCCAACGCCGTCCTCCGCATACTGGAGGTTGAAGGTGGCGGCCAGCTTCCCGAACGCTCGCGAGAGGCCGAGGTCGCCGCCCTGGCGGTCCGGGACGCCCCCCGCGTTGTAGCCCGGGTTGGCGGGATTTCCGAACGTCCCATCCACACGCCGCAGGTTCAGGGCATAGGTCAGGCCCGCGGCCGTGCCCGAGAAGCCGAGGCGAAACGCGTTGCCCCGCGTCGAAGTGCTGCCGACGGGGGTCTGGCTGGAACGCGCGGCCTCCACGTAAAGGGAGAACGCAGGCGAGAAACGGAAGGTGCCCAATGCGCCCAACACCCGTCCGGAACTCGCGGGCGTGTAGGATGAAGCGTCGCTGTCGCTCCAGAGGCCCAGGATGCGGACCGTGAAGTTCTTGGACGGAAGCGGCAGAGCGTAGGAAGCCGCTTGCACGCGCACATCACCCGCACCCGTGGCACTGCCCAGGCCAGGGATGCGGTCATCGAAAGAAGCGTAGGCGCCAAATTCGCCGATGGGCGTCTGGGCGCGGAGCTGGCCGGCGCCTCGGGTGAGCCCGGTGGAAAGGAACTGGCTGCCCGCGAGAATCTCGGCGGCGCCGTAACCCGCCTGCGCATCCAAGGAAAGCTGTTCACCTCGAATCCCGCCGGAGAGAAGCCAGGACCGGCTTTCGTTGACCGTCAGGTGGGGGCTCTGGAAGTCGTGGCGCCACGAAGCGTCTGCCGTGCTCTTGAAAAAGGCACGGGGGGTCCCAAGGTCCGACTGGCCCGTGAGGGTTGCACGGATGGTATCCTCCTGCCCAGGTCCGCTTCCCGATACGTCGGTGAAGGTTCCAGCGGCCTGCAGGGTCCAGGAGCCGGTGGGACTCGCCTGCGTCGAGGCGCCCTTTCCGCCTTTGGCTTCAGAGGGGCTGGACGCGGTCTCCCCTCCCCCCTTCGCTTCCGCCGCCTCGCTGGCCACGGTGAAGGTCCATGAGCGCTCCGCGGTGCCAAGGGAGAGGCGAACCGTGTGGCTGCCCTGGGCGAGCGCCATCACGGGGCTGTAGGTGAGACTGCCGGGCTGAATCGTTGCCATGGCCGTGACATCGGTGGCATCCAGGAAGAGGACCACCTCGTCGGGGTCCACCACCCCCTGCCAGCGGGCGGAAACAGCCGGTTGGGACACATTCACCGTGGAGCCTTCGGCGGGCGCCACGCCTGTCACTGCGATGGGGCCCGCGGCGAAGTGAATCGCAGGTTCCACGTATCTCTCGCTCCGGGGCTCGGCGGTCGTTCCATGGACGGGCGGTCCCATCGGCCGCCCGTCGGGATCAAGAGCCGTAATTGAGACGTCCAGGGTTTCGGCGGAGACCGGGAGACGCAGGAGGTACTTGGGGCGGCGCGTGAGCGCATCGAAGAGCAGCTGGCCCGCACGGGCGAATTTCAGCCGGTAAAGGGCCCCCTCAGGACCGCCCTCCCATGAGAGCCAGAGCGTGCCTGGCTTGGGCCCAGGGGCCGGAGGTGACAGGCGAAGTTCCACCGCCGTGCCACCCACGAACAGAGAACGGGCGGGAGCTGGCGCGCCCAGGACGTCGCCGGGGAAAAGCGCGCGAACGGTCCAGTGATAGGATCCCGCTTCCACGGCGGCCCACTCGGCGGGCGCGGGCGTAAACTCGGAGGTATAGCTGCGCCACTGATGCCGGGAGCCTTGGGCGCCCTGCGGGGCGAGAACTACCTCGTACCCAGCCGCGCCCGGAACAAAGGTCCAGCGGAAGAGCGGAGGCCCGGAGGCGGAGGCCCCCGCCTCGGGACCAAGCAGGGCCAAGGCAGTGCGCGATTCGTCAGCACCGACGATGCGGACAGCTCCGGAAAGGACGTGTTGGGGGCTCAGGACCTCCACCTGGAGGTCGTGGGTCCCCGCTCCGGTGTAGGGCACGGGAATTCTGGCCGAGACGCCAACGGGCGCACCGCCTCCCGCAACGGCGGTGAACTGGTCGTAAGGCACGCCGTCCAAGAGGAACCGGCCGATGATGACCCCGCTCCCGCTCGTGGAGAGCATGCCGCGGGCCATCAGGGGTGCATCGGGAGCCAGTAGCGTTCCCGGTGCTGGGAAGACAATCGCCGCGTCCTGCACCGAGATCGGAGCCGACAGGGCGCCTGATGGGACGAGCGTGAGCTCGGGAATCACATCCTGCCACCCGGTCCCGCGCCCGAAGGGGTCCCTGATATCCAACCGCACACGGCCCGCTGGCGCGCCGGGCAGAACGCGGAGCACGGCCGAAGCCACTCCGGGCGAGGCCACCTGAAACGCGAGAACGATAACCGATGGATCCGAGGAGACGAGGCTCTGCCCATTCCGAAAGCCTCGTCCCAGCAGCGTCAGCGTTATCCCGTCCGAGGGAATGGCGGCCGTGGCGGGAACTAGGTTCGTCACTTCGGTGGGATTGCTTCTCGTTTGTCCCCACAGTCCCGCCGCCGCCAGCAGGCAGAGAGCAAGTAGGAGACTCTTTGCAAAGAGCACGGATGATCGAGCCCCAGCCACCTGAACACGACTGCTCACCATGAACGCCCCCTCCTGCGCCAGCAGACGCCGGCTCGCTTGAAACCCATCCCCCTTTGATGTCCCTAGCTTTCATCCCCAAATATCCGGACAGAACACATTTATCTTAGGGGCCAGGACATTCAAATTCAAGGGGTACGACACGAGACCACCGTTATATGTGAGGTAGGTCACGGTCCTATGTTGAGGAGGATGGATCGAGGCGCTCAGACATGATAAGGGAGGACGCGGTAGCTCAAAGCGCAGGGCAAGGCCTGCGCGAGACGCGATTAAGCAAGACGCGATGACGCGATGACGCGATGACGCGAGAAGCGAATCTTGTCATTGCGACCGCCCGACAGGGCACCGAAGCAATCTCGGCGCGTGTGCCCAAACCATGAGATTGCCGCGCCGGCCTGCGGCCTCCTCGCAATGACGGCTTTGGATAGGGTAGCCGCTCTGGCTCCCTGCTCCCTGCTCCCTGCTCTCTGCTCCCTGTTCCCCTCCTACTCGTTCATGACGTAGGCGTCCTTGAGGGATTCCACTTCGCCCCAGGCGCGGAGGAACCGGGCCTCGTCGTGGACGGGCTTTCGGATCATCTTCTGGCAGAACTCCATCTGCGCCTCGGTGGAGGTGGGCTTGGAGTAGAGCTGCAGGGCGAACTTGGAGAAATCGCGCACCATGAAGTCGAAGATCTGGTCCACGAGGTCCGTACTCTCGCCGCGCAGTTTGGCCATTTCGAGAATGAGCTGGCCGTAGACGACGAGGGCGAAGAGTTCCCCCACCGCAAGCTGGAAGTCCGTGTCTTTGGACTGGGCCTGGGAGGGCGTGGCCTTGGCCAGGAATCCCTTGAAGGTGGCGGCCTGTTCACGGAAGATCGTCAGGTTCGGCGTCTCGAACAGGCCATAGGCCGCCTTGTAGTCGTGGAATTGAATCTTGGCCAGCCCCCGGCATGGACCCTGATCGAAGAGGAAGGCGTCGTGCGCCGGGTCGGTGCGCTCGGGAACGGGCGGGTACGGCGCGGGGTTGAAGAAATAGTTGGCCAGGAACTTCACGATGAGGGCGATGTTCACGTGGACCGTCCCCTCCAGCTTGGGAAGGGCGCGGATGTCCCGGGCCGCCATCTCGAAGTAGACCTCCTTCTCGAAGCCCTTGGCGGCGATCACGTCCCACAGCAGATTGACGACTTCCTCGCCCTGAGTCGTGACCTTCATCTTCACCATGGGGTTGTAGAGGAGATAGCGCCGGTCCTGAGCCGAGGCGCACCGCTGGTAGTCCGAGGCCCTCAGCGCGAAGAGCTTCATGGCGCACAGGCGCGCGTAAGCGTCCGTGAAGAGCTGCTTCACGTGGGGGAAGTTCGTCACCGGCATGCCGTAGAGGCGCCGGCCCGAGGCGTGCGCGATGGCCTCGTAGAAAGCGTGCGTGCTGATGCCGATGGACGCCCAGCCGAGGTTGTACTTGCCCACGTTGACGGTGTTGAGCGACGTGTCCCAGGCGAGCTGGCCCCGGGAGAGGATGTCCTCCTCCCGGATGGGGTAATCGTGGAGGATGAACTCGGCCACGTAAGATTGGCTGGGGGTAATGTTCTTGACCAATTCGAATTTGGGGTGTTTGGGGTCGACGGTGAAGAAGACGTACTCGTCGGTCCCGGCCACCTTGCCAAAGGTTGAGACGAGAGCCGCCTCGTTCCCGTTGCCGATGTAGTACTTATCACCATCGGCGAGGTACGTGCCGTCGGCCTGAGGCTTGAGCATCATGTCCGTGGAGTAGATGTCCGCCCCGTGCTCGCGCTCCGAGAGGCCGAAGGCGAAAATTCCTCCCTCCTGGAGCATGGCCCCGGCCCTTCTCTTGAGGGCCTCGTTCTTGCTCATCCAGATGGGACCCAGGCCGAGGATGGAGACCTGCCACGTGTACCAGTAGCATAGCCCGTAGAAGCCCAGGATCTCGTTGAATTCGCAGTTCCGCCACGTATCCCAGCGGGCCGCCTCGCCGCCGTATTGTGGCGGAGACAGCAGGGTGCCGAAGGCGCCCTCCGCCTTGAGGAAAGCCAGGAAGTCCTCGTACCAGATCCGGTTTTGGTCGTCCTCTTTGACCTTTTTGAGCCCTTTGCCCTCGAAAAAAGCCACCGTGTCACGCATGATGGCGGCCGAACGCTCCTCGGGGTATCTGCGTGTGAGATGTTTGGGATTCAACAGGATCACGGTCCCCTCCTTGGTAGCCGAGCCTCGCCGGCCCCTCTAGCCGAATGTGGTTGTTCCGCCGAAGACATCCCCTTGCTCTTTGTACGCCGAAGGGGCGCGCTGTGCAAGCGGATCGTGGAGTGGAGGCTGTGAGTTGAGAGTTGAGAGTTGAGAGTTGAGAGTTGAGGGATGAGCGATGGCCGGGTGTAGCGCTCTCCCTCATTTCCGAATTTCTTTCTTTCCCAAATCCCAAATCCAAAATGCCCTTCCCCCCTTGACAAGGCCCGTGGGTGGGACTATAATCCCGTCAAACTTCGACAAACAGGTTGTTGAAGTTGCGTCACAGTAGGAGTTTACAGTGGCAAACGGTATCGTGAAGTGGTTCGATGAGAAGAAGGGCTATGGGTTCATCACGGTGGATGGGGGGAAGGACGCATTCGTTCATTTCAGCGCCATCGAGGGCAACGGGTTCAAGACCCTCCAGGAAGGCCAGCGCGTGACCTGCGAGGTCACCCAGGGCCAGAAGGGCCCGCAGGCCGAGAAGGTTCGCCCCGTCCAAGACTGACGAGGCATCAGTCCCAGCCAACCACGATAGGGGCCCTTCGGGGCCCCTTTTCATGTTTTTCCGTCTCGGTCGGACCTGCCGATTCAGGGCGTCTTGTCGGCCGGCCGGGCTTCGGCCGGAGGGAGGTATTCGACCGTCCCGTGGGCCGCAGAGCCCGAGGGAGCGGAAGGGGCCTCCTCATCCGTGGGGAGGGTGAGTACCAGAGCAACCCACGTGGGAAACATGTCCAATCCCGGGATGAGTTCGGCGGTGAAGGCCAAAGCCAGCCGGGCCTTGAATCCCACCACCAGAAGGAGGGCCGCGGCGGTGGCCAGATCCACGGCCCAGTCCAGAGGCGACAGGGCTCCCTCGACGACCATCGGCAGCAAGACCCACTGGAGGAAGTCGGCGGCGGCGGCGATGAGTAGCGCCACGAGCTTCCGCCTCTTGCTGACCTTGGCATGGCCAAAACCGAAGCCGAGAAGCCCGAGCGGGTTGAGCATGGTCATCGACCTCTGAAAAATAGGTCTCACTTCCTAGAACATCAGTGCGCGATTAAGCCAGACGCCATGAAGCAAGACGCGCCGAAGCAACGCGCTGGTCTCTCACTTTGCGTCTCGCGTCGCCCCTCTCGCTCCTGGCGTCTGGCTCTCGCCTCCCGCCTCTCCGAGTCTATTGCCTGATCCACCTCAGGATTTCAGGGATGCTCGGCCGTTTGCCCGTCATCAGTATGCCCACGCGGTACACTTTCGCGGCGGCCCAGGCCACGCAGACGGTACCCAGGGCGAGCAGCCCCAGGCTCGCCGCGATCTGCCAAAGGGGAACTTCCACCGCCCCCACCCGCAGGAGCATGGTGATGGGCGAGGTCACCGGGAAGAGGCTGAGAGCCACCACCCACGAGGCGTTGGGCGTCATGAGGGTGGGCATCATGAGCATGAACGGCACGATAAGCCCAAAGGCGATGGGCATCTGCCACTGCTGCGTCTCCTGCTGGCTCGTGCAGGCGGCGCCGATGGCCGCGTAGAGGCTCGAATAGAAAATGAAGCCCAGCAGGAAATAGAGGACGAGGAGAACGAGCTGCAGGAGCTTCACCGGGGACCCGTCCATGTGGGATTGAAAGTTCATGGGGTTGGCCATGAAAACGGCGGCACCCGCCACGAACCAGATGCCGTACTGGAGCAAGCCCACGGAGGCAATGCCGACGATTTTGCCCATCATCAGCTCGAAGGGGCGAACGGCGGAGATGATCACCTCCACGACCTTGCTGTTCTTCTCCTCCAGCACTCCGTTCATGATGGCCGTGCCGTACATGAGGATCATCATGTAGATGACCAGAGCCAGGGCGATGGGCACTACGAAGTCCATGATGGAGCCCTTCCGGGTCTTGCCGCCCTTCTCCACCTTGACGGGATCCACCTCCACCCGCCCTTTGAGCTTGTCCGCAATGGCGCGGTCCAGCCCGAGCTTGTCCAGGCGATGCTCGACGAGGGCCACGTTGAGGCGGCTGTCGAGAAACTGGAAGAGCTGGGGGTTGGAGATGTTCTGTCCGAAGTAGGTAGCTTTCAATTCGGTCTTGCCATCGCCTTCAAGGAGGAGCGCTCCGTCCACCTTGCCGTCTCCGATGTCTCGCTTGATGGCCTCCAGATCCTCGCCCGCCGGCGCCATCTTCAGCGTGGCCGCCTTCATGGCGCTCTCCTCGGCCTTGCCTTCCAAGCTGTTTCCGGCGGGACGCGGGGCTGGAGCCGCGGCGACCACCGCGGGGCCCGCCCAGCCCGTCTTGTCTACGACCAGAACCTGGGTCGGTTTTCCCGTCTGCATCACGGAGAGCAACCCGGGAAGAATCATGAGCGCCCCGAAGACGACGGGGGTGATCAGGGTGCTTACGAGGAATGACTTCTTACGGACGCGGTCCAGAAATTCCCGGCGGACGACGGCGTAGATGTTGCCCCAGTTAGTTCGCATGGCCGTCTCCTTCCGCACCGGACGCCGACACGACTTGGACGAAGATATCGTGCATGGAGGCCTGAGCCTCCTCAAACCGTGACACTTTCACCCCAAGTTCCAGGAGGCGCTTGAGAACTTTGCCGGCGTGAGCTTCCGGCCTAACGACGAAGCGGGCCTCGTTGGGCATGAGGATGACCTTCTCGGCCAAGTCCGCAAACTGCGATTCCTGGAGCTTCGCTCCATCCGCGAAGGCCACCGATACGGCCCGGGACCCATAGTCTCTGCGTATGTCCGCCACGTTCCCCTTAAGCACCACCTGGCCCTTGTTGATGAGGGCGATGGCGTGGCAGAGCTTCTCCACCTGCTCCATCTGGTGGGTGGACAGAACGACGGTCGTGCCCTGAGCGATGATCTCGTCGAGCACTTCCATGAAAAGCTCCACGTTGACGGGGTCCAGCCCCGTGAAGGGCTCGTCCAGAACGGCGATCTTAGGCCGGTGCTGGATGGCCACCAGCAACTGGATCTTCTGCTGCATGCCCTTGGAAAGATCGTCCACCTTGTGGTTTTCCCACTTCTCCAAACCCACCCGCCTTAGCCCCTCGGTGGCCCGGCGGCCCGCCTCGGCAGAGGAGAGTCCGCGGAGGGAGGCGAAGAACCTCAAAAGCTCACCCACCTTCATCTTGGTGTAGAGGCCCCTGTCCTCCGGCAGGTAGCCGAAGGCGGCGCTCGCCACCTGATCGCGCGGCTGGCCGAAGACCGAGATGTCCCCTCCGTCGGGGAGAAAGATCCCCATGGTCATGCGGATGAGGGTGCTTTTCCCCGCGCCGTTGGGCCCCAACAGGCCGAAGATTTTCCCCTGAGGAATATCCAGATCCAAGGGTTTCACGGCCTTCACGTCGCCGAAATTTTTCTGAACTCCACGGTATGAAAGGGCTTCCATACAGGTCCTCCCAAGGTCATTCTACGATGAAACGGAGGATAGGTTTAGGTGGGAACGGGATAGGGTGGATGGGTGAGTTGGGATAATTCAGGGAATAGGTGATCAGGAGTGAGTAGGTGAGTAGGTGAGTAGGTGAGTAGGTGAGTAGGGGAACAGGGGATCAGGGGAACAGGGGCTTCGGAAAAGGAATCAATGATGCCTGACGGCTCCTGCGCTTCCCGCCCCCTGCTCCCCTCCCTCGCCCTTCGCGCCTGACGTCTAGCATCCAGCCCTTGCCCCGCCCTCCCGTTGCCAAACCGCCCCGGTTGCCGGATAATCGAGGCAAGGGGAGGATATGGCGGCCGATCTGAAATTTCCTTACGTGGCGCTGGAGGGCCCCATCGGCGTGGGCAAGACGACGCTGGCCAAGGTCCTCGCCAAACGGCTCGGCGCCACGTTGCTGCTCGAAGACCTCCAAAACCCCTTCCTGCCCGATTTCTACCAGGGGCGAAAAGGCGCCGCGTTCCAGTGCCAGCTCTTTTTTCTCCTCACCCGGTACCAGCAGCAGCAACAGCTCGTCCAGCGCAGCCTCTTCGACACCAAGATCGTGGCCGACTACATCCCGCTGAAGGACAAGATCTTCGCCCACCTCAACCTCAACGACTCGGAGCTGGTCATCTACGAGAAAATGCACGCCATCCTCCTGGAGGGCGTTCCCAAGCCCGACGCGGTCATCTACCTTCAGGCCACCACGGACACCCTCATCAAGCGCATCCGATCCCGTAGCCGGGATTACGAAAAGCGCATCTCGGACGAATACATCGACGAACTGAACAAGGCCTACAACTTCTTCTTTTTCAGATATCAAGAGACCCCCCTCTTGATTGTTAACACGAATGATGTAGATTTTGAGAGGGGCACCGGGGAGCTGGATCACCTGATCGGCCAGGTGAACAGGCTCGAACGCGGCGTCCTCTTGTACGCCCCGCTGGGATCCGCCTGACGGACCTGGACTGGGCGAAGGTTCCACCTCACCCGCATCTTTCCCTCAAGCCCTTCGGGGATGGGGAGAAAGGAGAGTTCCCTTGTCCAAAATATCGGCAGCCATGCCCCAGGCCATCACCGTTCCCGGCCTGAGGGAGCGCAAGGCTCAAGGCCAGCGCGTGGTCATGCTCACGGCGTACGACCACCCCTCCGGCCGAATGGCGGAGGACGCCGGGGCGGACATCCTCCTCGTGGGCGATTCCCTGGGGATGGTAGTCCAGGGCCAGCCCGACACCCTCGCCGTCACCCTCGACCACATGGTCTACCACTGCGCCATGGTCTCCCGCGCCGCCAAGCGGTCCCTGGTGGTGGCCGACATGCCCTTCATGACCTACCACACGGGGTGGGAGGACGCCGTGCGTAACTGCGGCCGCTGCCTCCAGGAAGGCGGCGTGCAGGCCGTGAAGATCGAGGGCGGCGCCAAGCGCGCGGCTCTCATCAAGGCCCTCGTGGACAGCGAGATTCCCGTCATGGGCCACATCGGCCTCACGCCCCAATCTCTTCACACCTTCGGCGGATTCAAGGTGCAGGGAAAAACCGCGGAGGCCGCCCAGGCGCTCCTGGACGACGCCAAGGCCGTGGAGGAGGCGGGCGCCTTCGCCATGGTCCTTGAATGCATTCCCAGTGAAGTGGCCAAGGAGATCACGGCACGCTCCGGCATCCTGACCATCGGCATCGGGGCCGGTCCCCACTGCGACGGCCAGGTCCTCGTATTCCACGACCTGCTGGGCCTGTACGACGGCCCCATGCCGCGCTTCGTGCGGTCTTACGGCGACTTCGGCAAACAGATGCGCGAGGCCCTGGGCCGCTTCCGCGAGGACGTGCTCAGCGGGCGCTTCCCCTCCGAGGAGGAGGCCTTCCACCTCTCTCCGGACCAGGCACGCCGCTTTGGAGCAAGGGACGAGGATGCTGGTACTTCGGAGCCTTGAAGAGCCGCGCCGCTTCGCGCGCACCTGCCGGGCCCGGGGCGAACGGGTGGGCCTGGTGCCCACCATGGGATATCTGCACGAGGGACACCTTTCGCTGATCCGCGAGGCCAAGCGCCGCGCCCAGCGCGTAGTGGTGACCCTTTTCGTTAATCCCACACAGTTCGGCGCCGGCGAAGACCTGGACCGTTATCCCCGGGACTTCGAGCGCGACCGGGCCCTCTGCGAGACGGAAGGGGCCGATGCCCTCTTCGCCCCCGAGGCGCGGGACATGTATCCTCCATGCCACGCCACGAGGGTGGACGTCTCGGGCACGCTCACGTCGGGCCTGTGCGGCGCCAAGCGGCCAGGCCATTTCGCCGGGGTGGCTACGGTCGTCACCAAGCTCTTCAACCTCTGCGAGCCCGATGTGGCCGTCTTCGGGCAGAAGGACGCCCAGCAAGCCGCCGTCATCAAGCGCGTCACCGCGGACCTGGATCTGCCCGTGGAGATCGTCGTGGCGCCCATCGTCCGCGAGCGCGACGGCCTGGCCATGAGCAGCCGAAACGTGTACCTGTCCCCGGAGGAGCGGACCCAGGCGCCCGTCCTCAAGCGCTCCCTGGATGCCGCCGCCGCCCTCTACCGCGGAGGCGAGCGCAGAAGCCGAGTGATCGTGGAGGCGGCGCGGTCGCTCGTCGGCTCGGCCCCTCTCGCGAAGATCGACTACGTGGAGATGGTGGACGCCAAGAGTTTGGCGCCCGTGGACATGCTTGAAAGCCCCGCCCTCCTGGCCGTGGCCGTCTACTTCGGAACGACACGCCTCATCG